>NZ_JAZGLW010000001.1:1213632-1517040 GCF_036409155.1 Mycobacterium sp. 050128 | reverse complement strand
GTCAGCACGATGCCGAGGATGTTCGACAGCGACGCGCTGACAATGGCGGCCGAAACATGGCCCCGCGCAATCGAAGTGAACGCGATCGAGGACTGCACCGTCGACGGGACCAGGCACAGGAACAGCACGCCGTTGTAGAGATCCATCGTCAGGATCGAGGGCACCAACGCCCGAGCGGCCAGGCCCAGCAGCGGGAACAGCACGAACGTCGTGGCCAGCACGAGCAGGTGCAAACGCCATTGCCGCACGCCGTGCCAGGCTTGCTGCGGCGACAGTCGGGCGCCGTACAGGAAGAACAGCAGCGCGATCGCGGACTGCGCGGCGACCGATGCGGCCTTGGCGGCATCGCCGTGGGCGGGGAAGAGGGAGGCAATCGCGACGGTCGCGGCCAGGGCCAGCAGAAACAGATCGAAGATCGTCGACAAGCGCCTCAGCATGCTGGCCTATCGCATGAGGCGCGTCGGCGGGGCTTCGTCAGTGGCAGGACTGCGTGCAGACGCTGCACTCGCCGGCGCAACCGGGTGTGGCCGCCTCCTGGCGTAGCGCGAAGCGCGCGCTCTGCCACGAGCCTGCGGCCAGCGTGCCGAGGGCGCCGGCCACGCAGACGATCAGCACCACGAACGCCGTGTGCGCGGATGCGGCCAGTGCCACCACACCGCCGGCGGTAAGCATCACCGCTGCCGCCAATTGCGTCGGCGCCATTGCGCGCAATGCCAGTTGAGTGCCGTCGACGGCGTGGTTGTGAGACAGCGACCAAGCTCCGAACCCGGCGGAAGCCACCGCCGCACACACGCACACCACCCCAGCGATCAGCATTGCCTCACAATACGAGGCCGGTCAGGGATCCGCGCGCCGGGCTCCACACCCCTTGTGTCTGCGCCGAATTAGCGCGCGCCGAGGTTACTGAAGTTCGGCAGCGGCGGAAGCCCCGGTACGAGGGACAACAGATTGGGTGCGGGCTGCGGGGAGGGCAGCAGATTGGGCGCGGCCATCTGCGCGGGAAGCCGGACCGGCGCGCCGACGGGAGCCTGCGCGGGGACCGCGGCGGGTGCGATGGCGGGAGCCTGGGCGGGAACCGCGGCGGGGGCTTGCGCGGGAACGGCGGCGGGGGCTTGCGCGGGAACTGCGGCGGGGGCCTGCGCCGGAAGCGCGACGGGCGCGGCAGTCGGCGCGGGCGCGGGGGATTGGGCGGGCGCCGCGGCCCCGGGAGCGGCCACCCGGAATCCGTTGATGATCGCGTCGGTGGCGGGCGCATCACCGACGGCGACGGCCCGGTCGGTGGTCACCGACAGCGACACCAGGTACGTGTCGTGGCCCGAAGTGGCGAGGATGTGACGGCGCGAGGTGTTCAGCGTCATATCGCCCTCGCGGTAGGTGCCTTCGATCACCGACGACGGGAAGCCGTCGAAGTCGGCCATCGAAGCGTTCGTCGACTGCCAGGCCAGCAGCTTCTGGCTGTCGACGTAGCCGTGCGAGATGGCTTCCTTGGGGTCGAAGTTACCGACCAGCTTGTAGACCACGACCTGCGCGTTTGATGTGTAGACGCTGCTGCCCTGCCGGTCGGCGATCACCGCGAATGCGTCGGGCACATTGGGGTCGGGCACCTGGGTCCAGCGCGGGGGCACCGGCAGCGTGATGTCGAGCGCCTTGAACCCCTGCGGCTTCTGCGGCTCGAGCTTGACGCCCTTCGATTGGAAGTAGTCGCGCAGCGTTCCGGAGGCCGCGGGGGTGATGGCCGGCTGCGCCGGCGCGACGGCGGCGGCGTTAGGCGTCGCGGCCGGAGCCGCAATGCCGTTGGGCGCCGCGGGCGCAGCGGCAAGGCTTGGCGGTGCGAACGGATTCGCCGACGGTGGGGTGGGGAGGAATCGGTTGCTGTTGGCCGTGCTGCCCGGAGTCGCCGGAGGGTAGTACTGCTGCGCCGGTACCGGAACGATGGGACCCGGCGGGACGGGCGCCACAGGATCGGCCGAAGCCGTAGCACCCGAAAATAGGGCGAACCCGATCACACCGGCGGCGAGACCACCGGCGATTACGCGCCCGCGGGCGGCGATCTGAGTCATCTGTGTCGATCCTTCCGAATGGCTGGCCCACCAGCATCCGTGCGTATAGACGGTGACTGTAACCAGAGGTCAAAGCTGCTGGACAGGGCCGAAATAGAGCTGGGATGAACCTCTGATCTATGCGCAACGCAACCTTTATCAACCTGTGGCCGGCGGACCCGGCAAGTCGGCCCTTATACGCTGTTCAGGTGACCCAATCGCCCTCCACCTCGTCGCCGAGCATCCCTGCGGGTGCCCAGACGGAGTCCGACGCGCCGCCATTCCGTTACACGGCGGAACTGGCCGGCAGTATCGAGGGCACCTGGCAGGACAACTGGGCGCGGCTGGGAACATTCAATGTGCCTAACCCGGTGGGGTCGTTGGCCCCGACCGACGGCACCCCGGTGCCCGACGACAAGTTGTTCGTGCAGGACATGTTCCCGTACCCGTCAGGGGACGGGCTGCACGTCGGACACCCCTTGGGTTACATCGCCACCGACGTCTACGCCCGCTACTTCCGGATGATCGGCCGTAATGTACTGCACGCCTTAGGTTTTGATGCGTTTGGGCTGCCCGCTGAGCAATATGCGGTGCAAACCGGCACCCATCCGCGCACCAGGACCGAAGCCAACATCGTCAACTTCCGCCGGCAGTTGGGCCGGTTGGGCCTCGGGCACGACAGTCGGCGATCCTTCTCGACTACCGACGTCGAGTTTTACAAGTGGACGCAGTGGATCTTCCTGCGGATCTACAACGCGTGGTTCGACCCCGCGGCCGCCAAGGCCCGTCCGATCGACGAGCTGATCGCCGAATTCGATTTTGGTGCCCGTCGTCTCGACGACGGCCGGGACTGGGCGACATTGTCGGCGGGGGAGCGTGCCGACGTGATCGACGGCTACCGGCTGGTGTATAGGGCCGACTCAATGGTGAATTGGTGCCCCGGACTGGGCACGGTGCTGGCCAACGAAGAGGTCACCTCCGACGGCCGCAGCGACCGCGGCAACTTTCCGGTTTTCCGGAAACGGTTGCGGCAGTGGATGATGCGTATCACGGCGTACTCCGACCGGCTGCTCGACGACCTGGACGTGCTGGACTGGCCCGATCAGGTCAAGTCCATGCAACGCAACTGGATCGGCCGTTCCACCGGCGCAGAGGCGCTGTTCTCGGCGACCGTTCTCAACGGCGACCGCAAGGGCTCCGAAGTCGACATCGATGTGTTCACGACGCGACCCGACACCTTGTTTGGCGCAACCTATCTGGTGCTGGCTCCCGAGCACGACCTGGTCGACGAACTCGTCGCCCCCGCCTGGCCGGACGGCGTGGACCCCAGCTGGACGTACGGAGCCGTCACGCCCGCGGAAGCCGTCGCGGCCTACCGGCGCGCGATCGGCGCGAAGTCGGACCTCGAGCGCCAGGAGAGCAAAGAGAAGACCGGCGTCTTCCTGGGCAGCTATGCGACCAATCCGGCCAACGGCAAGCCGGTGCCCATCTTCATCGCCGACTACGTACTGGTGGGCTACGGCACCGGGGCCATCATGGCGGTGCCGGGCCACGATCAGCGTGACTGGGATTTTGCCAGCGCATTCCACTTGCCGATCGTGGAAGTCATTGCCGGCGGCGATGTTTCGGAATCCGCCTACGCGGGCGACGGCGAGCTGGTGAATGCCGGCTACCTCGACGGAATGGATGTCGCGGCGGCCAAGGAAGCCATCACCGCCCGGCTGGAGTCCGAGGGTCGCGGCCGGGCGCGGATCGAATTCAAGTTGCGGGACTGGCTTTTCGCGCGACAACGGTATTGGGGCGAACCGTTCCCAATCGTGTACGACAGCGACGGGCGCCCGCATGCGCTGAACGAGGCCGCGCTTCCGGTGGAGCTGCCCGACATCCCGGATTATTCGCCGGTGCTGTTCGACCCCGACGACGCCGACAGCGAGCCGTCGCCGCCGCTGGGCAAGGCAACCGACTGGGTGCACGTCGAGCTGGACTTGGGCGACGGCCTCAAGCCGTACACCCGCGACACGAATGTGATGCCGCAGTGGGCCGGCAGCTCATGGTACGAGCTGCGTTACACCGATCCGCATAACTCGGAACGGTTCTGCGCCAAGGAAAATGAGGCGTACTGGATGGGTCCGCGGCCGGCCGAGCACGGTGCGCAGGACCCCGGCGGCGTCGACCTGTACGTCGGGGGAGCAGAGCACGCGGTGCTGCACCTGCTCTATGCCAGGTTCTGGCATAAGGTCCTCTACGACCTGGGTTACGTCAGTTCGCGAGAGCCATACCGCCGGCTGGTCAATCAGGGATACATTCAGGCGTTTGCCTACACCGATTCGCGCGGGTCGTATGTCGCGGCCGACGAGGTGATCGAACGGGATAACAAGTTCTTCTACCCGGGGCCCGACGGCGAGATCGAGGTCTTTCAGGAATTCGGCAAAATCGGTAAGAGCCTGAAGAATTCGATCTCACCGGACACCATCTGTGACGAATACGGTGCGGACACCCTGCGGGTCTATGAGATGTCGATGGGCCCGCTCGAGGCGTCCCGGCCGTGGGCGACCAAGGACGTGATCGGCGCGCACCGTTTCTTGCAGCGGGTCTGGCGGCTGGTGGTCGACGAGAACACCGGCGAATCCCGGGTGGCCGATGAGCCGCAGCAGCTGAACGCCGAAACCCTGCGCGCACTGCATCGCACAGTCGAGGGCGTCGCGGAAGACTATGCGGCGCTGCGGAATAACACCGCCGCAGCCAAGCTGATCGAGTACACCAATCACCTCACCAAAGAGCATCGCGACGCGGTGCCCCGCGCTGCGGTCGAACCGCTGGTGCTGATGCTGGCACCGCTGGCCCCGCACCTGGCCGAGGAGTTGTGGTTGCGGCTGGGGCACACCACGTCGTTGGCGCACGGCCCGTTTCCGGAAGCCGACCCCGCTTACCTCGTCGACGACACCGTCGAGTACCCGGTGCAGGTCAACGGCAAGGTGCGCGGACGGGTGGTGGTGGCCGCCAACGCCGATGACGCCACCCTGAAAGCCGCCGCGCTGGGTGATGAAAAGGTCCAGGCGTTCTTGGCCGGGGCCACCCCCCGCAAGGTGATCGTGGTCGCCGGCCGGCTGGTCAATCTGGTGGTCTGAAGCCGATTACCGTCGGCCCGGTCGTAGCACCACTTCGTGGACGTGGCCGTCGCGTGGTGTGGCCACCGCTTGGGCGACCGCCGCGGCGACGGTTTCGGGCTGCAGGAATTTGTCGGCGTCGTACTCACCGCCCTCGAACGCGACCAGTTCGCGCTGCATCTCGGTGTCGGTGCGGCCGGGAAATATCGTGGTGACCCGCAGGTCCGGTTCGTCGATGCGCAGCGAGTCGGCGAACGCGCGCAATGCGAACTTGCTGGCCGAGTAGGACGCCATACCCGGTGAAACCGCGCGTCCCGCCCCGGAGTTGATGAACACCACCTGACCGCGAGCGCTGCGCAGGGCCGGTAACAGTTCTAGCGTAAGGGCCACCGCCCCAAAGACATTCACGCTGAAGGTGGCACGCCATTCGTCGACATGCGACTCGGCGACCCGACCCGGGACGGACACCCCCGCGTTGTGCACCAGCACGTCGAGCGCGTCCACGATTTCGCACGTTGCCGCGATCTCGTCGATGTCGGTCAAGTCCAGTGGGAAGGTGGTGGCGCCGAGTCGCTCCGCGACGGCGTCGAGCCGAGGCGAGGGCCGACCGGCCAGCAGCAGCGTATGCGTCGGGGCCAGCGCGGTGGCGATGGCGGAACCGATACCACCGCCGGCACCGGTGATGAGTGCAGTTGGCATGAAGCTCAGTCTACGGACAGCACCAATGCCGTTGGAAAACAGCTACTTTCACGCACGCTTGCGTGCGGGGGACTCTCCGCCGGCGGGACCCGACGTCGGCTCGCCCGAGGCCAGGTGCTCCAGCGGTGCCAGCGCTTTGGTCAGCATGTCCAGGTCGGACTCGTTGAGCTGGCTGAGCATCGCGGCCAGGGCCGCGTGCCGATTAGCCAGCGACTCGGCGTGAACGGCCCGGCCGCGCGGCGTGATGTCGACGAGAACGGCCCGCAGGTCGGACGGGTCGCGCGAGCGCTTCACCAGTCCGATCTTCTCCAGCCGGCGGATCGCCACGGTCGTGGTGGGCGTCCGCACCCGTTCGTGTGCGGCCAGATCCGTCATCCGGATCGGGCCTTGATCGAGCAAGGTGACCAGGATCGACAGCTGCGCCAACGTCAATTCGCCCGCCACCACTCCACTGGGATCACCGCGGCGCAGTATCGAAAACAGTTTGGACAGCGCGCGGTGCAAGCCTTCCGCAAGCTCGGTCACCTCGGCCGCGGTGGAGTCGCTGTCCGCCATAAGTCGGCAGTCTAGCCCGATATGGGGGCCGTACAAGGTAGCTACGGCGACTATTTTTAGCCCGTCAAAGCACTTGGGACAGGAATCGCTGCAGTCGTTCGGTCTTAGCCGCTTCGAATATCTGCTCTGGTGGCCCGGATTCCACCACCTTGCCGTGATCCATGAACACGACGATGTCCGACGTCGACCGGGCGAAACCCATTTCGTGCGTGACCACAATCATCGTCATCCCACCGGCGCCGAGGTCGGCGATGAGTTGCAAGGCGCCCTTGACCATCTCCGGATCCAGCGCGGATGTCGCCTCGTCGAAAAACATCACCTGCGGCCCCATGGCCAGCGCCCGGGCGATCGCAACCCGTTGCTGTTGGCCCCCCGACAGCATGCCGGGGCGGGCACCGGCCTTGTGCTTCAGGCCAACTCGCTCCAGCTGAGCCAGCGCGAGTTCCTTGGCCTCGTCCGCGGAGAGCCCGCGCAACTTGCGCGGGGCCAGCGCCACGTTCTTGAGGATGCTCAGATGCGGGAACAGGTTGTAATGCTGGAACACCATGCCGATGCGTTGACGGAGTTCGGCGGGATCGTCGTGCAGCACCGAGTGCCCGTCGAGCAGGATGTCGCCCTGGTCGGGTTCGTAGAGTCGGTTCAGTGCGCGCAGCAGCGTCGACTTACCCGACCCCGACGGTCCGACGACGGCCACCGTGGTGCCCGCGGCGGCTTCGAAGCTGACGCCACGCAGTACCTTGTTCCCGCCGAGGGTTTTGTGAATGTCCCTGGCTTCCAACGAGACTGATGCGTGGCTTGCGGTGTGGTCGGTCATGTCATCCCCGGGCCGAGGGTGGAGCTGAAAATGGCGGCAGACTCTTCTGATTCGTCGCTGGAGCCGCCGCGGCGCAGCCGCGCGTCGATGTAGTTCACCAAATGCGTTAACGGAACAGTCAATAACAGATAGAAGAGGCCCGCGGCCACCAACGGCGAGAGGTTGCCGGTCTGCGCGTTGAGGTCGCGGCCTACTTGAAACAGCTCTCGCTCCTGGGCCACCAGACCCAGGAAGTACACCAGCGCCGAGCCCTTCAGCAGCGCGATGGCCTGATTGACCAGCGCGGGCAACACCCGCCGCACCCCCTGCGGCACCACGACCAGCCGCATCGCGGCCGGATAACTGAATCCGAGTGCGCGCGCGGCCTCCAGCTGGCCGGAGTCGACGCTCTGGATTCCCGAGCGCAGAATCTCGCCGATGTAGGCGGCCGCCATCAAGCCCAGCGCGGCGATACCCAACGGGTACGGGTTGTTGTTCGTCAGCCCACCCACCAGTGGTCCGATCCCCATCCCGATGATCAAGATGATCACGACCTCGGGAAGACCGCGGAAGATGTCGGTATAGATCCGCGCCGGCCAGCGCAGCCACCATGAGTTCGACATGCCCGCCATGGCCAGCACCATGCCGAACACCAGCCCGATCGCCAGCGCGCTGTTAGTCAGGATCAACGTGTTGGGAAGTCCCGTCATAAGCAAAGCGGGGACGGCCTGTTTGTAGAGATCCCAGTCCAAGAACTGGTCACCCAGTTGTGCGAGTACGGATTTCGGGGCCGGCGGGTGCGTCGACCTGTGGTGGTTGCTGGCCGCTATCGCGGCGAAGTCCGGCAGCTGCGGTACCGGGGCGGCCCGGGATCCGGGTTTCCAGCCCGGTGGCAACGGGCGTGGGACCCATTCCGAGTAGAGCTTCGACCAGGTGCCGTCGGCGATGACGGCGTCCAGCGCGGAGTTCAGCGCAGAGATCAGTGCCGGGTTGTCGTTGGCAACCGGGTACGCGACGAAGTCGCCGGCGCTGAACTCGTTGGCCACCACCACCGCCGGATCGCCCGGGTGCATCACGTTGGTGGCCAACGCCGCCGGCGCGACCCAGGCGTCGATCTGGTGGGTCTTGAGGCTGGCGTACACGGTGGAGAAGCCGGGGTACTTCACCGGTTGCAGGTGCAGGGTGTCGACGACATAGGACTCCTCGACGGTGCCCTGGACGACGCCGATTCGTTGGCCCTCGGCGAGATCACTGAAGCTTTTGATCGGCGACCCGGGTGGCACGATCAGCGCGTAGTAGCCGAAGTCGTAGCCGTTGGTAAACCCGACGGTGCGCCGCCGGGCAGCGGTGGCTTTCACCGATGACGAGCCCACGTCGAAGCGCCGCGACGCCACTTCGGCAAGCAATGCGGAGAAATCGGTACTGGCGAAACGGACTTGCAGGCCCAGCTTTTTCGCCATCGCGGTCAGCAGCTGATTGTCGAATCCGCTGAAGGTGCCGTTCGCGTCAACACAGACCGAGGGCGGGGCATCCGACAGGGTGCCGACGTTCAGGACGCCCGGTGAGTTCAGGCCCAACGCGTTGACGTTGATCTCGCTGAGCGGCTCCACCGAGGCGGTCGTGTGGTCGTCGTCGCGTCCGACGCCGCCGACGGTGGTCAGGTCTTTCGGTAAGGCGGACGCGCTCTCGGGTCCGCCCGGCGCGCATTGGTTGCGGTCGGCGAACGCGGGTCCGGCCAGCACCAGGCTGACCACGATCACAATTGTCGCGGTTAGTCCGAACAGCTTGGCGCCGCACTTCGCGCGCGGGCCTTCGCACGAGTTCATCACCGCCACCGTATCTATCGGGCGGCAACTCGTCGCGGCGAGAGTCGATTTAGAGCGCCATCGACGGCTCGGCGCAGACCGCCTCCGTCTTCGCCAGGACGGGAAGCGGCCCGGCAACAACCCGGCGAATGTCGTCGGGTGCGGCGAAAACCCTGCGCCGGAACAGTTCGGCCAGCATGGTCTGCGCCATCAGGTGGGCGCGGCCGACGCATGCCGCCCGCGCGGCGTCCGGGTCGCGGCGGTGGATCGCCGACGTTTCGTCCTCGTAGTAGGGCAGCACATCGTCGCGATTGTTCTGGTAGCTCATCCAGAAGGCGTGCGGGATGAGGTCTTCTGAGGCACGGATAGTGGCGTGCAGTCGCGGCCCGGCGTATTCGTCGTTGACGGTGCGCCGGTACTCAGCGGTGAATTCGGAAAAGACCCGGGAGTCCTTCGCGGTGCGCATCGAGCGCATCAGCGAATCGAGCTGCCCGAGGATCCGCGGCGTCGGGTTGCTCGCGGCGCGCGCCGAGGCGATGCCGTTGAGCATGCCGTCAAGCTCGTGATGCTCGAGGACGGTGGCTTCATCGAATCGCTCGACGAACGCGCCCCGGTGATAGCGGGTCGACACGATGCCGTCGTGCTCGAGCTCGATCAGGGCCTCTTGAATCGGCACGCGACTGACTCCCAAGCCGAGCGCGATCTCGTTGCGATCGACGCGGTCGCCGCTGCGCAGCTTGCCCGTCAGCACCAGGTTGAGGATGTGGTTGACAACCTGGTCCTTTTCCTTGACCCCATATTTCTTCGGCATGAGTCTCTCTCAAGTCTGTTGCAGCTCCGCACCAGCGATCAGCGGTGGAAAGTTTCTCATGTATTTGCGCATTCGTTAAGGTGTTTGGCGGATGAATTGGAGGCAAACCCCAATTAACGCGCGTCGCGCCAGCGGCACAATGCCTCGGCCGCGCCCAGGTCGTAATCCGGACCATTGACGCCGACCGTCAACAGCGTCACCCCCAACGCGGTCAGCCCCTCGGCGTTGGCGATCAACCCGTCGACCCCTTCGCCGCGGCGCACACCGCTGTTGTCCTCCACGCCGGCCGACCGCTCGATCGTGGACGGGTCGCGCCCGAACGCGGCGCAATGCTCGTCCAGCACGGCCGCGGCGGCCGGGTAGGTATCGACAGTGGTGAAGCCGTGCCAGATGTCGCCGTACTCGGCAACCAGTCGCAGGGTCTTTCGCGGACCCTTGCCGCCGATCAGTATCGGGATGTCGCGGGTGGGTGCGGGATTGAGCTTGCTCAGCCGCGACGTGATCCGGGGGAAGGCCGCGGCCAGGTCGTCGAGGCGGCTGCCCGCGGTACCGAATTCGTAGCCGTACTCGTCGTAGTCCTTTTCCTTCCAACCGGATCCGATACCCAGGATCAACCGGCCCTCGGAAATGTGGTCGACGGTGCGCGCCATGTCGGCGAGCAGTTCCGGATTGCGATACGAGTTGCACGTCACCAGCGCGCCGAACTCGATGCGCGACGTCTGCTCGGCCCAGGCCGCCAGCACCGTCCAGCATTCGAAATGCGCGCCGTCGGGATCACCGTAGAGCGGGAAGAAGTGATCCCAGGTGAATGCGACGTCGACACCCATGTCCTCGCAGCGCCGCACGGCGTCACGGATGTGGCGGTATTCGGGCGCGTGCTGAGGCTGCAGTTGTACACCGATGCGAACGGGGTGGGTCATACGACCACCGTAGGAGCCCGGGCCTCTCAGCCTGCGTTGAGGACCCCGGTCAATAGTTCGATCAGCGCGCGGGGCTGATCGCTTTGCACGGAATGTCCGGAGTTGGCGACAACGTGAACCTGACGGAAATGCGTTGTGCGCTTGGTGAGTTCGTCGGCGTCCTCGTCCGTGACGAAGGGTGACGAGCCGCCGCGCACCAGGGTGACGGGTGCGGTCAACGCGTCCACGTCGTTCCACAAATCGCCGAAGTCCGGGACTTTGCGGATGGTGTCGTAGCGCCACGCCCAGTTCCCGTTCTCCAGCCGTCGGGAGTTGTGGAACACGCCGCGGCGCAGTGCCTTGACCTCGCGGTGGGGTGCCGCGGCGACCGTCAGGTCGAGCATGGCCTGGAAGCTGGGGAACTCGCGCTCGCCCTGTACCAGCGCGACGGTGCCCTGCTGCTCGGTGGTCAGCTCGGCGTAGCGGTGCAATGCCGACGGTGTGACGTCCACGAGAACGAGTTCGCGCACCAGTTCCGGTGCGATCGCGCCGAGCCGGATCCCGGTCAGCCCGCCCAGCGACATGCCCACGACCAGGTCGGCGTCGGGCGCGAAGTCGCGCAGCACCGGCGCCACGGCATCGGCGTTGTGCTGCGGCGAGTAGTCGCCGTCTGCACGCCAGCCGGAATGGCCATGGCCGGGCAGGTCGACCGCCAGCGCCGGTACCCCGAGCCCGACGATGACGGTGTCCCAGGTGTGGGCGTTCTGTCCACCACCGTGCAGAAAGACGATTCGCGGCGCAGTGCCGCCCCAGCGCAGCGCGCTGATGGAGCCGTTCGGCGTTTCGGCCTCGATCCGTTCCACGTCCGGCAGCCGACCGGTCACGCCGGCCTGCTCGGCGTTCTCGGACAGCAGCGAGAATTCGGACAGCCCGGCCAGTTCGTCTTCGGAGATCTCGGTCACGATCTCTGACATTAGAGGAAGTAACGGCGCCGAATGCCGTGGAATCGATCCCACATTGCGGCGCTGCGCTGCGCGCCGCTCATGGTCGCGGTGTCCGGCGGAAGCAGGCGCGCGATGTCGTCGTGTTTGACGACTTTGGTGTGCAGCACGGCGGGCTCGCCCTCGAGCATGTGGCGATAGGTCAGGTTCCCGCGTTCGAAGCCCTGGGTGTCCAGCCAGTTGTGGACATTCGGATCACGATGCGCCATGACCAGGCGGATGCGCCCGTCGCCATCGATTTTGGTGCGGCTGGGGGTGTAGCTCACCGGGCGGTAGAGGTAATCCATGCTGTTGAAGAACACACCCATATTGGTGAACATCCACAGCCCGTCGTGGGCGTCGAATTCGACGATCAGCGCCTCGTCGGGTGCGAGCTCCCAGTACATGTTGGCGGCGGCGCGGCCCCGCTTGCTGTCCGCTTCGGTGGTAGCGCCTCCTGCAATGGTGGGAAACGCGTTGGGATGCTCGGCGTCGACGCCGCCGTAGGTGAACGGAAATTCGGGCCAGTCCGACATCAGGCCGGTGACGAAATCGCCGGCCCATTCCATCGCCTCGATCATGACCTGCGGGCTGGGCAGCGGTTTGGGGTCGGCCATGTCGACCCGCTCGATCCGCAGCCGCGCTGGCAGCTCATCCCACGCGTCGAATCCTTGGCGGATGAACAGCTTTCGCGAGTGCACGGTAGTGGGTAGCCAGTTGGGACCGCGCTCGGGCCCACCGATGTAGATCTCGAATTCACCGTCGTCGCCGACGCTCAGTTGACGCCCGAACAGGTTGGCCTCGGGCGTGTCACCGAACGGCTCGTGTAGCACGCCGGGCCCGGGGATCCGCGCGCCCTGCACGGTGACGTTGAAAAACGCTGCGGTTCCGCGTTTTCCGTATAAGCGGTAGGTCGACTGGCCGTCGATCCAGACCTGCTGGTAGGTGAAATCGGCACAGTCGCCACCGAGCTTGCGGGTCGGACCGCAGAACGTGTGCAGCACCGGGTAGCCGGTGTCGCGGGTCTCGAGCGACAGATCGAATGCCTGGCCCAGGTTCTGCGTCAGGAAGCGGAACGCGTCGACCCGCTGCGTCCCCGACGTGGCGTTGGCGTCCTTGAAGACCTGCTCGCCCGCCCGCTGCAGCTGCGCGCAGAACTCGACCCACGCCGAGCGCAGCGCCGCATCGTCCGCACCGTCACCGAAAGCCATTGTCACGCACCCAATCTGTCCAGCATCGCACCGATGACAGCGCAGGCGCGGCGGGCGGATTCGAGACGGCCCTCCTGCTCGATTCGCGGCCCGATCAATTCCAGGTCGAACCCGTGCGAGTAGCCGCGCGCCAGCGCGTTGGCGACGAATCCTTCGATCGGAATCGCCCCGTCCCCGGGGACCGCCCGGCCCGGCAGCGCGCGATCGCCGAGTACGTAGTCGCTGAGCTGGATGAGCTCGGTTCGCGGCAGGGCGCGCTGCACCATTGCGTCGAAATCGCCTTCCGCCCAACAGTGAAACACGTCGATGCAGACACCCAGCCCACTCATCTCGGCCAGCGTAACGGTGTCGCGCAGGGTATGGGCCAGATGCAGGTCGGCATACAGGCTGGAGGCGTTCTCGACGGCCAACGCCACACCGGCCCGTTGGGCGTGCGCGACGCAGGGGGCGATCATCGTGCGGAACCGGTCGGCGGCCCGGTTCCACGTGAGGGTGTCCCGGCCCCCGGTGAGCAGGTAGATCATTCGCGCCCCGACGCCGGCCGCGGCGTCGATCACCGGCATCAGAGCATCCTGCGCGGCCCGCGGGTCGGAGGTCAGCCGACCGCCGGCGAACAGATGATAGACCGCCTCGACAGTATAGTCGTTGCGCTGCAGCAGCTTTGGAAATTCCGGGTCGAGCAGCTGGCTGTCCAGGACGCTCAGCCGGGATACGCCGAGCGCCGCCCAGTGGGTTTCCAGCTCGGCCAATTCGGCACCGTAGAACGTGACGTTGTGCACCGACAGACGCGGGTGGGCCGGCATCGCGTCAGCCACGATTCTCGATCTCGACGCCGAATCGATCACGGAATGGCCGGAATTCCGCATGCAGCGCGTCGAGGTCTTCGCCGATGTCGATCAACAGCGCAGTGGAGTAGTGGAACTTGCCGTGGCGGTCGCCGCGATTGCCGGCCAGGTAGTCGCGCATCGCGGTCTCGGCTTCAGGTGTGACCTGACGGCCGGCGAATGCGTAGTAGCGTTGCACCGTCGCCACCTGATCGGCGATGAAGTCGGTGTAGCGGATATGCAGGATGCGCGGATCGTCGACCATCGGATTGCTCATCGTGTTGGCGACGCCGGCGCGGGTCAACTCCAGATGCATCTTCGCCAGCGCGTGCAGGTCGACGGTCCCGACCATGCCCTCGGCGATGTCAGCCATCATCATCGTGCGCGACGCCGCGACCTGCACCGGGTCGCGGTGCAGCCAGACCAGGGTGGCGTCGGGGTAGACCTCGAACATCTCCTTGAGCCGGAAGCCATGAAAACCCTTGAGAACCCAGTACTTTCGCGGCCGCTTGTACTGCAGCTGTTGCAGCATCGCCTTGTGCAGCCGGTACTGCGCGCCCGCATCGGTGGCCAGGCCGCCGACCAGCGACTGCATCGGCACCCGCCACCACGCCGTTGGCGTCATGACCCGGAAGTCGAAGGCCCAGGTGCGTTCGTCCTCGGGCAGGCCGTCGCCCAGCATGTCGTTGTACGGGTGGCTGTGCAGCCACTTGGGCATCTTCGCGTTGATCTCGCGCCAGTCGTCGTCGGCCCGCGCGCGACGCGGGTCGTCGTCGGCGGCCAGCCCCGGTGGCGGCGACGGGTACATCACCTCCCAGAAGCGCAGCGCCCGCCCGTGCGGATCGACGGACATCAGCGCGTGCATCAGCGTTGTCCCCGAACGTGGTTCGCCGGTCACGAACATCGGCGCCTCGATCACTTCGTCACCGATCGGGTAGCGGTTGCGGTCCTCGATGAATTCCAGCCGCGACGTCAGCAGCCAGTGACACACCTGCGCGGCCGCCGCGGTGCCCTCGGCGTCCATGCCGAGGTTGTTGAGATGGTCGGCGGCGACGGCGAAGCGCTCCGGCAACGTCGGGTCGCCGTAGTCGTGCAGTCCGGTCGCGGCCTGGGCGGCACGCAGCAACTCGGCGGCGTCCAGCTGCGGGCTCACGACAGATCTCCGCACAGCCGCATCAGTTCATCCTCTGCGGCAAGAACATTCGCAGCCGACGTGGCGGCATACGTCAGGCCGGCCATGGCACCGTAATCGAGAATCTTGGGCACCCGCAGCCCCGCGTCCACATAGCTCTTGATGATCTTCGCGACCTCTCGCGCAGTGCCGTGCGGCACGACGGCCAGCAGCATCTCGGGCTGCGCGTTGTCCAGGAACGTCAGGATCCGCTCGCGGGTGAGCACCACGGGATCGATGTCCTGGAAGCCGCGCCAGCTGGGACCCATCGGGTGTTCGAACCCGAAGCCGCGCAACGTCTCTGCCGACACCTGCAGCAGGAACGCCTTGACCAGCGGCGCCCGCAGGATCTGGGCAAGAGCGTCTTCGCTCGCGCCGATGAGGCACACCTGCATGAAGCCCGGCGTGATCGCCATCGGATCGCGGCCGGCGCGCTCGGCGGATTTCCTTACCGTCGAAAGCATTTCGGCGTAGTGCTCCGGGGTCCACGCCCCGGCGGGCCACCAACCATCGGCGTGGCGGCCGGCGATGTCGAGCATGCGCGGGCCGCTCGCGCCGATCCAGATCTGCGGGAACCGTCCTTGATACGGCTCGGTGTCCAACCGCGCGTGCTGCAGCGTGTAGAACTGCCCCTCGAAGTCGACCGGGCCGTCGCTCTCCCAGAGCAGCCGGATGACCGTCAGCGCTTCCTCGAAACGGGCGACCGGTCGGGAGAAGTCGAAGCCGTACGGCAGCGTGTTCTCACTCTCGCCGCTGCCCAGCCCGAGGATGAAGCGTCCCTTCGCGAGATGGTCAATGGTCAGCGCGGTCTGGGCGAGCAGCGACGGGTGGCGTCGCACGGTGTCGACCACCGCGCTCACCAGCGGGACGCGCTCGGTCAGCACGGCGGCCGCGGCCGCTACCGACAGGCCATCGAGATGGCGATGCGGCGACGGCGACGCGATGGCGAGGTCGGTGAACTCGGGCGTCCAGATCGAGTCCGGCCAGAAGCTGACCATGTGATCGGGCAGCCAGATCGAGTGGTAGCGCCCGCCGTCGAAGTCGGCGAGCCGGGACATGTCGAGGGGCAGGGTCGTACGCAGGAACGCGGCGGGCTGAACTTTCATCCGTGACTAGGCCTGACTCGTCGAGGGAGGGGGTGCTCCGCGTAATGCTAAGCGACTGCACAGCAAGCCGTTCACGGTATGGCAGTCCCGGCGTTGAGTGTGCACCCCGGGTCGTCAGCGCACACCCATACAAAAAAGAGTGTGCGGCGAGGTCGCAATTTCGTTCTGAAACGCGACCTCACCGCACACTCGATGAGTGAACCGAATTGCCCGGTGCATCCGGTTCGACAGCGCGCCGTCACGCGGCGCGCATCGTCGTTCGAACTAACCCTCGATGATGAACTCCTCGAGCTGCGTACGCGCGATATCGTCGGGCAGCTGCTTCGGGGGGCTCTTCATCAGATAGGCCGATGCCGGCACGACGGGTCCGCCGATGCCACGGTCCTTGGCGATCTTCGCCGCGCGCACCGCGTCGATGATGACGCCGGCCGAGTTCGGCGAGTCCCACACCTCGAGCTTGTACTCCAGGTTCAGCGGCACGTCACCGAACGCACGGCCTTCCAGCCGCACGTAGGCCCACTTGCGGTCGTCGAGCCAGCCGACGTGATCGGACGGGCCGATGTGCACATCCTTGGTCTTGAACTCGCGCTGCAGGTTTGACGTGACGGCCTGCGTCTTGGAGATCTTCTTGGACTCCAGTCGCTCACGCTCGAGCATGTTTAGGAAGTCCATGTTGCCGCCGACGTTGAGCTGCATGGTGCGATCGAGCTGCACACCGCGGTCCTCGAACAGCTTGGCCATCACGCGGTGCGTGATCGTCGCGCCGACCTGGCTCTTGATGTCGTCACCGATGATCGGCACGCCGGCGTCGGTGAACTTCTTGGCCCACACCGGGTCGGAGGCGATGAACACCGGTAGCGCGTTGACGAACGCCACGCCGGCGTCGATCGCGCACTGCGCGTAGAACTTGTCGGCTTCCTCGGAGCCCACCGGCAGGTAGGACACCATGACGTCGACCCGGGCCTCCTTGAGCACCTGGACCACGTCGACGGCCTCGGCGTCGGACACCTCGATGGTGTCGGCGTAGTACTTGCCGATGCCGTCGAGTGTCGGGCCGCGCTGCACCGTCACATTGGTCGGCGGCACGTCGGCGATCTTGATCGTGTTGTTCTCCGACGCGAAGATCGCCTCCGACAGATCGAAGCCGACCTTCTTGGCGTCCACGTCGAACGCGGCCACAAACTTCACGTCGCGGACGTGGTAGCGGCCGAACGTCACGTGCATCAGGCCTGGCACGGTGCTGTTCGGGTCGGCGTCGTAGTAGTACTGGACGCCCTGAACCAGCGACGACGCGCAGTTACCGACGCCGACAATGGCGACTCGAACCTCCGTCGACGCCTGGGGCGCGTTCTGCTCACTCATAGGGCGTTCTCCTTACCTTCAATTACCTATGTCTCGAATGCCGTGGGTGGTTATGCCTGCTCAGTGAGCCCGGGTGCCGCGCGCTCGGCGGCGATGAGCTCGTTGAGCCACTTGACCTCGCGCTCGCTGGACTCGAGCCCGAGTTGGTGGAGCTGACGTGTGTAGCGGTCGAGTGAGCTGCTGGCGCGCGCAATGGCGTCACGCAGACCCTCACGGCGTTCCTCGACCTGACGACGGCGACCTTCCAGGATCCGCATCCGGGCCTCCGCCGGCGTGCGGTTGAAGAAGGCCAGGTGCACCCCGAAGCCGTCGTCGGTGTAGTTGTGCGGACCGGTGTCGGCCACCAACTCACCGAAGCGCTGACGACCCTTCTCGGTCAGCTCGTAGACCCGACGGGCCCGCCGGACCGGAGTACCGGCCGGCGCCGCGTTCTCGGCGATCAGCCCATCCGCCTGCATGCGCCGCAGCGCCGGATAGAGCGAACCGTACGAAAATGCACGGAACGCGCCGAGCAGGCCGGTCAGCCGCTTACGCAGCTCATAGCCATGCATTGGCGACTCGATCAAGAGCCCGAGGATCGCAAGCTCCAGCATCGAGTCACCTCCCTTTGCATAACTGGTTACGTCCTGCCGACGCGTCGCGTAATAGTATCGCCTCGATATATTTGCCACAACACTACTTGGTGTTGGCAGGCAGTTTGCCACCCGGATTCGCGGAATTGGCCTCGCATCGAGTGTTGTCGGGTCCTCGGCGCTCGACGTGTCCCGACGTGTTTCGGTGTGCGTCCAGGGTGGTGACACGCCGAATGAGACCGCCGTGAACGCCCACCGAACACCGTGAAAGCACACTCAAAGCCGTGAGGGCCCACTCGAGGCCGCGGCCTCGACGGCTTGCAGGAGTCTCGGCCGGCTCAACAGCGCTAGCCGCCCCGGCGCCCCGGACGCCTCAGCCGATTCAGCTGGAGGGGTAGCTCACCCGCTTGACGGTGCCGTCACCGGCGAAATCGATCGAACCGCTGCCGTAGTCGCTGGAGACGTACACCGACAAGGTGAGCGCTCCGGGCGCGGTCGGATCCTTGGCCGGTTCGACGATCAAGTACGTCGACTTGACCTCGGCGGCCTTGATGCCCAGCGTCTCGGGGGCCCCGCGCATGATGCCGACGGCCGCCTTGACGTCGAACTTGGCCAGGTCGGCCGCGACGGCCTTGGGGTCGGTCCTGGGGGAGACGGTCGGGTCGTCCCAGCCGCCGCGGTAGTCGTAGTCCAGCACTCGGCGGTCGTCGGCCGGGTCCGGCCGATAGAAGCTGGCATAAGTCGGGTAGACGAGGAGCCGGTAACCGACGGTGTCGCCGAATTTCTTGCGGGCCTGCTCGAGCAGACCGGTGAGCCCGCCGAGCGATTGCAGTTGCTTGGGTGGGGTCAGCACCACCGCCGCGACGCCGTCGGGTTTGGCGCCGGGGTCGGAGGTGAAGTCCAGCGGTGAGCTGGTGTTCCCGTACAGCCCCCAGCCGAGGCCCATGCCGAACAACACCGACACGACCAACGCGGCGATCGCGATGCCGCGCGAACGAACGACCGGTGCTGCATTCGACTTTGCCGCGTGCAGCCGCGGCGGGGTGCTGCCCTGCAGATCCTGCACCAGAAGCTTCAGGTCGCCGAGTGTCACGGCGTTGGTGGCCTTGCCGACGCGCTCGCGATGTTCCTCGCCGGAGAGCTCGCCGTCGGCCAGGGCGGCGTCGAGCACCGTACAGGTGTCTTGCCGGTCGGCATCTTTGGCGCGGGTCGCGGTGGTCACTCCGCCGCCGAGTGGTGCGCCCAGCCATTTCGCCATGGGGATGATCGTAGAAGTCACCTGTTGTTACCGCGGCGCAGCGGTAACAACAGCCTCGGTTGCGTATCGGCAGTGCCGAGGGCGACGTACTCTGGTGAACGTGCGACTGCAGCGACAAGTGGTGGATTACGCGCTTCGGCGCCGCTCCCTGCTGGCCGAGGTGTACTCGGGCCGCACCGGTGTGACCGAGGTCTGCGATGCGAACCCCTATTTGCTGCGCGCCGCGAAGTTTCACGGCAAAACCAGCCAGGTGATGTGCCCGATCTGCCGAAAGGAACAGCTCACGCTGGTGTCCTGGGTGTTCGGCGATCACTTGGGCGCGGTGTCGGGTTCGGCCCGCACCGCAGAAGAGTTGGTCTTGCTGGCGGTGAAGTTCACGGAGTTCTCGGTTCACGTGGTCGAGGTGTGCCGAACCTGCAGCTGGAATCACCTAGTCAAGTCGTATGTGCTCGGCGCGGAACGCCCTCCCAAGGGAACCCGCGGTCCGCGGACGGCACGCAACGGCGCCAGCGCGGCCATTGAATAACGAAGGGCGCCACGATCAGTCGCCCGACGACCCGAGCAGGTCCGCGACTGAGCGTATGAGCAAGGAACCCGACGCCGCTCGTCCGGACGAGTCCGATCGTGCGGCGCATCGCGGCGATGTCGGGACCCGTCGCCGCGTTCCCCCCGACGATCGGCAGACGACGATCCTGCCCGCGGTCGCCGACGACCGGGCTCCTCGACGGTCCGACCCGATCGACGAGGTCAAGGCTGCGCTGGGTGGTCCTGGATCCAGGCCTGCGCCCCGCGATGCGATCGAGGAAGTGAAGGCCGCGCTCGACAGCCGGTCGTCGGGTCCGCAGCGGCACGACCGCCCGATGTCCGGTCGCCCACCGGAAGGCCCTCCGCCGCCGCCCCCACCGCGACGGCCCGGCGACGCCGGGGGCCCCGATGTGCCGAGCCACCGGGCCGCGGCACCGAATTGGGTCGAGCAGATCAACTGGCGGTGGGTACGCCGTGCGGCCTACCTCAGCGCGGCGGTGCTGATCCTGTTGCCGATCGTCACCTTCACGATGGCGTACTTCATCGTCGACATTCCCAAGCCAGGCAACATCCGCACCAACCAGGTCTCGACCATCCTGGCCAGCGATGGTTCGGAGATCGCGAAAATCGTTCCGCCCGAAGGCAATCGGGTCGACGTCAGCATCAACCAGGTGCCGGTGCACGTGCGCCAGGCCGTCATCGCCGCCGAGGACCGCAACTTCTATTCGAACCCCGGGTTCGACTTCACCGGCTTCGCGCGCGCGGTGGAGAACAACCTGTTCGGCAACGGCGGCCTGCAGGGCGGGTCGACGATCACGCAGCAATACGTGAAGAACGCGCTCGTCGGCTCCGCGCAGCACGGGTTCGCGGGGCTGCTGCGTAAGGCCAAGGAACTCGTCATCGCGACCAAGATGTCGGGGGAGTGGTCCAAAGACGAAGTGCTGCAGGCCTACCTGAACATCATCTACTTCGGGCGCGGCGCCTACGGGATCTCGGCGGCGTCGAAGGCCTACTTCGATAAACCCGTCGACCAGCTGTCGGTTTCCGAGGGCGCGCTGTTGGCGGCGCTGATTCGCCGGCCGTCCTCGCTGGACCCGGCCGTGGATCCCAAGGGCGCCGAGGCGCGCTGGAACTGGGTGCTCGACGGCATGGTGGAAACCAAGGCGCTATCGCCGAGCGATCGTGCGGCACAACAATTCCCCCAGACCGTCCCGCCCGATCAGGCCCGCGCGCAGAATCAGACCACCGGCTCCAACGGCCTGATCGAACGTCAGGTCACCAAAGAGCTGATGGAGCTGTTCAACATCGACGAGCAGACCCTGAACACTCAGGGATTGCAGGTCACCACCACGATCGATCCCAAGGCCCAGCAGGCCGCGGAGAAGGCCGTCTCGAAATACCTTGACGGACAAGACCCCGACATGCGCTCGGCGGTGGTGTCCATCGACCCGCACACCGGCGCGATCCGCGCCTACTATGGCGGCTCGGACGCCAACGGCTTCGACTTCGCGCAGGCCGGGCTGCAGACCGGGTCGTCGTTCAAGGTGTTCGCGTTGGTGGCCGCCCTGCAGCAGGGCATCGGGTTGGGCTATCAGGTCGACAGCTCACCGCTGACGGTCGACGGCATCAAGATCACCAACGTCGACGGCGAAAACTGCGGCACCTGCAATATCGCCGAGGCGCTGAAGATGTCGCTGAACACGGCCTACTACCGGCTGATGCTCAAACTCAAGAACGGACCGGCGGCCGTCGCCGACGCCGCACACTCCGCCGGCGTGGCCACGAGCTTCCCCGGCGTTCCGCACACCCTGTCCGAGGACGGCAAGGGTGGTCCGCCGAACAACGGAATTGTGCTGGGCCAGTACCAAACTCGGCCGGTCGACATGGCCTCGGCGTACGCCACACTGGCCGCGTCCGGCGTCTACCACCCTCCGCACCTGGTGCAAAAGGTCGTCAATGCCGAGGGCCAAGTGCTTTTCGACGCCGGAACCTCCGACAAGGGCGCCGACCAACGGATCGACAAGGCGGTCGCGGACAACACCACCGCGGCGATGCAACCGATCGCCTCCTATTCACGCGGCCATGCCCTATCGGGCGGCCGAGTATCGGCGGCGAAGACCGGCACGGTGCAGCTGGGCGACACCCAAGCCAACAAGGACGCCTGGATGGTCGGATACACCCCGTCCCTGTCGACGGCGGTGTGGGTCGGGACCGTCCAGGACAATGTGCCACTGGTAACCGCTTCGGGCGCAGAGGTTTACGGCTCGGGGCTGCCGTCGGATATCTGGAAGTCGACGATGGACGGCGCGCTGAAGGGCACCCCCAACGAGACCTTCCCCAAGCCGACCGAGATCGGCGGCTATGCGGGAGTACCGGCCCCGCCACCTCCGCCGCCCGCGGTGACCGTCATCCAGCCCACGATCGAGGTGGCCCCGGGCATCACCATCCCGGTGGGACCCCCGACGACGATCACTGGGGCGCCCCCGCCACCACCGGGACAGGCACCACCGGCTGAACCGCCCGCCCCACCGTTCGGGCAACCGCCACCGTGACCGGCGCTCAGTTGGAGAGCGCCACTATTTCCCCGCGGACGCTGGCCGATGATCTGCGTAGCGTGGACAACCGCGATTGCCCCAGCCGCACAGACTCGTTGGGCGCCGCCTTGGCCGATGCCGTTGGCGGCCCGGTGGGCCGGCACGCGCTGATCGGCCGGGCCCGGCTGATGACGCCGGTGCGGGTGATGTACGTGTTCGCTCTGGTATTCCTGGCATTGGGCTGGTCGACGAAGGCGGCGTGCCTGCAGAGTAGCGGCACCGGAACCGGGGATCAGCGCGTGGCAAACTGGGACAACCAGCGCGCGTACTACGAGTTGTGCTACTCGGACACGGTGCCGCTCTACGGGGCGGAGTTGTTGAACCAGGGCAAGTTTCCGTACAAGTCGAGCTGGATCGAAACCGATTCCAGCGGTGCGCCGCAGACCCGCTATGACGGCAAGCCCGCGGTGCGCTACATGGAGTATCCGGTGCTGACCGGGGTCTACCAGTACGTGTCGATGGCGCTGGCCAAGACCTACACCGCGTTGAGCAAGCTCGCCCCGCTTCCGGTGATCGCCGAGGTGGTGGTGTTCTTCGACATCGCCGCATTCGGACTGGCGCTGGCCTGGCTGGCGACCGTCTGGGCCACCGCGGGCCTGTCCGGTCGGCGCATCTGGGATGCGGCGCTGGTGGCCGCATCGCCGCTGTTGATCTTTCAGATCTTCACCAATTTCGACGCGCTGGCAACGGGATTCGCGATGAGCGGGCTGCTGGCCTGGGCGCGACGTAAACCGGTGCTGGCCGGTGTGTTGATCGGGTTGGGCGCCGCGGCCAAGCTGTATCCGCTGCTGTTCCTGGGTCCGATGCTGGTGCTGGCCGTCCGCACGGGCCGTGTTCGTGCGCTGGTTCGAATGGCGACGGCCACCGTGGCGACCTGGGTGCTGGTGAATCTGCCCGTGTTGGTGCTCTTTCCGCGCGGCTGGTCGGAGTTCTTCCGGCTCAACGCCCGCCGCGGCGACGACATGGACTCGGTGTACAACGTCGTCAAGTCGTTCACCGGCTGGCCCGGCTTCGATCCGAAGCTGGGCTTCTGGGAGCCGCCCACGGTGCTCAACGCTGTGGTCGCGGTGTCGTTCGTCGTATGTTGTGCCGCAATCACTTACGTCACGCTCACCGCCCCGCAGCGACCACGCGTGGCGCAGCTGTTGTTCCTCGTCGTGGCCGCCTTCCTGTTGACCAACAAGGTGTGGAGCCCGCAGTTCTCGCTGTGGCTGGTGCCGCTTGCGGTGCTGGCGTTGCCGCATCGGCGGGTGCTGCTCGCGTGGATGACGATCGATGCGGTGGTGTGGGTGCCGCGGATGTATTACCTGTACGGCAACCCGAATCGTTCGCTGCCGGAGCAGTTTTTCACCACGACGGTACTGCTGCGCGACATCGCCGTTATTGCGTTGTGCGCGTTAGTGATCCGTCAGATCTATCGGCCCGACGAGGATTTGGTGCGCTGGGACGGCCGCGTCGACGATCCGTCCGGCGGGCCCTTCGACCGTGCTCCCGATGCACCGCCGGGATGGTTGCCGGACTGGCTGCGTCCGGCCCGGTCGCGACGGCCGTCCGCACCGGCGCCCATGTTCGATACCGATACCGAACTCGAGACGACAACCAGCCAAAGGCAGGCGTGATGCTGGTCGCGATCCCATTGTTCCCGCGCTTCACCGCGCTCGACGCCGTCGGGCCGTATGAAGTGTTGCAACGCATTCCGTCGATCGACGTCACGTTCGTCGGGCACCGACGGGGTGAGGTGCGCACCGAGAACGGAATGCTCGGCGTCACCTGCGACGCCAGCTTCGACGAAATCAGTGCGCCCGACGTGGTGGTGGTGCCTGGAGGTATCGGCACCCGCAAGCTGATTCACGACGAACCCATCCGCGACTGGCTGCAGACGGTACACCCGGCCACCACGTTCACCACCTCGGTATGTACGGGCGCACTATTGCTGGCTGCCGCCGGATTGCTGGACGGGCTCAACGCCACCACCCATTGGCGTGCAGCGGATCTGCTCAACGAGTTGGGCGCACGCTACGTGCCCGACCGGGTCGTCGAGCATCTACCGCAACGCATCATCACCGCCGCGGGAGTGTCCAGCGGCATCGATATGGCTTTGCGGCTGGTCGAGCTACTCGTAGACCGAGAGGCGGCGCAAGCCGCTCAGCTGATGATCGAATACGACCCACAGCCGCCGTTCGACTCCGGCTCGCTGGCCAAGGCCGACGAGGCGACCAAGGCCCGGGCCGAGGAATACGGGCGAGCCCGGCAATAGCGGGGTATTGGGGACTGCTATTCGGCAGCGACTGCCGGCGCGTATGAGTGCGTCAAGGTTGAGCCGGGGTTGGATTCCGACGGTTGCCGCGGGGCAGCAACCCGAAATCCATTCGCTCGGTCGCTGCGCGGATTGGCCGGATTTTTGGGACCAGCCGGTCGTCCGGTACCCTGGGGCGGTTGCCGACGCAGGCGACTCTCCTGCCACGGATCGACCGTGGCCGCATAGACCAGAGGAGGTGGTGAGGTTTCCATGCGTCCATACGAAATCATGGTCATTCTTGACCCCACACTTGACGAACGCACCGTTGCTCCGTCCCTGGAGACGTTCCTGAACGTCGTCCGCAAAGACGGTGGATCCGTCGACAAGGTGGACATTTGGGGCAAACGCCGGCTGGCCTACGAGATCGCCAAGCACGCCGAGGGCATCTACGTAGTCGTCGACCTGAAGGCCGAGCCGGCGACGGTGTCCGAACTGGACCGTCAGTTGAGCCTCAACGAGTCGGTGTTGCGCACCAAGGTGATGCGCACCGACAAGCACTGAGACCTGTCAGCGCGCACGCTCCCCGTAGTCGGTGCGTGTGCGTAGGCTCAGCGAGAACATGACCGTCAACCGTCCCCAGGCGAGAGCCGGGATGGACCCAGGAGGACCCAGTGGCTGGTGACACGATCATCACCGTTGTCGGAAACCTGACCGCCGACCCTGAACTGCGGTTCACGCCGTCAGGGGCTGCCGTCGCGAACTTCACCGTGGCGTCGACACCGCGCACGTTCGACCGCCAGAGCGGGGAGTGGAAGGACGGCGAGGCGCTGTTCTTGCGATGCAACATCTGGCGCGAGGCTGCCGAGAACGTCGCGGAAAGCCTCACCCGTGGCTCACGGGTGATCGTCACCGGCCGGCTCAAGCAGCGTTCGTTCGAGACCCGCGAAGGTGAGAAGCGCACCGTTGTGGAGGTCGAGGTCGACGAGATCGGCCCCTCGTTGCGGTATGCCACCGCCAAGGTCAATAAGGCCAGCCGCAGTGGCGGCGGAGGCGGCGGTTTCGGTAGCGGCGGTGGATCCCGCCAGGCGGCCCCCGCCCAGTCGGGCGGCGGCGCACCGGCGGACGACCCGTGGGGCAGTGCCCCGGCATCGGGTTCCTTCGCCGGCGGCGACGAAGAACCTCCGTTCTGACGTCAAACACCTTCAAACCACACAAGACCAGTAGCAAACGGAAAGTAAAGACACATGCCCAAGTCCACGAAACGGCGCCCGGCTCCGGAAAAGCCGATCAAGACGCGAAAGTGCGTCTTTTGCTCGAAGAAGGGGCAATCGATCGACTACAAGGACACGACACTGCTGCGCACCTACATCAGTGAGCGCGGCAAAATCCGGGCCCGCCGGGTCACCGGTAACTGCGTGCAGCACCAGCGCGACATTGCGATCGCGGTGAAGAACGCCCGCGAGGTGGCTCTGCTGCCCTTCACTTCGTCGGCGCGATAACCGCCGACGTCCAACCGAAAGTACGAAAACGATGAAGCTGATTCTGACGGCCGACGTCGACCATCTCGGCACCGTCGGCGAGACTGTCGAGGTCAAGGACGGATACGGCCGTAACTTCCTGCTCCCGCGTGGCCTGGCGATCGTCGCCTCGCGCGGAGCACAGAAGCAGGCCGACGACATCCGCCGGGCCCGCGAAACCAAAGCCGTGCGCGATCTCGGGCACGCCAACGAGATCAAAACGGCGATCCAGGCCCTCGGCCCCGTCCCGCTGCCCGTGAAGACGGCCGCCGATTCGGGCAAGCTGTTCGGCTCGGTGACGGCCGGGGATGTCGCCGCAGCAATCAAGAAGGCCGGCGGCCCGAATCTCGACAAGCGCATTATTCGGTTGCCCAAGGCGCATATCAAGGCCGTCGGCACCCATTCGGTCGAGGTGCATCTGCACCCCGAAATCAACGTCGACGTTGCGCTCAACGTCGTCGCGGATAGCTAACTCAGCACCGTTCGTTCATATCCGGCGGCTGTCGTTAATCGGCGGCCGCCGGATTTTGTCGTGCCAGCGGAGCGCCACGAGGTTCGCCTGTGGATGGTCGGGCTGGCGAACTATTTGGGTGACGTCGCCAAGGGGACCCCTTAACCCCCTCGTAACGCGGCGAAAATATGGCCGAAAGCCAACACGCCCGGCACAGTAACCTGCGGCGACACGCCGAAGAGATTCTTCTCCACACGAATTCACCGCCTCTGTACGACTCTTATCTGCAGGGATGTCGCAGCGCCGCGTTTTGTTCCACAGGTTCTCCACAACCCACTCAACACAGGTGTCGATGGATATGCACACACGATGCACAGCCTTATGAACAAGGGCCCTTTTAACGGCAGGCCAGCAACGTTTACGGTCTTCCCGGCGCAAGGCTTTGTGGGCGCAAGGAACCGGACTGGGAGTGCCCTGATCGACGTTGTTGAGTGTCGCCTATCGAATGTATGTTCGTATCATGATTACCTGAGGGAGGTGTGAGTCCGTGGCTGTCGTAGATGACCTGGCACCCGGCATGGGCTCGCCGCCGCCCAGCGAGGAGTTCAGCCGTCAACCGCCGCAGGATCTGGCCGCCGAGCAGTCGGTGTTGGGCGGGATGCTGCTGAGCAAGGACGCCATCGCCGATGTGCTCGAACGGGTGCGGCCCGGCGACTTCTATCGTCCCGCACACCAGAACGTCTACGACGCGATCCTGGACTTGTACGGGCGCGGTGAGCCCGCCGATGCCGTGACGGTGGCCGCCGAACTGGACCGCCGCGGAATGCTGCGCAGGATCGGCGGAGCGCCCTATCTGCACACCCTGATTTCGACGGTGCCGACCGCCGCCAACGCCGGGTACTACGCGGACATCGTGGCCGAGAAGGCGCTGCTGCGCCGGCTTGTGGAGGCCGGAACGCGGGTCGTGCAGTACGGGTACGCCGGCGCCGAGGGCGCCGATGTCGCCGAGGTGGTGGACCGGGCCCAGGCGGAGATCTATGAGGTTGCCGAGCGGCGAACCTCGGAGGATTTCGTTCCGCTCGAGGATCTGCTGCAGCCGACGATGGACGAGATCGACGCCATCGCCTCGAACGGTGGAGTAGCGCGCGGCGTGCCGACCGGTTTCACCGAACTCGACGAGGTGACCAACGGTCTACACGCCGGGCAGATGATCATCGTCGCGGCTCGTCCTGGAGTCGGCAAGGCACTCGCTCTGGACACGCCGCTGCCCACGCCGACCGGTTGGACGACCATGCGTGACGTCGCGGTCGGCGACGAGTTGATCGGCGACGACGGGCTGCCGACGCGGGTGGTGGCCGCCACCGAAATCATGCTCGGGCGCCCCTGCTACGAGGTGGAGTTCTCCGACGGAACGGTGATCGTCGCCGACGCCGAGCATCAGTGGTTGACCGATACCCGCGCCTCCAGGAGGTCAGCACAAGCGGCGGCGGTGGGCTACAACCGTTACAAGAACCAACGCACCTTCGCGGCGGTGCGCACGACGGCCGAGATCGCGGCAACTCTGCGTTGCGACACGCTAGATCGTCGACTGAACCACAGCGTGGTCAACGCGCGCGCACTTGACCTGCCGGATCGCGAATTATTAGTCCCCGCATATACTCTCGGCGCCTGGCTTGGCGACCGCACCAGTGCCGCCGCTCAGATCACCTCGGCCGATCCCGAAATCATCATGCGCATCGAAGCCGACGGCCTCGATGAGGGAACGCTACAGGCGCGTCTGCGGACATTGGGAGTGCTTGGTAACAAGCACATTCCGATGCAATACCTGCGCGGGTCGCAGACACAGCGACGCGCTCTGCTTGCGGGCCTGCTCGACACGGACGGCACGGTGACGGTGGGCGGGGCTGTCCAATTCTCGGTCACCAATCAGCGGCTGGCGGCCGATGTCGCCGAGCTGGTCGTGAGCCTTGGCTACCGCTGCCAGACCTCGACGAAGCGGGTGCGAGGCCGCGACGAGTCGTCCAGCATTGCTTCCACGCTGACATTTTCCACGGACGACACGGTATTCGGGTTGCAACGGAAAGCCTTGGTGCACAAGGAGCGTCGGGCCGCCGTCAACACCCAGCGCTCTGGATCACGCTTCATTGTGGATGTCCGGCCGATCGAGTCGGTTCCGGTGCGGTGTGTCGAGGTGGACAACGACAGCCACCTGTACTTGGCGAGCAACGCGATGATTCCGACCCACAACTCGACCCTGGGTCTGGATTTTTTGCGTTCGTGCTCCATCAAGCACCGGATGGCCAGCGTCATCTTCTCGTTGGAAATGAGTAAGTCCGAAATCGTGATGCGGCTGCTGTCGGCGGAAGCGAAAATCAAGCTCGCCGACATGCGCTCGGGTCGGATGAACGACGACGACTGGACGCGGCTGGCGCGGCGGATGAGCGAAATCAGCGAGGCGCCACTGTATATCGACGACTCCCCGAACCTGACGATGATGGAGATCCGCGCGAAGGCGCGGCGGCTCAAGCAGAAGGCCGACCTGCGTCTGGTCGTCGTCGACTATCTGCAGCTGATGTCGTCGGGCAAGAAGGTCGAGTCGCGGCAGCTCGAGGTCTCCGAATTCTCAAGGCATCTCAAGCTGCTGGCTAAGGAGCTCGAGGTTCCCGTCGTCGCGATCAGTCAGCTGAACCGCGGTCCCGAGCAGCGCACCGACAAGAAGCCGATGCTGTCGGACCTTCGTGAGTCGGGATCGCTGGAGCAGGATGCCGACATGGTCATCCTGCTGAACCGGCCGGATGCCTTCGAGCGTGACGATCCGCGCGGGGGAGAGGCCGATTTCATTCTGGCCAAGCACCGCAACGGCCCGACGAAGACGGTCACCGTCGCTCACCAGCTGCACCTGTCGCGCTTCGCCAACATGGCGAGATGAGTCGAGAGAGTTGTCGATATGCGGCGAACATTACAAACGGCCCTCGCTTGTTTAACAACGATGCAGGGCTTATGCCGCGAAGATTAACAAGGCTGCGCGACATCGCCCCGGCATTTTTGACACGAATATTCACGCTTTCTGAGTTCGACGTCACGAGGTTGGCGAGGCGCTGACACTCGTCATGCCTGCACAGGTTGGCGGGGATCGCCTGGACATCAACGAATTCCGACAACCGCCGCTGTGCGTTCGCGTCCGCGTCTGCGTTGCGTGAGCTGATGAGCACGCGGGTGCCCGCCTGCAAAAGGCCACTAGCGACTATCAGCCCGATGCCCCTGGGTGCCGCGAGTGACCAGCTCGTACGTTCCATTCAAAATCGAAAAGGCCGGTGTGCGAGGTAATTAACCGCCATCGTGACCAGGTTGACAGGCGTGTCGGGCCTCGGCGACCCTGTCAATACGGTTATTGAGAGAGCCACCCTACGGATCTGAGCTATGAGCGGTCTTCGTCAGCACCAAGGCTGCTTCGCTGTAGGGGAACAGACGGTAGAGCCGCCGGGGCGCTGGTGCGACGAGATGTGCGGCCTCAGCCTTACTCAAGAGCCGCGGATGGAACAACGGGATGGCCTTGCCCCGCTTCTGCAGTACTGTTCGGCCGCCGGCCAATACGTTCTTGAGCCAGTCCGTTTCAGGCCCGTAGCCGATGAGAATGACAAAGCCGTCCCCGGTTTTGAATACTAATAGGGGCGTTCGATATTGCTTGCCGGACTTGCGTCCGACGTGCTCGAGCGTCCCTAAACCTGGAAGCCACGGTGTGATTGAGCGAGCAGCCGGATTCGTGACACGGCGATTGAAATCGGCGACCGCACGAGGCATTCGCATGAAAGTCCCTTCCTCACGGCCTGACTCGTGATGCCTCGAGATGACAGCGGCCCGCCGCTACGGACCAACTCATGCGGTCGCGGGCACCAGGGCGCTGATGTCCTCGCCTTGAAGGAGTTTCATCGTCAGGTTCAGGTCGAAGTAGTCGGTCCAGCGAGCGATCCTCCCGTCGTCATTGACGACGAAGGTGCCCATGACCGGAATGGCCCGCTTGCTTCCGTCCGGCGCCTGGATGTAGTCCAGGCGTTCGGTGAGCACCACGGAACCCTCGCTGGCGAGGTTGACGATTTCGAAGGCGTAGGCATCGGGAAACATCGAGAACTGGGCGGCCATGTTCTCCACGATGGCATCGGGCCCGGTGAAGGCGGGCATGCCCACGTTCTGATAAACGGCACCTTCGGCGAGCAGAGGACGCAACGCTTCGGCGTCCCGTTGCTCCATCAACGCGCAGAACCGGCGGACGACATCAGCTGGTGAAGACATGAGTGAATTCCTTTCGGCGAGTGGGTGAATGAACTTGGGCTGTTTCGCCACAGACTCAGTGGTCGTGGATGATCACCCCGCGGATGTTCCGCCCGGCGAGCATGTCGTCGTAGGCCTCATTGATGTCGTCGAGCTTGTATTCGGTGGTGACGGTCTCGTCCAGCAACAGCTTGCCGCTGCGATACAGGCTGATCAGCCGCGGGATGTCGGCCCGCGGGTTGGCCTCGCCGTACAAGCTGCCCAGGAGGCGCTTCTGGAACAGCGTGAACAACGTCAGCGGCAGCGTCGGCGTCACGTCGGACATCGATGCCAAGGCCGTGGCCACCACGGCACCGCCCTTCCGTACCGCATTGAGCGCGTCGTTGATCATCGCGCCTTCGAGCACTCCCGGCGTGAGGATGGCCGAGTCGGCCATGACGCCACGCGTGATCTCGCCGACGAGCTGGGTGGCTTCCTCTAGCGAAGTGGAAAAATGCGTGGCACCGAACTCAAAGGCTTTGTCGCGCTTGCTCGGCTCGATATCGACGACGACGATTTGCTCCGCGCCGGCCAGCCGCGCACCCTGGATGGCGCCGCTGCCGATGCCTCCGCAGCCAACCACAACGACGACATCGCCAGGGCTGACGTTGGCGGTATTGACGGCCGAGCCCCAACCGGTGGTCACGCCGCAGCCGAGAAGGCACGCGCGCGAAAGCGGCACGTCGTCGTCGATCTTGACCACCGAGGCTTCCGACAACACACCCCACTGCGCGAAACTGCCGACGCCGGAAAGGGCTCCGATGCCCCGTCCTCTGGCTCGGCGCCGGAAGGTGCCGTCGGCCTGGACTCCCGCGAGGATCGTGGCGCCGAAATCGCAGAGGTTCTGCCGGCCCGTGGCGCACCAGCGGCAGCGACCACATGCCGGCAGGAAAGAGGTAACCACGTGGTCTCCCACCGCCATATCGCGGACCCCCCGGCCGACCTCCCGAACGACGCCCGCGCCTTCGTGTCCGCCGATCAACGGAAAACTCACGCCGAACATGTCGCCCGTGCGGATGTGGTGGTCAGAATGGCATAAACCGGTGGCTTCGAACTCGACGAGTAGCTCGCCCTCTTGCGGCGGATCGAGCTCGATCTCTTCGACCGACCACTTCTCGTTCAGCCCCCACAGCACGGCTCCCTTGGTCTTCATGGCGACTCCTTCACGACGTGAATGGCCCGTTCGGGGCAATTGGCGATTGCGTTGTGCACCCGGTCTTCCCATTCGGGGGGAATGTTTTCCACGACGACGAACGCGGTTCCTTCGTCGTCGATGTCGAACAGTTCGGGATACGTTGCAAGACAACGGCTGTGGCCCTGACACATGTCCCTGTCGACATGAACTCTCACTGTCCTAGTCCAATCCGGCTGGTTTGGTCCCGATGACTCCGCCTTCTGTCAGCGCCGCTATGGACGCGGCGTCCAGGCCGAGCACGTCGCCGAGGATGACGGCGTTGTGCTGCCCCAGCGTCGGTGCCGTCGACCGGTACCACTTGTCGACGCTGCGGTACTTGAAGGGAATCGCCGGCACGTGATGCGTCCCGGCGATCGGATGGTCGAGGCTTTCGAAGAAGCCGCGCGCGGCCAGCTGAGGGTGCATCGATCCGACCCTGGCGTCGGCCAAATCCGCGGCCGGTACCCCGCATCCAACGAGTAGCTCGGCCGCGGTCGAGGAGTCGCGGCTGCCGGCCCATTGCTCGAGGTGTTTGTCGAGCACATCATGTGCCCGGACCCGCCCTTCGTGGGTGTCCAACGATGGGTCGTCAGCCCAATCCGGCTCGCCCAGGGCAGATTTCAGTAGGCGCCACTGTTCATCCGTTGCGACCGAAATCGCCAGCCACCGCTCGGTTCCGGCGCATCGGTAGAGCCCTTGCGGGGCGGCGTCACGGCTGCGATTTCCCAGTCGCGATATCAGGTTGCCGTAGGCGGTGAATTCGACGACCTGCTCGGCGGCCGCGTTGAGCGCCGACTCGACCATCGATACCTCGATGAAGCACCCTCGGCCCGTCTCGTCGCGTTGCCGAAGCCCTGTGAGCATGGCGAACGCGGCGTGCATGCCCGCCAGCGGGTCACACGGACCGCGGGGGATCCGCGGTTGGTCGTACTCGTGGCCGGTCACCCACGCCATTCCCGTCATCTGCTCCATCGTTTGCGCGAAACCCACGTTGTTGCGCCACGGCCCGTCGAGCCCGAACGCTGGCATGCGGACCATGACTATTCGAGGATTCCGCTCGCTGACGGCCTCCCACGTGATCGCGAAGTTATCGAAGACGCGCGGCGAGAAATTCTCGACCAGGATGTCCGACCGCTCGACGAGTTCGAACAGCAGCTCCCGCCCCGCCGATGAGGACAGGTCAAGGGTGAGGCCTTGCTTGTTGGTGTTCGTTGCCAGGTACATGCCCGACCGCTCCCACCACTGCGGTTGATGGGCGAACGCGGCGGCCACCATTCGCGCTCCGTCAGGGCGCTGCGTCGACTCGAGGTGAATGACCTCGGCGCCCAGTGCGGCGAGAACGTGGGTCGAGGAGGGACCCGCCCACCACGCCGTCGCGTCGAGAATTCGTAGGCCCTCCAGCGGCAGGCGCGGTGCCAGGTCGGTGCCGGTGGCAATCCTGTTGTGCGCGAGCACTTTTGTCATTTCGCCGAGCGAGGGCGCAACGTCGGTCGGGGCGGGTCGTCGGCCATCGATCCGGTAGGGCGCCAACGGGTGGGTGAAGCTGCCGTCGGCATACGTGCCCCATACGCCGCGCGCCGCGAACTGAGGGTGGTTCAGCACCGTCCGGCCGTTGTTGACCGGCGAGACGGGGATCCGCAGATCGGAGGCCAACGCTACGATCTCGTCCGTGGAACGTCCCGTCGTCCATTCCCGCACGATCTGATTCCACTCCTCTCGGCGTTCCCAGCGCGTCGTGGCGAGTGCCCACGCTGGGTCGTCGTCGAGCAGGTCCAGCCGGCCGATCATCGCGAGGAACGACTCGAATTGCTGGCGGGTATTCGTGTTGAAGCCGACCCAGCCGTCCGCGGTCGGTTCGATGGAAGGGATTTCGACCTGGCGGGCAGGCACGCTCAACGGGGGGCGCCCGGCCAGCTCGTGGTAGAGGTCGGCGAATCCGCCGGCGCTGAGGTGGCAGGCCTCCAACAACGAGCAGTCAATGATCTCCCCTGGCCCGCGGAGTTGAGCCCGACGCAACGCGCTAAGCGCCCCGACGGCGGCATAACTGGCCAACACCCATTCGAAGACTCGACCGCCCGCTTGAATGGGCGGTTGGTCCGGGCGACCTCGCAACGCCAGCGTCCCACTCTCCGCCTGGATGGTGAACTCCGTTGCGGGCCGGTCGCGGTACGGTCCCGTCATTCCGTACGCAGACAGCGCCACGATCACCAGGTGTGGTGCACGCCGCAGGAGGGCCTCTCGGTCGAGCGCCCCGGGGCCAAGAGAATCGACGAACACATCGGCGGAAACGATTAGGTCCTCCACGTCGGGCCGCAAAGTGCCGACGACCGAACGCTTACCGGCGTTCAAAAATCTGAACAATGCCTCGGTGCCGCTTCGCTCGCCAAAACTTCTGTGGCGGAACGGATCACCTGCTGGGGCCTCTATTTTGATGACCTCTGCTCCGAGGTCGGCGAACATCTTGGTGCAGTACGGGCCGGCGATTTCGGTCGCCCACTCGACAACTCGCACCCCCCGAAGCGGGTTCATTGACTCGCAATTTCTCGCGTCAAGGTCGGTGCAAGTGCGTTACTCGCACCGATGAGCACACACGCCAATGTGAAGTCCTCACGCTCGTGCCGATCGAGCAGGGCGCTCTGCGTCCGCATGGCTGCGGCCTGGCTGGCAACGACGCTAGTGACGAAAAAGCAGGCGTGTCAAGTGCGACTCGATAACTGTGGCGTTGGGTTGCGTCCGGCGGACACCGCTAGTCGGCCGCGCGCACCCTGGTGGCCCGCTGGGCCCGCCCGGTCCGCTTGGCGGGCGACGGCGCGGTCGATGTGCTGACGCCTTTGGCGAAGATCTTCGAACCCAGTTCGATCTGCGCCCGGATATCCGACTCCTCCGTACCAAACCAGCGCGGTCCCAGGCTCGTTGTGAAGATGATGAAGTTGGCCAGCAGCTCGGCCAACAGGTCGGCGTCGACGTCGGTCTTGATCTGCCCGGCGGCTTGATAGTGGCGAACACCCTCTGCAATAACAGCCGTACGGCGCGCGTGATTGGGTTGCAGTACCCGTACCGAGAAGTCCGGATCCGACAACGCCCGACTGGAAATGTCCCAGCCGGGAACACCGCTGTTGCGGTCGTCGATCCTCAGCCGCGCAAAGAACAGCTGCTCCACGTACTGCTCGAAACGCGCCGGCAGGGCCGCCACGACTTGCTCCTCGGCCTCACCGACGAGGTCCGCGATCTGTCGGGCGACAACCTGCTCGAAGATGCCGCGCTTGTCTGCGAAGTAGTGGAACAGCATCGCCTCGGAGCAGTCGGCGCGACGAGCGATCTCCTTCGTCGCCGCGGCCGCGTATCCCGCCTCGGCAAAGACCTCCGCAGCAGCCTCAAGGAGAGCTCGTTGCTTGCCGTCCTTGTCGCGAACTCGTCGCCGCGCGCCTGTAGTCATCACTCATAGCTTAGGAGCACGCGCCTTCCGAGCGGAAGCGTGCAAGCGTGCCGGTTATCGAGTGCGACTTGACTCCGTGCAGGCGACGACTTACTGTGCTGCCAAAGCAAATTTCGGCGTGTGCGAGATGACCGCCGGCGTTGTCCCGATCTCGGCCGGTTCGCGCGCGGGCGCGGGAAGGACTACCCATGGTGAGTAAATCGCCGGAGGAGCACGCCCGGAACCTCGACCTTCGCCACGACGATTTCAACGACCAAGAATTCCTCTACGAGGTCTACGCGGTGATGCGGGAGAACGGACCGTTCAGCCACCAGGACGTGCCTTTCCTGGGCCCTACGCCCGGGGGCGCGTGGGTGGCCACCCGCTACGACGACTGTTACGAGATCTTGCGCGACTGGCGCAGCTTTTCCAGTAAACCCGTTGGCCTGGAAGGCAATCCGATGTCGTTTGGCGACATCGTCATCACCCTGGACCCGCCGCGGCAGCAGCAACTGCGCAAAGTTCTCAACCCGTATTTTTCTCCGGGACGGATGAAAGATCTGGAGCCCCAGGTACGCGCGGTCACCGACGGGTTGATCGACAACTTCATCGAGTTGGGACGCGGCGACCTCGCCGATGTCGCTTGGCAACAACCCGGGATTGTGTTCTTCCGGTACCTACTCGGTATGCCCGTGGAGGACGTGCCGCTTTACATCGAGACGGCTGACCTCGCGATCAACGGTGAGAGCGAAGAGGTCAGAAACGGCTCGATGACAAATCTCTACCTGCGCGTGCGCGATGAGATCGACAAGCGTCGTGCCGAACCGCCGCGCGACGACCTGATCGACGTCCTGCTCGCCGCCGAGATCGACGGCGAAAAATTGAGTTTCGACGACGTTGTCGCGAACGTGATGCTACTGGTGCAGGCGGGTCTCGAAACAACCTCTAGTGCAATGTCGTTCGCATTCTTCCACCTGGGTACCCATGCATCCGAGCGGGACCGACTGGTCCGTGATGCCGAGCTGATGCCGACGGCGATCGAGGAATTCATCCGGTTCGCCGGGTCGGTCCACGGACTGCATCGTTCCGTCGCCGAAGACGTCGAGCTGAGCGGACAGAAGTTCTGTCCCGGTGAGACGGTCGTGGTGAATTATGCGGCCGCCAACCGCGACGCGCGCGAGTTCGACGAACCGAACAAGTGCATCCTCGACCGGCAGACCAACAGGCACCTCGGATTCGGCGCCGGCGTCCACCGCTGTCTGGGCTCCAATCTCGCCCGACTCGAGTTCCGGGTGGGCGTCGAGCAGACGCTCCATCGGATACCCGACTACGCCATTCCGCCCGGGGCAAAAGTCGATTTTCACGGGAACTCGGTCACTCGGGGCTACCGCGCGCTGCCCGTCGTGTTCACCCCCGGCACCCGCGTTGGCCAATAACGGTGGCGAAGGACCGCCCATATCGGCTGCGGGACAGCACAATACCGCGATCCGACCAGACCGCGGCAAGTTATCAAGTGACACTTGACAGCGCACCGGAGGCGCTCTTAGCATCAGGTCATCCGGTAATCGGTGTCCGTCGTGGGTGAAGCCGGCCGCTGCTCGCGCCCCGCGCCCGACACGAACCGGTCCTCGAAACCAAGGAGCAACCCGTGGACAAGCAAGATCTTCAATGGATGATCTCCGTCGACGACCACATCATCGAGCCCCCGAACCTGTGGGTGGACCGCGCGTCGGCCGCCGACCGCGACCGAGTGCCACACGTCGAACGTATCGACGGCATCGATACCTGGATCTACGACCAGGCGCGCGCTTCGGTGTTAGGCATCCTGGTAGCGGCCCACCAAAAGCCGGCCGAGTACTCCCCGCTACCAGTGAATTACGACGAGATGCCCCGCGCCTACTTCGACCCGGTGGCCCGCATCCCCGACATGGACCAGGACCATGTGATCGCGGGATTGAACTTCCCGTTCTTCCCCCGTTTCTGCGGTCAGATGTTCGCCCACCTCGGTGACCGCGACCTCGGTCTCAAGTGCGTGCGGGCGTACAACGACTTCGTCATCGACGAGTGGTGCGCGGCAGCGCCCGGCCGCTACATCCCGATGATCATCATCCCGTTGTGGGATACCCGGCTCGCCGTGGAGGAGACGCTGCGGTGTGCCGGCAAGGGCGCCAAAGCCATTGCCTTCTCGGAGAATCTGCATCCGTTGGGGTTTCCGTCCATCCACTCGGGCGCGTGGGACGACTTCTTCGCGGTGGTCAATGAGACGAAGATGCCGCTGTGCACGCATATCGGATCGTCGTCGGTGAGTCCCACCACGGCGCCCGACGCACCGTTCGGGGTCCAGGCAGTCAACATCAACCTCAATCTGGCGAACTCGACCACGGATTGGCTGTTCTCGGGCAAGCTGCAGAAGTTTCCCGACCTGAAGATTGTGTTGGCCGAGGGCGGCATCGGCTGGATCCCCTACCTCATCGAGCGTGCCGAACACGTCGCCGCCGACTACCAATACCTACGCGCCAACAACTGGGCGGTTGATCCGGCAACGATGCGCTTGAACCCGGTGCCCACCAACCCCGAGATTTTCCCGGAGTCCCCGCGCCAACTCTTCCGCGACCACATGTACGGCTGCTTCATCGAGGACGACTTCGGGGCGGCGAATCTCGACGCCATCGGCATCGACAATGTGATGATCGAGACGGATTATCCGCACACCGACAGCCTCTGGCCCAGCTCCCTACAGGCCGCTCATAAGGCGCTCGACGGGCGATCCGACCTCGACAAGTACAAAGTGCTGCAGGGTAATGCGCGCCGTGTCTTCGACTTCGAGCCCGCCCCATACCCGGCGCTGACGTAGCCAACGGCACACCGATTCACGTGATGCGGGAGTACCAGAGCTTCATTGGCGGCCAATGGTTGAGTGACAACGCCCTTGGCACAATCGATGTCATCGATCCGGCCACCGAGGAGCTGATCGGACGAGTTGTCGATGGTGGACCAAAGCAGGCCGCTATGGCGATCGAGGCCGCCAGGCGAGCTTTCGACGACGGGCCATGGCCCTGGATGTCCGTTCGGGAACGAGCACGAATCATCAAACGGTTCGCTGAAATACTCGACGAGCGCAAAGCGGAACTTCGAGAACTCATCGTCGCCGAGATCGGCTCGACCTGCTTCATCACCGACCTGATTCAGGTCGGCGGTGCTATCGAGGCGGCCCATTACTACGGCGAATTCGTCGAACACGATGTGACGTGGGTGGAGACACCCGGCGGGCCGGTAGTCTCGCCGACCGGTCTGGGCGGCGTCACGGTGGTCCGCGAACCGGTCGGCGTGGTCGGAGTCATCACGCCGTTCAACTTCCCTTTCTCGATCAACATTCAAAAGTGCCTGGCCGCCTTGGCCGTTGGCTGCACCGTAGTACTCAAGCCCCACCCGTGGACGCCCATGAACGCCTTGGAGCTGGCCAAGGTTGGCGAGGAGGCGGGCCTGCCACCCGGGGTGTTCAACGTGGTCGTGGGAGGCGCGGGCGTCGGCGAGGAGCTGTGTACTCACCCCGGCGTCGACATGATCGGGTTCACCGGTTCGACGGCGACAGGTCGACGCATCCGCGAAGTATCGGCGGCAACGATGAAGCGCGCACAACTCGAACTAGGAGGCAAGAGCGCGCACATCGTCCTCGACGACGTCACCGAAAGCGACGTTGCGGGAATAGGATTCGGACAGGTGCTGATGCACGCTGGGCAAGCATGCACCGTAACGTCGCGACTTCTATTGCCTGAGCATCTGCTCGACGCGTATGTCGAGGGACTCAAAAACATGGCTCCGATGATCACCGTCGGGGACCCGCGCGATCCCGCCACTGTCGTCGGCCCGCTGATCAGGGAGCAACAACGTCAACGAGTGGAGTCCTTCGTCGAGGCCGGGCTGCAGGAAGGCGCGCGGCTGGTGGTCGGCGGCAAACGTCCCGAGCATCTCGCACGCGGCTTCTACTACGAACCGACGGCATTCGTCGACTGCCGCAACGACATGCGGCTGTGCCAGGACGAGGTGTTCGGGCCCGTACTGGCGGTGATCACCTATCGCTCCGAAGACGAAGCCATCCGCATCGCGAACGACTCCGTCTACGGTCTGGCGGGTCTGGTGATGACCCGCAACGCCGCAAAGGGTTTCAACGTCGCGAGGCGGGTCAGAACGGGCACCATCATGGTGCAGACCGTGGCACCCGGTGTCGACCTGGGAACCAACCCCGGTGGCGGGCAGGGACCCGGCTGGTCGCTGCCGGCACGCGGCATGTTCAACGGCGGCGGCCCATTCGGCGGCTTCAAACAAAGCGGACTCGGCCGGGAGCAAGGGCGTTGGGGCTTCGAGGAATACACCGAGCTGAAATCAATCACGATGATGTAGCGCACCCGGTTGCGTGCGGTGTTCCGGCTGGAAAGGTCGCATAGTGGAACTTCTCAGGGATGTCCGAGTCCTCGAGGTGTCACTGTTCTCCACCGATGCACTGGGCGGCCATCTGGCCGACCTGGGCGCAGAGGTGATCAAGGTCGAGCCGCCCGGCGGCGGTGGTTTCCGCGGCTCGGCGGTGTCCGGCGGCGAGCTGCAGGATTCGCACTGGAATCGCGGCAAGAAGAGCGTGGCAATAAACCTCAAAACGTCGGAGGGCCAAGAGGCCTTTCGCCGCCTGGCCGCATCGTCGTCGGTCGTAATCGACGGTCTCCGTTATGGAACCGCGCATCGCCTCGGTTTCAGCTACGACGACGTCGTCGCAGTCAACTCCAGGGTGGTCTACTGCGTGCTCAATGGTATGGGCAGCTACGGGCCCTACACCCGCCTTGCCACTCACGGGCTGTCCTTTGACTGTTTTGCCGGCTTGAGCCCGCCGATCATCGACGCGGATGGCACGCCACGGCTTTCGGGGTCGGCCACCGGGACGACGGGTGTTCTGGCAGGGCCGCTGTACGCAGCCATGGGCGTCCTCGCCGCGCTGCACGCCGCCGGGCGCGACGGCAAGCCGCAGTACATCGAGGTGGCGCAAGTTGACGCGGCGATCAATTGGAATTTTCAGCAACTTGGGGCTTTAGCGAACGGCCAACCCACCTACGGTGAAGGAATCCGCGCATCACTCCGCTACCAGTACTACCGAACTCGCGATCGTAACTACGTGGTGTTCAACGCCCTGGAGGACAAGTTCTGGCTGAGATTCTGCGAGTCACTCGACAGGATGGATCTTTACGAACCGGGGCGCCAGCAGCCGGGGAAAGACCACGAGGCAGAAGCGTTGCTGCGCAACGAGTTAACGTTGATTTTCCAGAGTCGCACACGCAAGGAGTGGACGGACTTCTTCATTGCGACCGATATCGCAGGCGCCCCCGCGTTTTTAGGAGCAGACCTGTTCGACGACGACCACGCGAAGGATCGCCGACTCCTCTACGAGCAGGTGCAGGCGGACGGAACGCGACAACGATTGATCGCACCGTGCATCAAGACCAAACCCGACGAACGATTTACCCCACCGGCAGCGCCGCACGTGGGGCAGCACACGGAGGAGTTACTCGGCTCCCTGGCGGGCTACGACGCGGCCGGAATCAAGCGACTTCGTTCGACGGGTGCAATCTGATTATGGGTGCGCGTCCATCCGCGCCTGGCGGACAAGGGTTACCTTCGACACTGCGATAGGCCAGTTGGAGGGGGAAGCGAATCAGGCGCGATGGTCGGACACGGGGCGCGCAAGCGAGTCGGTCCCGACGATGTTGCCGAACTGCTGGCATTCTGTGCCGGCGACAAAACGAGTTACCTTACCGGCGTCGAAATCCGCTGCGACGGTGCGGTTCTGGCAGTCATCCGACTCCAGGACATGATGGCGGTGGCATGTGGCGCCTGACCGCAGGAAGCCGTACCTACCGCTGGCTGTGATCGCGGTCGGCCTCGCGCATCCGTGTTTCCCGGAGCCTCGACCCGATCAACCGACTGGCCTTTCCCGAGCGGCCACGCACATTCACCTACATCAACGGCGCGATCGAAACCCCGATTTCGGTCGCGGCTGCCGTTCGCCAGTTCCGCAGGGCTGCGATCGTCCTGACCACCGGTTACGGAATTCATTTCTCCAGCAACATCATTCGAACCCAGGTCCGAACGCATCGCCGTGCGGGCGGGTAAGGCCCGTTACGTAGGGGTGTCGCACTTCCTGGCCTACCGGCTGGCCCGCACCATCGGTCGGGCGGAAACGCTCGGACTCACCCGCGTGGCGTCCGTGCAACCCCGCTACAACCTGCTGTTCCGCCAAATCGAACGTGAACTCTTGCCGCTGGCCGAGGAGGAGGGCATCACGGTCATTCCGTTCAACCCGCTCGCCGGTGGGTTGCTCACCGGGAAGTACCGCGCCGCCGGTCAGCCGGAGAAGGGCAGATTCTCCGCCGAAGTCGGGAGCCTAGGCGGTTCCCGTCGTGGCGAAGGAGGCGATGTGATCGATGGTGGTGTTCAGTGCGGTTCGTAGGGGCTCGCCGTCGCGCATGGTCTTGGCCATCAGCAGGCCGCCCTGCAGGGCAGTCAGCAGTGCCAGGGCTAGTTGGTCAACGTCGGCGCTGTCGACGAGTGCGCCGCGGGCCCTCATCGCTCCCAGTCCGTCACGGATGGCGCCCTGCCATCGCCGGTAGCCGGCCACGACGTCGTCTCGTGCGACGTCGTCTGTGTCGGCGAGCTCGCTAGCCAACGAACCCAACGGGCATCCTCCCCGAAAGTCGTTGGCCCGCGCGCTGTCCACGACCGCCTGGGCCCAGTCACGCAATCCGTCGATGTCGTCGAGGTGGGCGAGCAGGGGTTTGTGAAACCCGAGGTTCGTGTCGCTCCAAAACCCGATAACGGCGCACGTGAGGGAGTGTTTGTCGCCGAAGTAGTGGTAGATCTGTGACGCGCTGACCCCGGCGGCGACCTGGATATCCTCGAAGCTGGTGCCGGCTACTCCTTGCTGGTACATCAGGGCCGCGGCGGCGGCCAGGATGCGGTCGCGGGTGGCTTGGCCCTTGCGCGTGATCATCCCCCCAGGATAGCCGACTTTGGTGTTGGAATTCCAAAGACAGCGCATTTTTATGGAGTGATCAAACCAGCATTTCGGGCCGCGATCGCACGACGACGCACATCCACCATCGCGACGCAGGCGATGGCGACAAGTGTCATCATCCGAGATCATGCCTCCAAGAGCCGCGCTGCAGGCGGCCAGGGTGTGTCGTGGGTGGGTTGACCGTTGCCACGGACGATCGCGGGGACCCATGGTTATTTTGATGTTGACATTCCAAAGACAAGGGCGTTTTGTAGAGTAGCCAATCCAAATATTGAAAGGTGGTCGCTTGACGACACAGACGCCCACGCAACCCGCGGTCGTCACTGGTGACGTCGTGGTGATCCTGGGCCAACTAGCGACACCGTTCGCCCAGCGGGTGGACAACCAGCTCCATCCCTTCAGCAACGACTAGCCCAAGCTCCCTGCAGAGAAGGAACACGAATGAAATTTAGTGGCAAAAACGTGCTCGTCACCGGCGCGACATCCGGTGTCGGGAGAGAAGCCGCGAAACTGTTCGCCCAGCATGGCGCCGCGGTGATCGTCACCGGCCGCGACGAAACGCGCGGCAAAGAGGTCGTCAAGGAGGTCGAGGAGCTGGAGATCGCCAACGCCATCGCCTACCTGTGCAGCGAGGAGTCGAGCTTCATCACCGGTGCCGTCGTCCCGGTCGACGGTGGCCGTGTATCCGTGCTGTGAACAGCTGCCCACACCCATCTGATCCTGGGCGCAACGCCCCCCATCGCACGCAAAAACCTCACACGATTAGGAGACTTCCATGAGCAAGCAGCCTTCCCCAAACGGCAGGATGCGGGGCCAGACCGTCCTGGTCACCGGCACCACTAAAGGTGGCATCGGCTACGAGACCGCCCGCCTTCTTGGTGACGAGGGAGCCACCATCCTGACCCACGGCCGCACTCAAAAAGCAGCGGGCGCCAGCGTCGGCAGCCTCACGGTTGACGGCAACGGGGCGGGCACGTTCATCCCGGTCGCCGCGGATCTGAGCTCGATCGCCGGCGCCTGGCAGCTAGCAGACGCCGTCCGAGCCGCTGCCCCCGAGGGCATCCATGGTCTGGTCAACAACGCCGGTGCCGGGTTCAACGAGCGGCGGCTGTCCTCAGATGGCTTCGAGATGACCATGGCGATCAACCACGTAGCGGTGGCCGCCCTGACCGACGCGCTCCTGGACTCGCTGCATGCGGGTGCGGATTCTCTGGGAAGACCGTCGCGGGTAGTGAGCATGACCGCATTGATCGAGGGGCGCGGGAAAGTCGAGACCGACTGGTCCTTCCCGGGCAAGTACTCCCAGACTCAGGCCTACTTCAACGCCAAGTTGACCAACCTGCTCTGGGTCTATGCGATGGCGCGCCGACTCGACGGGCACGGGGTCACAGTCAACGCGGTCAGCCCCGGCAGCGTGAACTCGGGTTTCGGCGCCAAGGCCGGCGGGGTCTTCGGGCTGATGATGAAGCTGGGTTCGCCCTTCTACGGCCACGCCAGTAAGGGCTCCCAAGGGGTCATTCGGATCATGACCGACCGCGACCTGGCCACCGTCACCGGCGGCTACCACACGCCGTCCAAGCAAAAGAAGTCCTCGAAGAAGTCGCGAACGCCGGAACTGCAGGAGCAGGTCTACCTGCAGACCGAACGCGTCCTGCGCGCCCACCGCGACAACCACACCCAGAAGCGTCGGTGATGACCGCGCTCGCCGCACGCCGCAGCGTTGGAGTAGGGAGTCACGGCGGCGGACGGATCGGGTGCGATACCAGCAGACGGTGATCATGGCGTGGCCCGAAGGACGTCGACCCTGAACTGGCCGCTACGCCTGGGCGCTGGGGCGTAGCGGTCAGCTCTCCATCAGCCGCAGACCGGCCTGGCGAAGGACGCGTACAACGACAAGTTGGTCGCCAGGTCCAGGCGGGATGACGGTTTGGGGGCTGCCAGTGATGGAACCGTCATTGTTTGTCAGCCAGGTTGGCTCTAAGCCAACATCGTTGGTTACCAGAGCGTTTCATGCCGAAGGTGGCGGCCCTCGTGCTGGCCGCTACTCGCTGGTGCGCGTGGCCGCGATTGGAATCAGCATCAGCGTGCAGTTCGATCCCGATCGATTGTGCCAACGGTGGAACGTCCCGTTGTGGGTGAGGAAATCCCCGGCCTTGATCGTGATCTCGTACACGTTGCCGTCCTCGCCGGGGTAGGCGACATTGGTCTCGCCTTCGAGGACCACGACGAAGTCGACGGTATCGGTGCGGTGCATGCCGCCCCGGTCCTTGCCCGGCGTCATCCCTCCACCGGTGCCGAGGTTGAGCCTTCCCACAGTCTCCGAGAGGTCCGGCGGTTCGTCTCCGATGACCGGGGGAATGATCTGAATGTCAACGCGGATTCCGCCACGCGGCCCGAAGAGGCCCAGTTGCTCGTACTCACCGAGCACGTGCTCGGGGCGTAGCGGCAGTTCGGGAACCTGGTCGAATCCCCAGATATCGAAAGCGTAGGTGGCGTCCTTAACGGTCGAGGAGTCAAAGACCTCGTCGGTCTGCGTCACCACGCCCGTGGGGGCCTCGGCCGTGGTCAATCGCCTGATCTTCATTCTGTTTCATCTCCTCGTAGGTGGTGGGCCGCCCCAACGCAGGGCTGCCCGACAGTCGAAGCAGGTTGCCGGCCTCGTCGATAGTGGATTTCTGGATATATTTTGAAAGCGCATAAAATATATCTCTAGATACATAATGTTGCCTGAGTGTGTTAGTGTCAACCGTGAGGTAGTTCAGGCGCCGACGACTGAGGTTCATCCTTATTCGGCTATCTGAGGGCATTTTCGATGTGATCGTCGATCGCGTAGACACACCTCGACGAGGAACTTCCTCGAAGCAAACCCTCCAAGCAGTTCCACACATTTTGTATCGAAAGATTCAAAATATGGCAATAGTAGCGCTACACTGGTTGAAGCGGCGATGACCACTCGGACATCTGGCGAACAGCCGCTGGCGACCCTGCCCACAGGCAGGTGAAGGAGACAAACGGCGATGAACATCCCGACTACCTACGCGGCGACGGTGACAGTGCCGCTGCCCGATGACGACGTCATCAAGGAGGTCGTCGAGGCCTACTTCGGTGGCACCTATCAGCCCGACGCGACGCTGAACGTCGTCAAGATGTTCGCCGGAACGGGAGCGCACTTCCCGGGCGTGATCGATACGGTCCAGGCGATCTTCGGCCCCGAGGGCATCAACCCTAAGCACCGGCAGATGTGCATGATGCGCGTCGCCAAGGCTTTCGACGCACCCTACGAGTGGCAGATCCACTCGGCGATCGGTCGCAACGTGGGACTCGGCGACGACGACATCGCCGCCATCGCCTCCGACGGGCCCGTCACCGGCATCGACTCGGACTACGTTCTGCTGGGCCGGGCGGTCGACGAGTTCGCCAGCGCGAAGACGCTGACCGACGAGACGCTCAGCGAACTCCTGGCCACCTTTGGTGAGGACTCGACACGCAAGTACATTTTCTCGATCTCCTACTTCGTCTTCATGGGCCTGTGGCTCAACGGCTGCCGTGTCCCGCTGGAGACCACCGACAAGATCGGCGGGAGGGACACCAACCCGGCCGGGACATCTGTGGAGACCGTCTCCACTAGCTCCTAACCAAGCCGCCGGCGGCGGGCTTTCCGGCTAGTACACCGGAACAGGATCAGACGAAATCGGAAGGGGGATCAGGACAGCGGGCCCGCAGCGACGGACTCGCCCAACCTGGGCAAAAGTGATGGCAGCGAACGAATCGGTCACCGGCACCCACCGGCTCACCCCCAAGGGACGGGCCACCCGGGACCGGATCGTGGCCACGGCAGCGCAACTGATGTACGACCAGGGTGTCGCCGCCACCAGCCCCGCCGACGTTCAGAAGGCCGCTGGCGTTGGCGCTTCGCAGATGTACCACTACTTCGAGGACAAGGAAGCCTTGATCAGGGCCGTCATCGCCCACCGCGTCCAGGCTCTGCTGGCAACGCTGGGCGGGCTGGACAGCATGGAGGGTCTGCGCGCCTGGCGAGACTTCGTCGTCGACACCCAACGCCAGCGGAACTGCGCAGGCGGCTGCCCGCTCGGGTCGCTGGTCGGTGAGCTGGCCGAACCCTTCCCGGACTGTCGAGGCGACCTGGTCGGGGGATTCGACCAGTGGGAAGCGGCGATCCGCGAGGGCCTGCAAGCCATGTGGGATCGGGGCGAGTTGCGCCGCACGGCCAACCCCGACCGCCTGGCGACCGTGCTGCTGGCCGCGGTCGAAGGCGGGATGCTGCTCGCGCAGGTTCGCCGCGACTCCGCCCCTTTGGAAACCGCGCTCGATGACGTCCTCGACCGCATCGAGGAGCTTAGGCCCCGACGCGCGCCGGCCCGTCGATAAGCCTGCCGCACCCCCTGCCCGCTGGCCAGCTGTGCGTGAAGCTCTACGTCGACGGAGGGGTGGCGGTGTCCTGAACACCGCCTCCACTGCAGCTCTCCAGCAAGTCGAAATTCGTTTCAGCGCAAGAACAGCCAGTTCCTAGGAGGTCGGAAGTGCCTGCAGAGAACGTTCCCATCATGGTCTTCGATGGAGTGGCAAAGCTTCCCCCGGAAGCAAATGGCGCCGTCGCCGTCGGAGGTTCCAATGCTGCCATCCCGGCGGCGTACGTCTCGGCCAAGGCCGGCGTTCGTGCCGCCATTCACCATGACTGCGGAATCGGTCGAGACGAAGCAGGGGTCAGCGGTCTGCTCTGGGCCGAACAACACGGCATGGCCATGGCGGCCGTGGCCACCGACAGTGCCCGCGTCGGCGACGGCGCCGACATGCTCCAACGCGGCATCATCAGCCGCGTCAACGAGCTTGCCGCCCAGTGCGGTGTCGAGCACGGTCACACCGTCGTACAAGCCGTGGTGCTCTTGAAATCCGCGCCGTGGCCCCACGCCGCCGCGGACGCGCCCGAAGAGAGACGCACCGTCATCGACGGCGTCCTCTGCATCGACTCCATCTCCTTCGGCACGCCAGAAGACGAAGGCCTGGTCGTGGCGACCGGTAGCCATGGCGGAGTGACCGCCGCCCCGATGACGCGCTCATTCAGGCCACGCCTGGTGTTCTTCAACGACGCCGGCTTCGGCGCCGACGATGCCGGCGCCGCTAGCCTTCCCCTTCTCGATTTCGACGGTATCGCCGCCGCGACGGTCGCCGCAGATTCGGCGTGTATCGGTGACGGCCAGTCGACGCTGAAACACGGCTTTATCTCAGCCGTCAACGACACGGCACACCGACTCGGCGCCAGGGTCGGAGATACGGCCCTCGAAGTGGCGCGCAACGTCGCGAAGAGCGCTTGACACAGGCCCATGAGCGGGGAGGCCGGTCACGGGGTGTCCTCAAGGGCATGCCGTGACTCCGACGCCAACGCGTCGAGGTAGCGAGTGTTATCGGCAGTCACAAGCGGCCCACAGTGGCGTTGGCGCCATTCTCTCGTCCGAGAAGGTCACAGCGTCGTTGCAGGCGTCAGAGATTACGCCGACGCGTGGCCCGTGGCGGCGTGGGAAACTTCGCCTCCTCCCTGGGTGTCAACCTCGGCTGAGGCTGCCGTCGGGATGGCGTTGTCGATGAGGATGGCGGCGATGTCGGCCGCGGTGGCAAATGTGTCGCTGCCCAGGACACGGTTGCGGGCCGAAGCGCCGTCCAGGAGCAGCGCCAGTTGATCGCCGAGCTGTGCGGGGTTGCGCGCACCCGCTTCGCGCGCGGCCTCGGTGAGTCGCGCAGCGAAGGCCAACTTGTAGTCACGGGCGTGCACGCGTGCCGGGTGGGCCGGGTCGTGGATTTCGACCGCCGCCGCGATGAACGGGCACAGCGGCGCGTGAATGTCGAAGGCGGCCAGCAGCCGTTGGCGGGGCGTGAGGTCGGGGCGGTCGAACACCTCGGGCAGGACGTCGGGATCGAATCGGCGCAAGTGTTCGGCGATGAGCGCATCTTTGCCGGTGAAGTGCTGGTAGAACGTGCGCTTGGACACCTGGGCCACGGAGCAAAGCTGATCGAGGCCAGTGCTGTTGATGCCTTGATCGCGGAATAGTTGTCGGGACGCCCCGAGGATGCGTTCTCGCGCGCCCCTGCCGCGGCGCAGCCCTCGAGGGCCCTTCTCCAACTCCGTCATACGTCCAGCTTAGCCCAGTTGGGTACCGATCGGTGTGCATAGCTTGTGCTCGAGGGAACGGTCCGATAGCCTGAGGGCACCAACTAAGTACGCTAATCGGTGTACATAACTTGAGAGTAAAGGGGTGGAGTGATCGTGGGAAAACTCGATGGCAAGGTTGCCGTGATTACCGGGGCGACCAGCGGTATGGCGCTGGCGGGGGCCAAGTTGTTCGTTGAGGAGGGAGCGCACGTCTTCATTTCGGGCCGGCGGAAGGAGGCGCTGGACCAGGCCGTCGAGCAGATCGGCCGGAACGTGACCGGCGTGCAGGGCGATGCGGCCAACCTCGACGATCTGGACCGGTTATTCGACGCGGTCAAGCAGGAAAAGGGCGTGATCGACGTGTTGTGGGCCAGCGCCGGGGTGGGCGCACAGGCCAAGCTCGGCGAGATCACCGAGGAGGACTTCCACGACGCCTTCTGGCTGAACGCGCGCGGCACGCTGTTCACGGTCCAAAAGGCGTTGCCGCTGTTCAACGATGGCGGCTCAATCTTCATGACCGGATCGAACGCCTCGCTGCGGGGCTATCCCAATTGGAGTGTGTACGCCGGAAGCAAGGCGGTGCTGCCCGCTTACGCGCGGGTGTGGGTGGCCGAGTTACGGGACCGCAAGATCCGGGTGAACGTGCTCACCCCCGGCCAGGTCGCTTCGCCGATGTTGGACGAGGTGATGGACGAGGAGGCGAAGGCGCAGTTCGAGTCGGTGATCCCGCGGCGCGAGATGGGCCGCCCCGAGGAGATCGCGTCGGCCGCGTTGTTCCTGGCCTCCGCCGATTCGAGTTATGTCAATGGCCGGGAGCTGGTCGTCGACGGCGGCACCACCGTGATCTAGTGAGCGTCAACGGCTTTCGTGCCGATGCCATGTCGTCTGGCCGCTTCGTCGGGCGGGCGCACCGATCAAGTCTCACAAGCTAAAGCAACAACAGACACAAGGAGTAGCCATGACCACCTTCGCCACGCACCGCGACACCGTGGAGTCGTTCGTCGACTCGATGCACCGCGGCGCCGACAAAGACGCCCTCGCCGGCATCCTCGCCGAGGACATCGTGATGTACAGCCCACTCGGCGACGAGCCAACCGTCGGCCGCGACGCAGTCCTGGAAGCCATGCGAGGGGTCGGCACGGCCGCGGCCGACCTCACCTACAAGGAAGTCCTCAGCGGCGAGACCCACCACGCCGCATACTTCCAGCTGCAGATCGACGAGACAGTAGTCGACGGGATGGACTACATCCTGCTCGACGCGGACGGCAAGATCGCCGAGGTGACCATCTGGTGGCGCCCGATTCCGTCGGGCGTCCAGATGCAGCGGCGCCTTGCGGGCCAGCTCGGCATGAAGCCCTGGGACCTGTCCACCCACGACGCGTAAAGGTGCACCGCGACGACGCCGAAGTCGTTGTCCCCCAGTGAGTTTAGGCCCGGCAGGCAATCGGACGATTCGTGGGTGTGGTGTGCCGGAAACCCAGCGTGCGTGTCCCTAGCACCGGGGAGCAACCGCGATGACAGTTCAGGGCGACCACGGTCAGTAGCGACACGCAGCGATCACGCGGTCGAAACACCCTCCATCACATAGAAGTTCGACTTCGAATTCTTCTGCCGGTAGGGAAGAATGGCTTGGTATTCCGCCGAGTTGTACCAGGTCTTAAACGCTTCCACGGACGGGAATTCGAGAACGACCTTCACCGGGTATTGGCCCGGACCACCCTCGATGACTTCAGGGCTCTGACCTGCCACGAGGTATCTGCCACCGTGGGAGGTGATCGTCTCCGCAATCCCGTCGAGGTACGGCTGCATCGCTTGTAGATTGCCGACCTCCAATTCGCAGAGAGCGTAGGCAGTCATGGAGTACCTCCTTGGATCACGCGGTTCAGCGGACCTTCAGCTCTTCCGCCGGTTCGTTCCCGCCGGGTAGGCCGCCAGCTAGTGGAGAACGCATTCGATCACAGTAGCTTTCATCGGGGGTCGTGTTCAGGAGACCAGCAGCAGGGCGGTCGTGATAAGCATGACGGCCGCGGTGCCGCCGTGCACTCCGTAGGCGATCGACTTGGCTGCGCTGTTGCGCAGCACGATGGTGGCGTCAACGATCGGGATTATGGTGGCGGCCAGCATGATCCAGCCGACGAGGTGCGTCGCGTGCGCGAGCATCAGGATGATCACAAATAGCCCGGTGGTGATGTCGCGGATGCCCTTGACGCCGAGGTAGGCGCGTATTGCGGGTTGGTCAGGATCGGCAGGCACGCCGTAGCCGGCGGCCGCGACGCGCGGCGCGATCAGGAACCGGGCGCCGATGAAGATGATGGCCGCGGCGAGGACGCCGGCCAGGACGTAGCCGATGGTGGCGGTGGTGGTCATGTCAAACGCTCCTGAAGTGTCAGTGGATGGGCGAAAAAGGGGTCGAATCAAGCAGTGTCATCTGGACGTCGAGGATGTCGGCGATGTCGAAACCGGCCATGTCGCCGGCGAATTCCGGGCTGGTCATCACCCGGCGGGTGAGCTGGTCGGGGTCCGCACCCGGCGGGTAGCTGATCAGCGCGACCAACCGGTTCGTCTTCCCGCCCTGATCGGTCCACACCCCGTGGGTGGTGACCCCGAATGCGGCAAAGGTCGCCAGGTGCCTGGCCCAATGCACCGTCGCGTACTGGTGCAGCGCTTCGCGTGACCGCAGGGTGTAAACCCTGAGCTCAAACATGTGCGGTGTCCTCCTTGTGTCAGGCGGGATCGGATGAGCGGCGATCGGCGGGGTCAGATCATCAGCACGACACACAACGCGGCCACGGCCACGCCCTGCAGTGTTGCGCGGGCGTTGATAACCGCGTCCCATCCCGCTTGCAGGGCACGCCCGTCCGGCAACGTCTCGCCGCTGTCGGTGGCGGCAGTGAGCCTCCGGTTGATGGGCGCGCTGATGCGCAGGTAGACCAGCAGCCAGATCAGCAGCGCACCCAGCGCGACGGTCGCGGCGATCGCTTGCAGCCAGTGCGCGCCGACTGCTGCGGTTGCCGAGCTGATCGCTGCGGCGACGATGCCGAGCACGCCCGGCACGGGCATACGCCGGTCGCCGTAGCGGTGCACGTGACCCATCACGATGACCAGGGTGTTGTCGTCGACCCGGTCCAGTGCGGGGCGCATGACCATGGCGCAGAACACGTCGGTGCCGTACACCACGCCGGTACCCAATACCGCGACCATCGCGGCACTACGGCTGAGCAGTTCTAATACCACTTTTCGCTCCCTTCCTTCGGAGGTGCTAGCAACGCTAACCTTTCGGCCGATCCAACGTCAATATCAGCGCTAGCATTTCTAGCTGTGATATGTTTCACCTATGGGTATCGAGGATCGCCGTGAGCGCGAGCGGTCTGCCCGCCGGCGGCTGATCGTGTCAACGGCCCGCAAGTTGGCCGAGGCGGAAGGATGGGACGCGGTGACCACGCGTCGGTTGTCCACCGAGATCGAGTACAGCCAGCCGGTGTTGTACAAGCACTTCACCGGCATGGAACAGATCGCCGATGCGGTCGCCATCGAGGGATTCGGCGAGCTCGCCCAGGTGATCCGTGGCGCCTGCGCGGACGACGACGTCACGGCCGGCGTGGTTCTTAACCGAGTTGCGCAGGCATATCTGGATTTTGCTCACGCCAACCCGGCGGTGTACGAGGCGATGTTCACCCGTGCGACGGCGCTGCACTTCGGCGCCGACGACACACCGGCCGAGTTGTTGTCGGCTTTCGCCGCGCTGCATCAGGCACTCGCTCGAGTCGGCCCTGGGCACGACGTCGACACGCTCACCGAGGTGTTCTGGGCCGCATTGCACGGGCTGGTCACCCTGGGCGCCACCAAACGATTACGGCCCGACCATGTCTCACAACGTGTTCGCCTGTTGGTCGAGCACTTCACCGGCATGCGAGAGCCAACGCGTCACGCCGAAGGCGGGTCGGCGTGAGCCGATCGCCCACTCAAGCGTCGCCTCGGAAGTAACGCGTTAATCCTCGCCCGTTGAATCCACGGCGGGACGTGCTTGCGGCGCAACGCCCGCCGGGGCCCGGCCCCAGACCGAACATGTGACGGCACTCACACACCGCTTGGGGATTGCTTCGACACCGAAGCAAGTTGCACCCACCGTAACTGTACTGCTTCGACATCGAAGCAAACGATCTCAGGAGGGCATCATGAAGGCTGTTCGGTACCACGAATACGGCGACAGCAACGTTCTGCGGTACGAGGAGGCCCCGCGCCCAGTACCCGGACCGCAACAGGTGCTGGTCAAAGTGGCGGCGACTGCGTTCAACCCGGTGGACGCCGGCATCCGTGGCGGTTATCTGGCCGAGGTGTACGAGGTCAACTTCCCCCACATTCCGGGCGTCGACGTCGCGGGCACCATCACCGAAATCGGTGAGGGAGTGCAGGATTGGAAGGTCGGCGACGCGGTCGTCGCGTTCCTGCCGCTTGATGCCGACGGCGCCGCCGCCGAATACAGCTTGGTGCCCGCCGAATCGCTGGCCACGGCGCCGACGTCGGTGCCGCTGGCCGACGCCGCAGCACTGCCCGAACCCGCGCTAACGGCTTGGCAGGCCCTGTTCGAGATCGCCGGGCTTACGAGCGGGCAGTCGGTGCTGATCAACGGGGCCTCCGGCGCGGTCGGTGGCTACGCCGTTCAGCTGGCCAAGCAGGCCGGCGCCGCGGTCACCGCCACGGCCAAGGACCGCGACGCCGAGCGGCTGCGTGGCCTGGGAGCCGACCGAATTGTCGACTACATCGACTACGGGCGGTCGCCGATCGACATCAATGGCGCCCCGTTCGACGTGGTGCTCAACCTGGTCAGCACCACCGACGAGCAGACCGACGCCCTCATCAGCGTCGTCACCGACGGCGGCTTCCACGTCGGCACCATGGTCTTCGGCCCGCAGGATCCGCCCCGAGGAGTCCGCACCCAGCGGGTATTCGTCCGCAGCGACGCTGCCCAACTGGCCGAACTGGTCGACCGCGTTGACGACGGCCGCCTGCGCATCGAGATCGCCGACCGCCGTCCGCTGGCAGATGCCGCGGCCGTGCACGACGACTCCGATGCCGGCCGACTGCACGGCAAGACCCTGCTCATCCCCACCGAGCGCTAACACCGAGTGCCCCAGGCATTTTCACCGGGAAGGAAGACTTGACATGACCAACGCATTCGATCCCGTTCTGCTGGGCGGGAGATTCAGCTGGCCAACCGCATCGCGATGTCACCGATGACACGTGGCCGGGCCTACGGGCCCGGGGCCAGCCCGACCGACCTGATGGCTACTTCTACTCCCAACGCGGCAGTGCGGAACTGATCAACACCGAGGGCGCCCACCCTCGGTGCTCGGCCAGGGTTACCCGGACACCCCGGTGCTGCACTCGACACAGCGGCTTGGCGGACGTCAGCTTAACGGAATGCGATGTGGCACCGCTATTTAACGGCCCCGGCGCGTCCGCGCGGGGCGGCAGATCGGGGCGGGCGGGCACGCATGTGGTCGCGGGCCTTGCTCATCATATCGCCGAGCCTGCGGACCTCGTTATCGGACAGCGAATCGAACAACAGCTCGCGCACCACCTCGACGTGCCCGGGCATCACCTGGGCGACGCGGGCGCGCCCCGCGTCGGTGATTTCGACAACCGTGGCACGCTGGTCCTCAGACGAGCCCGCGCGAGTGATCAACCCCTGCTTCTCGAGGAGTCCGGCCTGATGGGTCAGACCCGAGCGGCTGTACACGACGCCGTCGGCGAGGCTGGTCATGGTGAGCGGTTGGTCGGCGTCGGCCAGCTTGGCCAGGATCTCGAACTGCACGTAGCTGAGGTCTCCGGCGTCCTGCAACTGTCGGCGCACCGCATACTGAAGCAAGCTCACCGACTCCATCAGCGCGAAGTACGCCCGGAGTTGGACAGGATTCAACGAGTAGCCCATACCCTTGAGCGTAATGCTTCGACATCGAAGTGTGTTGTGAGTCGGCGCCCTCGTGTCAGGGGTTCAGCAGGGCGTCCGGGGTGTCCCAGCGCACGCCATCGAAGCGTCCGAAGTCGTTGTCGTAGCTGACGATTCCCGCTCGGTGTTCGAGCGCCAACGCAGCCAAGTGCGCGTCGTTGACGAGGTTTCCGCCGGTGCCGATGTGGGACAGCAGGCCGCCGAGCTGCTGCGGATGGCGCTCGGTGGGGCCGATCACCACCGCCCCCGGAGCGCTGCACCATTGTTCAACCTGACGCATCGCGTCGGCCGGGTGTAGGGGTGCGGGGAAGAGCCCGATCTTTGTGGTCAGCCGAACGAAGGCAAGTAGCGGCACCCACGCCAAGCCGACTGTGTCGGCGCCAGAGAGCGCGTTGTCGAGCCAGCGCCTACTGGCTCTGTGGTGCTCGGCGGCCGAATTTACCGCATAGAGAAGCACATTGGCGTCGACGATCTTCATGCGCCGCGCCGTTGCCGGCGCAGCAACTCCTCGTCTTCGAGTTCAGCGGCCAGCTGTAACGCGCGGTCGAGGTTGACTGCGGGAACCCCGAGGTCGGCCACCGTGGTCTCGAACGGCGTCGGGGCCGGTCGGCCGTGGGCGCCGTCGCGAATGGCGTCGTTGAGCGCCTGTTTGAACGAGACGCCGCGCTCGCGCATGCGTCGGCGAACCAGCGCGAGTGTGTCGTCGTCAAGCGTCACGGTCGTGCGCACTGTGACAGCATAGCATCATTTATTCTGATGCTCTGCTGTCAAAGTGCGGCGTCCAGCCACCCCGAATCTGAGACAGATCGGGGAGGACACTTCGCCAGACATCCGTGAACCGGATGACAAGATGCCCGGATGAGCTACCGCTGGCCGACGCTGGCCGATGTCATCGACACCCTCCACGTTGTCCGCGTTGACGACCACCAATTCATCGCCACCCAGCTGGACAACCCGGGCCATCACATCGTGGGCGGCCACATCGCCGGCCAAGCGCTGATGGCGGCAAGCCTCACTGCGCCGGGCCGCGCAGCGCACAGCGTGCATGTCTACTACGTGCGAGCCGGCGATGCCCGCCACCCGGTCGACCTCCACGTCGACGTGGCACGCGACGGCGGCACGTTGTCCACCCGCAAGATCACCGCCCGCCAGGACGGGCAGATCCTGCTCGAGGCACTCGCCTCATTCAACGTGCCATTCGAGTCGCTCGACTACCAGCAACCGATGCCCGAGGTCGCCGACCCCGAATCGCTGCCCCCGATACAGGAGCAGTTGGCGGCACATGCGGACGAACTGGACGGTCACTGGGTTGCGCCTCGGCCCTTCGAGCTGCGCTACGTCGACCCCCCGCCGCGGCTTGCCATCGACCTGGCCGAGCCGGCGCCGCGGCTGCGAATGTGGTGGCGCGCCAACGGATCTGTGCCGGACGATGAGGTGCTGCACAGCTGCCTGCTGACCTACCTTTCCGGAACGACAATGGTCGAGCCCGCGCTCGTCATGCGGCGGGCCACGCCGGTCAGCACCTTCAACGCCCTCATCGACCACGCACTGTGGTTTCATCGGCCGGTCGACCTGGCGGACTGGGTCCTCTCGGATCAGGTGTCGGCCAGCGGTGTCGCGGGCCGGGGGCTGACGACGTCGACGATGTACAACCGCGAGGGGCAAATGGTCTGCGTCGCAACCCAAGAGCTCTACTTTGGTCGCGGCGGCTGAACACCGTTACGGAGTGCCCAGCAGATCGATACGGTGTCTGGGCAGATCGCCCTGCAGCGGTACGACCCGGGCCGCCATATCGGGATACTTCTCGAAGAACGCCACGAGCCCCTGCTTGTCAGGTGACCAGTCAGGTAGGGGATTGCGGGTTCGGCTCGCCCGTTTCTGCTTGATCTCCCAGTCCGCCTGGCGGAGCTTGTCGATGTCGGCGATCTCGTAGGTCAGGTAGATCTGGTAGTTCTCTTCCGGCCGGACGGTGTTGCGGGCCTGGCGCAGCATATCCAGAGTTGCCCGCTCAGGGTTTCCGTGCTGTCCGTTTCCGGAGAACACGTAGCGGTCGGCGGTGATGCGCTCGAAATAGTCTTGGGTGTAATTGTTTTCACTGCCGTGGTGCTGTCCCTTCAGCACATCGACGTGCAAACTGTCGCCGAGTCCGACGAGTTTCATTCCCTCGAGGATCTTGTCGCCGCGGGCGTCACCGGTGAACAGGATCGTCTTCCCGCCGAATTCGGCGAGCACCACAATGCTGGACAGATTGGGCACCGACTTGTCGACGTAGGCCGCCAGTGCGGCGGCCGGCGGCTTCGGATGCTTTTTCTGCTCCTCCAACCACTTTCGGTGTGCTTCTTGTAGCGCCTCGACTTCGGGCAGCATCGGCCCAATGACGTTCAACGTCAGGCCGTCTCCGATGGTGATCGCCGTGCCGCCATCCTCGGCGACGATCAACCCGCCCGCTCCATCGTTTACCTGGATCTTGAGCACCTCCGCGTTGCCGGCCAGGTCGACGCCCTGCTCGATGCCCGCGAGCACCATCAGCGCGTCATTGAACGTGTCGGCGTCGACCTTCGCGTCGTCGGGCACCATGTCGACCGGGATGTCCCCGGTCAGCGATGCCGTTCCGTACCCGTTCGAGGTGGCCTTCTTCAGCTCGGCGGCGTCATTGCCAATGATCTTGTCAAATGTGTTGTGGAACAGCCTTCGTGGCTTCACGAACCTGTTGACCGGCAGCGCCCTGAGGTCCTCGGTCAGCCGCACCAGTCCGTTGGCGTGGTCATCGTCCACGTGGCTGAGCATCACCCAGTCCAGCGCCATCGGCTCGCCGGCGGGTACCCCCTTTTCGTCCCGCAACTGCTTCAGCCGAGGTTCGAGGTGGTTGGTGTAGACGCCGCTGGGACCCCCGTCGATCAGCGCCAGCTTCTGCTTCTTGTCTGCCTTTGGCCCGTATCGAAGCAGTAGGCAATCGCCTTTCTTGGCGGGCAGGATTTCGAGACTGAAAACGTTGCTGGACATGTGAATTCACCTCATTGGCTCTGTAAGGCGCGAAGAACATCGAGTAAGCCGTGACCCTGAAAGTTGCGCTCTCGTCCGAGATCGGTCGCTGTCTCGCAGAGAATATTCTTGACCTTGTCGGGACGTCCGACGAGTTCTGGATAGCGTGCCATCAGTAGTGCTGCGGCGCCGCTGACGTGAGGTGCGGCCATGCTGGTGCCGTCCAGATAGCCCCAATCATTTTCCAGCACTGGGGAATAGATGCGCTCGCCGGGTGCGACAAGGTCCGGCTTCGGTCGTCCGTCACCGGTAGGGCCGCGGCTGGAGAAGTAGCTCACGCCGTAGGTGAAAGGCTTGTAGTGGTGCGTGGATCCGACCGTGATGACGCGCTCTGCATTGCCAGGGTCGGTGATGCTGAAGGCGAGGTAGTTATTGAACGGCTGGTCGTTGACCATGATGTTCTGGTAGCCGAAGTTGCCGGCGGCGGCGACGACGACCACCCCACTGTCGATGAGTCGCTCGGCCTCCATGCAGACCGGGGTCGCCCCGCATGCGTAATTGCGCACGTCGTGCTCGATCGACAGGCTCATGTTCACACCCTGGATCTGCATGTCGCCCGCCAACTCATTGGTGTGCCGGACAAACTGTAGCGCCGCGATAACCGCCAACTCGGTGTCCTCTTTATCGGATCCGATGATGCGCAAGTCGTAAAGATTGATACCCGGGCACATGCCGGTGACGAGATTTCCGCCCGCTTCGTCGACTGCGGCCGCGATGATGCCGGCGACATGAGTGCCGTGTTCGCTGGACGGTGGTGGTGGGGGCGGGCCTTCGACGCCGAGTTCGAGGAACTCCGCGATGAGGTCATACCGCATCGGCTGACCGTGATACGCGGCGGTCGCGATCTGTTTCAGCTTGCGGTCTGCGCTCGGCGGGAGTGGGTTGTCCTTGCGAGCGGTCTCGATCGCCTTGAGATTGGATTTGCGAACGACGTCGTCGACATTGCTGAGGTTGACGACCTCGCGGTAATAGGTGAAGTCGTATGTCTTGCGGACCGGGTGCTTCCCAAACGCGATGTGGTGCGTGTCGATCCCGGAATCGATGACCGCCCAGGTGATCGGGGTGCAGTCGAGGTCGAACAGGCGGCGGGCCGCGTCGGCCTTCACGGCCGGCACCGACTTCATGATCGCGGTGGACGCCGGACGGTTCCGCGAGATCTGCCAGACCTTCGCGGCCTCTGCCGGGGCCATATCGGTGGAGATCAGATCGACGACGAGCTCGCGCAAGTCGTCGTTGCTGGTGTCGACCAACAGGCCCTGCGTTTTCCTCTGAACTTTGGTCAACACCCGTGGCGTCAGCGGCTCGCGGTCCGTCTCCTCCGGGGGGCGTTGCACCATCAAGACCAGGGCGCATAACGCGACGAAGCGCTCGAATGCCGTGCGCCGACTGCGGATCCCGACCGTGGGATCCTTGAACAATTCGTCGAGGTCCTGGGGACCCTTGTTCCATGCGGCGACCAGGACCCGCACATCGTCGACCGTCTGAGCGATCTTGTCGGGTCCGCATTCGCCGTCGGAGTTATCTGAACTCATCCACGCGTCGATCTCGTTGCGGGTCTTCGGATCCAGCCACCACTTCGTCATCGGGATCAGCACCCGGATCACTTCATCGAAGTACAACCGGGCGGCTACATAGTTCTGCACCGGCGCGACCCTCGGATCGTCGCCATGAACGACACCGCGACGGATTCCTTGCAGTTGTTTGAAGATCTCCGCGGCCAGGGCGTTGGCCGAGCTGCCCTTGTACGACGTGATCAGCAGGTCGACCGGCTTGCTCAGGTCTTGCACGTACGCGGTCCACACATCACCCAAGATCGGTGAGCCCTGCAGGTATCGTCGGCTCGAGCCGGCGCCAACCAGGATGTAATCGACCAACTTTCGGGAGATTGAAGTTTCCCCGTTCATGTCAACGCCTCGTTCGGATAGGGGAGTTCGGTCTTCGTGGGATCGGTGAGTTCACCGGACATGTGGGTCCGCAGGCCGGCATCGCAGATGACGTAGCCCCAGTTGATAAGTCGCTCTTGCTCGGCGTCGGAGAGCGGCGCAAGCCGCGTTTTCACCTCGGCCAGTTCGCGGGTTCGATCGGGGTTCGCCGGCAGCACTGCCCCGCCGTATTTCGCGACCTGACTGCGGATGCCGATGTACATGCCCTGTCGCAGACCGGATTTGAACGAGCCGATCACTTGGCGCTTGCGCATCGCAAGGGCTTGATTGTGGATGAGGTCGAGAACCCGAGCCGTCTGCCGCAGCGGATCGGTCGGGGGATCGTCGTCGGCGGCGACTTCGCCGCCGGCGTCACTGACGATGATCGACGTGTATCTCTTCCACGCGGTTTCCAGCCCGAGGTTGTCGTATACGCCGCCGTCGGTCACCTTGATCTCGTCGCGGAAGCCGGGCCCGGTAAGTGTGTTGCCTTGTTCGTCGATCCAGGTCTGGCCCTTGAGGTGCAGCGTGCAGGGCGACAGCGCGGGCGGAAAGGCCGACGACGCGGCGACCGCGACCGCCAGCGATACGTCGGGATTCATGATTCTCCCGACGCGATAGTCGGCCAGATAGGGCTTGCTGAACCGCAGCAGCACCCCGGACTCCAGGTTGGTCGAATTGAAGATGAACCGCGGCTTGTCGGGCAGTTGTTGCAGGCTGGTGGCACCGAAGAGGTGCTTGCGATAGGCAGCCGCGACGCGGCCGGCGGCGGAATCACCGAAAGGCAGCATTCCTTCGAGAACCGCTTTGACGTCGACCGCGGTTGCGCTCATCTTTCGCACGGGTTTGACGAACTGTTCGTCAAAGTTGCTGGCGACCTGCTTGGTGTCCCATGTCAGCTGCTGCCAATTCTTCGCGAGAACGCCGGCGGTGATCGAACCGCCCGAGACGCTGGAGACGCGGTCGAGCTTCGCCAGCAGGCCGACCTCGTTGAGCCGCCAGAGCACTCCAACATGGAAGACCATCGCCCGGTAGCCGCCGCCGGATAGGCAAAGCGCCCGGCCCTTCTCCGGCTGCCGATCTCCGTCGTCCTGTGCTTGCCGGACCGGAGTGATCAACTCGTCCAAGTTGGCACTGGTCATTTCGAGTCCCATTCGTCGACTGATAACGAGGTGTCGCGGAACGCACGATCGCGCGACACCAGAAGTCCGCGGCGGCCCCACTTTCCAGAAGTGAAGTGACGCAATTGGTGTGGTTCGTAGTGGCACTGACGACGCTAGGGCGGATGACCGAGCTTGCGCACGAGTAGTCGGCTACTCGACTTGCTGTCGGAGACAACTTTAGGAAGTGAGGGGGTGTTCGTTCGCTTGCGCGTTGATCTCGTCCGTTACCGACCACTGGTCAGTGAGCGCGTTGGCGGCGACACTTTTGTTCGGACGGTGCCAAAACATGACCAAACGGGCCGACCTTAGCCCAATCCCGCTTGAGCCGCTGATACAAGATCACGAGGGGTAGGCGCCCGAGCAGGGTCCTCGAAGATGGCCATCGCGGCACAGTCGCCCAACTGAATATCGCGATGCTCGACGGGTCCGAACCAGTGGGTGCTGTCGACGGTATAGACGATTTGCAGATTGTGAGTGACATTGTGCTGGAAGGCGATGTGCAGCTTGCCATCGAAAACGGCCATCGCAAGGCTATTCCCCGCATTCTGCGTTTGGTACACCCCCGTGAAGGTGATGCCGTCTCTCGACGAAGCGATATTCAGATTCAAATTGGAATCCCGTGCGGCGACGTAAAGCACGCTATTGAAAACGGCCATCGCGATGCAGCGATCCACAGGGATACGGATTTCGTTTGCCGACCAAGTGCTGCCGTCGCTGCTGGAGGCGACCATCAGATTTTGATTGCTGTTGTTCTGATAGGCCAAGTACAGCTTGTCATTGATGAAGGGCACCATCGCGGCATTACTTCCCAGCTGGATGGTGGTCACCTCGGTCGTCGACCACTGCGCGCCGTCACCCGACGCAGCGACAATTAGGTTGCGGTTGTGGCCGGCGGCGACCGACGGGGCGGCGAGGTAGAGCCGGTTCTTGAAGACGGCCATCGCGGCACCGCTGCCCAACTGGCCAGTGGGAATGCGGGTTTGCTGGCCGAAGTTGAGGCCGTCGGCGGCGGAGGCGACGTACATGTCGGTGGAATTCGGTGTCTGGAAGGCCATATACAGGCTGTCATTGAACTGTGCGACTCCGACGGTCTGGCCGATCTGGATTTCGGGATGCTGGGCCTGGGTAAATGTCTCGCCGTCGCGGGAGGAGGCCAAAACCATGTCGTCGCCGATGCTGGCTTGGAAGATGAGTTTCAGCTGTGCAAGGTATGGGCTTCTGAAGACGGCCATTGCGGCAGAGTTGCCCAACTGAATACTGCTAAATTCCATCACCGGTGACCAGTTGTCGCCGTTGGGGGAGTAGACGACCAGCAGATCGCCGTTGAGGTTCTTGTAAGCGACGTAGAGGTTGTGGTTGAAAACGGCCGCCGCGACGGTGTTTCCCATGGGAATTGATGAGGGACCGCCTGTTACGGGCTGGAAGGTACTGAAGTCGCTTGAGGACAAGATGGCCAGGTGGCCGCTCGAGTCCTGCGCGGCGACATAAAGCTTTTGGTTGAAACCGGTTATCGCGACGCAGCTTCCCAACTGAATGTTGCCGGAACTGCGGGCTGGTTGCCAGGTGTTGCCATCGCTGCTGGAGGTGAGGTACATCTTTTTGCTGCTGTCATTGGCCTGATAGACCAAGTACAACGTGTTGTTCAGGGTCGCCATCGCGGCACAGTTCCCCAGGTTGAAATTGGGACGCACAATGCCCTGGTATTGCTCGCCGTCGCTGGACGTGAAGACCACCAGACTGCGGTTCTCGCTGGCAACGATCGATGGGGTAGCGAGGTAGAGCTTCTCATTGAAGCTCGCCATCGCGACACAGTTGCCCAGCTTGGCAGTCGGAATAGCGAGGGGCTGGACATAGGATTTGCCATCGGTGGTGTATGCGACGACCAGGTTATTAGTACCGTCAGCTGCCTGGAAAGCGACGTACAGATTGTCACCGAATTGTGCGAATGCGGTGCACTGGCCGACCTGATGCGCGGAATACCTGTCCTGGCGAAATATCTTGCCATCGCTCGAGGAGGCCACAAACATAGTCGGGCTGTTGCTGGCTTGGAAGGCGAATTTCAGCTGTGGCAGACATCCCCATGCGTCGACGAGTCCATATCCGTAGTTCTGGTTGGGAATGGGGCCGCCCAGGGGCCGCGCACCGGCGAGGAGTTGCCGCTTGATGTCGAAAGCGGTCGCCGTTGGGCGAGCGGCGCGAATGAGGCCGGCGACGCCGCTGACGAAAGCGGTTGATAGCGAGGTGCCGGAGACCTCCGTTGAGCCACCGTCGCCAAGGTGCAACGTCCAGATCCCGTCCCCAGGAGCGACCAGAGTCAGCCAGGACCCGTAGTTCGAGTACGTAGAGCGTTTATTGTTTGAGTCGGTCGCGCCCACGCAAACAACATGGTCCATGGTTTCGGCGTACTTGCCGGGATATGGGGTGTAGGCCGAAACCCCAGAGGGCAGGTCGGCGCTCGCGGTGACGACAAGTGCCCCCGCGGTACCCGCGGTGACGACGGCGTTCTTCAGGGAGACGTCTTCGGCGCGAGCGGCGTAGGAGCAGTTGATGATTGCGGCAGACTGCGGGGATTGAGCGGCCCACACAATCCCCTGCGCGTAAGTAGAGGCAGCGACACTTCCCCCGGCGGGGACTGCCTTGACCGGCAGTAGTTTGCACGCCCACATCACACCCGCGACTGCGTAGGTGTTGTTGGTAAGCGCGCCGATGACCCCTGCCATCTCGGTGCCGTGACCATCATCGTCCTGGGGGCTTTGGCCGGGGGTAATGAAGTTTCTGCCGGGCAACAGATGATCGGCTATGTCGCGATGGTTGAAGTCACAGCCGGTATCGATGACGGCAATCACCACTGCGGGGTCACCTGTCGTGACACCCCAGGCCTGCGGGCAGTTAATCTCTGGCAGGCCCCACTGGTCCCCGTATCGGAGGTCGTCGGGTACGACGCAGGCTGTGAGGCACGCGTGCATCGATGATTCGATGACAGACGGCAATTCATTGAGGGCCGCGAGGACCATTTCTACCTTGTTCCGTTCGTCGAATCGGACGACGACGATGCCAGCGAGCTGCGGGAACTCCGGCGCATCAAATACGCGAAACAACGCCCGTACACCGAACGGCTTCAACGCAGCATCGAAATCATCAAGTCCGACGCGCGTCGGAGGTGGCTCGTTGGATTTCAGCGGCGCGGCGCCGTAGACGGGCAACTGGCGTACCAGGTCGCCGGCTTTCAGGTGGACAACTGCCTCACCGGGCACGAAAGAGTTGACGTCAAGATCGGTCATCGGTGACCTCCTCGTGCGCTCAAGTGGATATGGCTTAGCGCGCGATGGTGTTATGTGCCCATGGATTAGGCAACATTTAATTGAACCCCTGAGGAATAGCTGGCGATTCAAGATCGCCGCAGCTCTCGCGCGATCGGGTTGATCTGATGAAACTAAACAGGCAGACCCGAAAGCGCAAACTTTCGAATGTTGTTGCAGGACAGACGGTCTACCGCAAAGACGGCCTTACGTCAATCCGAGCAAGATTGTATTGCCCTACGCACATCATGTTTGTCGACGTGGCAAGGATCGGAAGAGTTAACCATTGGTGTGCAGCATGTTTCGGCGCTCTGTCTCTTAACAGGCCTTGTCGCCACCGAATTGCGATATCGGACAGGTCATCTCAAGTTAACAGCAGTTATTGGTGGGCGGCGGGCGAGCAACAGGCTCAATTGGGCGTGACGTTGTGCGCTGTTGTTGCTCATGCCAACTAGCTTGACGGTCTTGCCTTTTGACGCACGCTTGTCGGGGATCGCCTCCAAGGTGGCCGCGCTCGAGGCGTCCATCGGAACCAGAGGTCGCCATGCCGTCACGTACCGGGAATCGGCGCTGTCCCCGGCGCCGGGGCACCTGACCTTGTCGCGCGAAAGCGCCCGGCCAGAAGTAGCCGAGCAACCGCCGCCGGTACGAGCGATTCCAATGATCGATGCGAGCGCTCGCGGTGACATCCACACCCCTCGACGAGGACTTCAGGGGATCAGCTGACGCAGTCCCTATTGTCCGATCGGGCCGACGGGCAAAGCCCGGGCAGTGCGTCATCAAGCTGCCCGGCCGCAACTGCCACCCGCGATTCGCCCTCGATGTCATGGCACGCTAATTTCCCTGGAGTGATGTTCTTTGCTGCTCGTGTGCTCGCAGGGTGGATTCCGCCCTTTCTGGCTGTCGCGGCCGTCGCCTGGCTAGGTGTTGCGCTGCAGGCCGGTCCGGCGCCGTCGGTACGCCTGACCAGCGATGGCAACCCGCTGGCCGGGGCGCCGTTCTACGTCAACCCCACGTCGGCGGCGATGCGCGCCGCGCAGAGCGCCGACCCGCCGAGTCCCCAGTTGACTGCGATCGCCAACACGCCGCAGGCCTACTGGATCGTGCCGGGGGGTTCGGCGGGCACCGTCGGAAAGTACGTCGGCGACGCGAATGCCGCCGGCGCCATCCCGGTGCTGTCGCTGTATGGAATCCCGCATCGCGACTGTGGCAGTTTCGCCGCCGGTGGCCTCGGGTCGGGCGCCGACTACCGAGGCTGGATCGACGGCATCGCTTCCGGCATCGGCGCCTCGCGAGTGGCGATCATCGTCGAGCCCGATGCGCTCGCCATGGCCGACTGCCTGTCGGGTGATGCGCGCCAGGAACGCTTCGACTTGATTCGCTATGCCGTCGACACGCTGACCCGGGATCCGAACGCGGCGGTCTACGTCGATGCGGGTCACCTGCGCTGGCATAGCCCGGAGGACATGGCCGGCCGGCTCAACCAGGCCGGTGTCGGCCACGCCCGGGGTTTCAGCGTCAACACCGCCAACTTCTTCACCACCGAGGACGAAATCGGTTATGGCGAAGCGATTTCGGGGCTGACCAATGGTTCGCACTACGTGATCGACACCTCGCGCAACGGCGCCGGGCCGGCGCCCGACGCCGAGCTCAATTGGTGCAACCCCAGCGGCCGGGCTTTGGGCGTTGCCCCTACCGCGTCGACCGCGGGCGCGCACGCCGACGCCTACTTGTGGATCAAACGCCCGGGTGAATCCGACGGGTCGTGCGGTAAAGGCGATCCGCCCGCGGGCACCTTCGTGAACCAGTACGCCATCGATATGGCCAGCAAGGCTGGCATGTAGCCGGCCCCTGGTTCACAGGGTCATCACCGCTGTTGACGTCGATGGGGTTTACCGCGACGGCACGGAGCCCGCACTATTGGAGCTGATGTTCGCAGCCAAGGTGAACGACCCATCCGATGCCGCCCGCAACGCGGGCGTCCAGGGCATCGGCGGCCTGGTCACCTCGGGCCGGATCACCGAACCGCAGAGCGAGGCCCTTGTCGGCGATGCGATCGCGCTGATTCTCGCGGGCGCGTCGACCGACGGCTGGAGGGCGTTCGCCGACGAACATCGCTGGCATTTCTGGACGCACCGGGAAACACGATGCCAGACGAGCTGATTCGAGATGTGCCGACGCTTGGACGCTCGGCGCGAATGCGACTCGTCGATCGCGCGATGAACCGCATGCTCGGCTTGCCCCCGGCCACGACCGACTACTCGGTGCGCAAAGGCGTACCCGTGCCGATGCGTGACGGCGTCGTCCTTCGCGCCGACCACTACCTGCCGCGGACCGCGACACCGGCCGGCACATTACTGCTGCGCTGCCCGTACGGCCGCGGCGCTCCGGTGTCGTGGATATACGCCCAGCTATATGCCCAACGCGGCTATCACGTCGTATTACAAAGTGTGCGAGGCACATTCGGCTCCGATGGCGAATTCGAACCGGCCACGCACGAGGTCGAAGACGGGGCCGACACTGTGGCGTGGCTGCGGGACCAACCCTGGTTCACCGGCACCTTCGCCACGATCGGCCAGTCGTATCTGGGCTTCACCCAATGGGCGCTGCTCGTCGACCCGCCCCCCGAACTTGTCACCGCGGTCATCATCGTCGGACCCCACGAGTCCAAGTCGCTCATTGCACGCAACGGCGGGCTCGCCTTGAACAACGTGTTGTGGTGGTGTGCTCAGGTCGCGAATCAAGAGATCGGCGGCCCCGCGCGAAGGACGCTGCGGCAGTTCACTTCCGAGCGTGGTGTGCGGGCGGCGGCAAACCGGCTGCCGTTGGGCCGCAGCGGACGGGACCTGCTGGGGGCGGGAGCATCGTGGTACGAAGACGCGCTGGAACACAGCGGCGTCAGCGACGAGTACTGGCGGCGCGCCGACGTCGAGGCGGCCCCGGACCGCACGAGGATTCCGGTGTTGCTGATCGGTGGGTGGCAGGACCTGTTCCTTGGCCAGACGCTCGAGCAGTATCGGCGGCTGAAGGCCAACGGGTCAAATCCCGCGCTGCACATCGGTGCGTGGACACACCTCGAGATGTTGGGTAAGTCGGCCGGACTGATCACACGCGAGACACTGCCATGGCTGGCAAGGCATCTCGCCGGCGAGAGTTCGGTGGCGCGGAGTCCGGTGCGCATCTTCGTCACGGGCGGACCGGGCTGGCGCGACCTACCCGACTGGCCACCCGCGAGCCGAACCCGCACGCTGTATCTCAATCCGGGTGCCGCGCTGTCGCGAGCTGCGGTCACCGACGAGTCGGCGTCACGATTCACCTACGACCCCGCCGATCCCACTCCGACGATCGGCGGGCCGCTGCTGTCCGCTTCCAATGTCGGGTATCGGGACGACACCGCACTGAGCCTCCGACGCGACGTGATCACCTTCACTACAGCGCCGTTGACGCACGACTGGGAGGTCATCGGAACGCCATCGGTGGAACTGCAACATTCCACCGACAATCCTCACGCCGATGTCTTCGTCCGGCTCAGCGAGGTCGATTCGCGCGGTCGCTCGCGCAATGTTTCCGAGGGCTTCGTACGCCGTGTCGACCAAGACCCAACCGTGCGAATCACTTTGGATGCCATCGCCCACCGCTTCCGAGCCGGGACAAGGATCAGGCTGATGATTGCCGGCGGCTCGCACCCGCACTACGCCCGCAATCTCGGCACGGGCGAACCGCCACTGACCGCCCTCGCGATGAAGCAGTCACGCCACACCGTCGCGCACGCGGCGTCGCGTCTGGACCTGCCCGTCGTGCAGACGGGGCCGCACGAGTGACGCGCCCCGACGCGAACCGTACTGGCTGCCGACGAGCGGCCGGAGGCGTTGTGCGGTAGAAAGTGCGTAAACGAAAGCCCTGCCAAGCAGCGCGCGGGATTCGGCTCGCTTTGACGAGAGGCTTGATCGTATGCCTGCATGGAGACGTCGCACCGCGACGAACGACGGCAGCACGTCCGACGTCAGCCGCAGCGTTGGCGCGGAGATGGAAGTCGAGGTGACCGAACCCGCGGTGCTGGATTTCCAGATCGCGGTCAGCCGTCAACCCGGCATCGAGGTGAGCGAGTCGCTGACCATCAAGCACAACGGCAAGGCCGTCGAACCGCGCGAGATCATCGGCGCGCACCAGACCCGAATTCATCTCGTGCCGGCCGACAAGGGAACGGTGACCCTGTCATACGAAGCGACGGTTCTCGGCCACGCGGACCCCGACCCCGTCACCGATATCGACGCCATCACCTATTTGCGCCCGAGCAGGTACGCCGAAGCCGACAAGTTCTTCGGGTTCGCCGCAACCGAATTCCAGCAGTACGGCACCTCGGTGACTCTGCTCGAGAAGGTCTCGTCGTGGGTCGGCACCCGGCTGAATTATGTTCCCGGTTCTAGTGATCCGATCGACGGGGCCGCCGACACCTTGCTCGCGGGCGCCGGCGTGTGCCGCGACTATGCCCATCTGGTGATCGCGCTGCTGCGGGCGGTCCATGTCCCGGCCCGACTGGTTGCGGTGTATGCGCCGGGCTGCCAGCCGATGGATTTTCACGCCGTGGCCGAGGCACTGATCGACGGTGTCTGGCAGGTCGTCGACGCCACCTGCCTGGCCCCTCGCCAGTCCATGGTCCGTATTGCCACGGGCCGGGATGCCGCCGACACCGCTTTCCTGGACAACCATGGCGGCGCCATCAACCTGCAAAACATGACCGTCACCGCGGTTGTCGACGGTGAGCTACCCAAGGACTCGGTCGAGCAACTCGTCAGCCTGGGGTAGGGGCGAGGAGCGGTCGCGATCTCGCGTCGCCGGGCATTAAGGTTGGTCCATGCCGGACGCCGCCACGCCCGTACTGGTCCGGTCCGACCGAATCCTGTTGCTCCTCTCGGCGGTGTTCGTGCTGGGTGCGGGGTTCGCCCATTTCGGCGACTGGAACTCGGTGCTGACCTTCCTGGTCGCCGCCGCCGCGGTGGGTATGCTCGCGGCGCTGGTCGGCCACAGTGTGGATCAGCTCGGCGACCGCTTTGGAGCCGGCGCCACCGGGGTGCTCCAGTCGGCGCTTGGCAACCTTCCCGAGCTCTTCATCTGCCTGTTCAGCCTCCGGCATGGCCTGGTCGACGTGGTCCGCGCGGCTCTGGTCGGGTCCGTCTTGGCCAATCTGCTGCTCGTATTGGGTCTCGCATTCGTGGCCGGAGGACTTCGTCACGGCACTCAGCAACTCGGATCGCACCGTGCCCGCACCGTGACGGTGTTGATGTTGCTGTCGGTTACGGCGCTGTCGATCCCGTCGGTGGCTTACTGGGTCCACACCCCGGCCTCCCACCACGAGGACGCACTGTCGATCGTCGTTTCGGTGCTGCTGCTCGCTTTGTTCGCGTTGTCCCTACCGGCATCGTTGCGACGGCACGACGACGAGGCCGAGCCCGCTGTATCTCATGAACACCCGCGCTGGCCGGTCTGGCTCGCGATCGGCATGCTCGCCGGCGCCGGGGTTCTGGCGGCCTTCGTGTCGGAGTGGTTCGTCGACGCGCTGCAACCGGCCATGCACGCACTCAACATCTCCGAGGTGTTCGCAGGCCTGGTCGTGGTCGCGATCGCCGGCAACGCGGTAGAGAACTTCGTCGGCATCCAGCTTGCCGCCAAAGGACAATCCGCGTACGCATTCTCGGTCGTTCTCAATTCGCCACTGCAGATCTCGCTGGTGCTGGGACCGGCGCTGGTGCTCATCTCGCAGGTCACCGGCATGGCCGGGCTGACCCTGGTCTTCAGCCCGATGTTGGTGGTGGCGTTGCTGCTCGCCGTCATCCTCACCGCGTTCATCTCGTTCGACGGCGAATCGACGTGGCTCGAAGGCGCCACTCTCGTCGTGCTCTACGGGATCATCGCCGCAGCGTTCTGGTGGGGTTGACCCGCATCTGCAGGGCCGGCCCTCAAGAGCGGCGAATCGCAGGAACACGTAACGTCTTTGACATGAGCGTCTATGCCTTGAACCTCTTCGACATCGCCGACGCCGACGAGTACCGCGCCTACTCGCGGCGGTCGCCCACCGAGGTAGCCAAGCACGGTGGTCGCGTTGTCGCGCTGGGCCAGTTCCAGCATGCGGTTCTCGGCGACATCGAACCGCGTCAGGTGCTGATCCTGGTGGAGTGGGAATCGCGAGAAGCCTTCGACAACTACTGCACCGACCCGGAACTCGCCGATCTGCATCCGCACCGTGAGGACGGATCGTCGAAATACATCTGGCACCTCTTCGACCGCCTTGACGACCTCAGGCCACTCCTAAGTCGATAATCCGCTTATTGAGGGTCGCCGTATCCGGGGAGTCCTCTTCGCGCGCCATTGGCAGGCCGACGGTTCAGATCTTGAGATAGCCTTTGTCAGCTGGGATTTGGGCGGCGGTGACGAGCGAGGACGCATCACTGGCGAGCCAGACGACGATGTCGGAAATCAGGTCGGGGGCAGCCAGCGAATCGGTCGGCAGTGCGCCCGGCGAGAAGCTGTGGATGTAGTGCGGGTGGTCCTGAAAGACCTTGTACATCGACAGGTCGTTGCCCATCGGGGTGTCGGTGCCGTAGGGGTGCACCGAGTTGACGCGGATGCCGAATTCGCCGAGTTCGACCGCCAGCGAGTTGGTGAGGCCGACGACGCCGAATTTGGTTGCGCAGTAATGCCCGCAGCCCGGGACGGCCTTGATCCCGGCCGCGGAGCTGATGTTGATGATCGATCCGCCATTGCCGGCGTCGATCATTGCCGGCACCACGGACTTCATGGTGTTCCACAGCCCGGTGAGGTTGGTATCGAGCGTCTCCTGCCACTGCTGGGCCGAAATCTCCCACACCCGGCCCCAATTCAGCACCCCGGCATTGGCCACCACGATGTCGAGCCGTCCGAACTGTTCGATCGCATTCGACACGACGCGCTGCTGGCCGGCCAGGTCGCGGACGTCGACCTCCTCGGCGAGGATCTTGCGGCCTGCACCCTCGACCAGATTGACCGTCTCGGTGAGGTCTTCGGGTGTCGCCGGGGGATAGCCGTTGTGCTCGGCGACCGGCGCGCACGCGTCGATCGCGACGATGTCGGCTCCGGCCCGGGCCAGCCGGATGCAGTGTGAGCGGCCCTGTCCTCGGGCGGCTCCCGTCACGAAGGCGACCTTCCCGACCAACGGGGTGGCGGTTTCGCTCATGCCGATAGCTCCTCCACTGACGGTGCCGGCTCGGGCTGGACGGCGGGCTGGGTACGAAACTCGTAGTCCGTCAACGGCGATCGCCGGCTGAACCGCCGCGACGCGGTGATGGTCTGCGGGCGGTGGTAGACGGTGTCGCGCTGCGAGTTCACAAAGTAGGTGGACAGGCCGGGGTTGCAGGCCGTCAGGTAGAGGCGAACGGCCTTGCCTTGCCGGTGCATCCGATCGTTCCAGCGGTCGAACGCGGATTGGCGGACCGCGACGGATGTCGCGCCGCGCTGTCGTACCTCGTCGATCATGCGCACGGCGTGCGCGGCCATCGTCTCGACGAAGTCGGGCCAGGCGAATCCGACGAAGCCCAGCGGTCCGACGATCTCCCACCGGTTGGGCAGCCGCGGATGCGCGGTCCCGGAATAGCTGCGCAACCCCTCGGCGCGGTAATACCGCGCAAGATCAAAGCCGTTATCGCCCAGAATCGTTCCGGGACGGTACGTCTCAGGATCGGTCCACAGCTCGTAGCCCGTGGCCAACACGATCAGATCGGCGGGACGATCGGTGCCGTCGGCGGTGCGGATGCCGGTGCGGGTGATGCGCTCGATCGGGGTGGTGATCAGCTGCGTGCCCACGTGGTTGAACACGGGCAGGAAGCTGCTGGAGATGACCGGACGCTTGGCGAGCAGGCCATAGCGGGGAACCAGCGCTCGGCGCGTCTGCGGATCCTCGACCACTGCGCGCAGCAGCAATCGGTACAGCAGCCGGCACCAGGCGTCGTAAAGCGGCATGACGCGCGTGAGTACCCGGTCGGGCAGCAGCGGCAGCAGATGCATCAGCGGCGCAAGCATGAAGGCGTCCATGCTGGCCCGCCCCAGGGCATTGACGGCACCGGCCATGCCGGGCAACCGCAACAGCCGGCGCATCCAGGGCGCGATGTCGAAGTCGACCTTGGGCAGTACCCACGCCGGAGTGCGCTGATAGACAACCAGACTGGCGGCCTGGCTCGATAAAGCTCCGGCAATCTGGACCCCACTGGAACCGGTGCCGATGATGGCGATGTGTTTACCCGCGGTGTCGTAGTCGTCGTCCCAGGCATTTGGCCGCAGGATGGTGCCGACGAAGTCGTCGACGCCGTCGATGTCGATCACGTTCTTGGCGTTGACATAGCCGCCTACCGAGTTGATCACGAAGCGCGCCGACACCGGCGGCTGATCCTTGATCGAAAGGTGCCACCGACTGCCCGCTGCGTCCCATTGTTGTTGTACGACTTCGGCATTGGCGCGCAGGTGCTTGTAGAGCTTGAAGCGGGCCGCGGTGTCGCGCAGATACTGGTAGATCTCCGGTCCCGGCGCGAAGAACCGAGTCCAGTTGGGGTTCGGCGCGAAGGACAACTGGTACCAGAGCACCGGGATGTCGACGGCCAGGCCGGGGTAGTGATTATCCCGCCAGGTGCCGCCGAAGTCGGGTCCGCGGTCTAAAATGATGAAGTCATTGATGCCCTTGTCGCGCAACAACTTCGCCGCGGCGATCCCGCCCGGCCCGGCACCGATGATCGCCACTTCGTAGTCGGGTTCAGACACGGTCGGCCCCGGTCAGGCCGGCGACGATGTGATCGCAGACGTACCGGCGCACGGCACGGGGATTGTCGAGGTTGACCGCGATCGGGGGGATTAGCTCGAAACTGAATAGCATTCGCACGATCCATTCGCTAGCACGTGCCGCGTCGACCGTCGGACCGACTTCTCCGTTCCGCTGGGCGGCTTTGACCAAGGGCTTCCACAATTCGATCGCACGGCGCATCAACTCGTCGCCGCCGTGGTCCAACAGCAGGACCAGGATGCCGCGATCCAGGCCGCGCGGCATCGATTGCGAGCGTTGACGATGCGCACAGATCAGCACCGCGACCGCCGCCGCCTGCTCGGCCAGGGTGGCTTCCTTGGCGATCTCGACGGCCATGGTGTCGATGAAACCGGCGGCCAGCTGGTTGAGTGCGGTGGCAATTGCGTTGTCGCGGGTGCCCAACACATTGTGGACGGTGCCACGCGAAACGCCGGCGGCTTCGGCCACGGCCGTGAGGCTGAAGCGCCTGGGCCCCAGCTGGCGCAACGTGTCGGAGGCGGCGGTCAACAACGCGTTCGGCACCGCCCGGGTGTCGCGCGCGGCATCGAGGGGCACTTGAACACATTAACGATATGTGTTCAACGCGGTCAATGGGCCACCAGACCCGAAGAGCTCGAAAAGCGATGGTTTGACCAGGCCTCCAGCGGGTATTTTCTCGGAGTCACACTCGAGAAGGGGGCCGGAGATGACGACGGTTGAGCACGGTCGCACGCGGTGTCCGCGATGCGCGGCGTTCGCTGAGTACCGGTTCCTCGAAATCGGCGACAACAAGCTGGAGTACGAGGTGCGCTGCGGTAGCTGTGGCCATGTCCACTCCGAGGTAACCCCCGTTTCGACTGCTCCCGCCACTGCTGCGTAGGGGCTTCATAACCGGCTTGTATCGGGTCATAGCAACCCGATCTTGGACAAGCTCCGCACTGTTGAACGACGCTAAAGTCACAGGGTGAGTCGAGCTATCGCCCACTTAGCGTCGGGAGCGAGAGCATGACCACGTCGTCGCCCAGAGTGCACTATCAGGCCCGCGGATACGCGCGGCGGTTGTGGATGCTCGCCATCGCCGGTGTCGTGGCCGCGGCAGTCGTCATGATTGCTACCGGCAGCCGGCAGTCGGTGCGGCTGGATTCGGCCGACTCGATCGCCATCGCCGGTGGCGTATCGATCACCCCGGCTCCGGGGTGGGCGATTGCGGACCGCGGCCCCAACTGGGTGGCGCTGTCCAACAACGACTCCAGCGCGCAGTTGCAGGTGGCGGTCAAACCCGCCGGCGGAACCGATCTCGTCGGCATGCTGCAGGCCGATATCCATCAGTTGACCGGCACCCCGGCGGCCGGCTTGATCAACGTCAAGAACTTGAGCGCGCCCATCCCGAGAACGTTGCAGGGCACCAACTTTCAGCAGGAGGTGTTCATCAACTACACCGCGGACGTGTCAGGTCCGCAGGGGCCGATTCCCGTGATCGGCACGTTCAACGAGCTGCTGAACACCTCGACTCGCCAGTCGGCCTTCATCGACTTCCGGCAGAACGACAATGCCACTACTCAGGTCGACGACGATGGCGGATCAATGATCAATTCGATGCTTTGACAGCCTATTTCACGCGCCGTTGAGCGATGATGCGGGCGCCGTGGGAAGGGATGTAGACGACGTGACGGGCGCGGGCCGTCTCGGGCCGGCTGCGGCCGGGCGTGAGACGGTAATTGAGCAGGACCTCACGAAGGATCGCGGTGGATTCCATCATCCCGAATCCCGCCCCCAGACAACGGCGTACCCCCGCGCCGAAAGGCAACCAGTTCGAGGCCGTGGCCGAGCCGTCGAGAAAGCGTTCGGGCCGGAACACGTGCGGATCGGCATGCTGGTCGGGATCGGACTGCACCGGGCCGATGCCGGCAAATACGATGTGGCCGGCGGGAATTCGATAGCCGCCCAGTTCAATATCGTGGGTCAGTCGTCGTGCGACTGAGTGGACCACGGGATGTAGCCGCATCGACTCTTTGATCACGGCTTCGAAGTATTTGTCGTCGCCGGTGTCGACCGCGGCAATGGCCTTGTCCTGCAATGCGGGATTATGCGCCAGGTCGTGCAACGCCCAGGACAGCGTGATCGCGGTGGTTTCGTGGCCGGTCAGCAGCAGGGTGACCATCTGGTCGCGCAGCTCGGCATCCGAGAGCCGGTCTCCTTCCACGTCCGTAGTGATCAACCGAGACAACACGTCACGGCGCTGCGCAGTCTGCACCGCGTTGCGGCGCTCGCGGATCTCGGCGTAGAGCAGGTCGTCGATGTGCGTTAGGAGTTGACGGAATCGCTTCCAGGGCCCGAACCGCTGCAACTGGGGTACCACCTCGTCGGCGTACACCGCCATGGATGCGGAGACGAGTCTCAAGAGCGGGACACGAAGCACGTCGAGCCGTGGCCCCTCGTGCAGACCCAACACAACTCGCAACATTATTTCCAGAGTCGCGGCATTCATTCGCGGCTGGGCGGCGAACGGGGTGCCGAGCGGCCACCGGTCGATTTCTTTGGCGGCGAGTTCGTTAGTGATGTCCCGGTAGCCGCGCAGTGCAGCGCCGTTAAAGGGAGCGACCAGCAGTTTGCGAAGCCGTTGGTGCTCAGCTTCGTCAGTGGTCACCACGGAGTGCTCGCCCATCACGTTGCGTAGGCCCTGGAATCTTCCCTCGCCCGCGTGGAAGGTGGTCGGGTCGCCGCCGAGCACGGACCGAGTGAGTTCGGGACTGCACACCAGGACAGAAGGCCGGCCCAGTACGGAGACCGCGATGACATCGCCGTAGTGCTTGCGCAGCCAGGGCGTGATGCGGGCCCGATGGGAGAACAGTGCGGTCTGCACCAGGCCGGGCACTCGTGGGCCGGGCGGTAGCGGCAGCCGCGCGAGTGGATCGGTCGCCGCTGGCGTCGTCTGGCTCATGTCAACTCGCCCAAACGGTGCGGAACATAGGCGCCTCCTCGGGGCTTTCGACGCCCACTCAGCCTACCGAGCATCCGCCGGTGCCGAAGCTCGAGACGACGGCGCCGCGGGCTCAGTGCGGTTCGGCCAGCCTGGCCATCTCGGCGAACATCGATTCGCGCAACTCCTCGCGAGACAGATCGTGGAGTCCGGTCGCCGCGCGCACGAACGGTTCGAACAATTGCCAGCCCAACAGCAGAGCGATCGCGTGCGCGGCGCCGAGCTGGGCGCTCTCTTCGCTCTCGTGTTCGGGCCGAATGCCTTCGAGCAGCCGGGCGGCAGCGGGGAAGCTGGACTGCAGTTTGCCCGCCGGAAACCCGTCGAGCAGGGCACGCGCGATGACCCGCAGGTGGATGGAGGTGGCCGCCTCCGTCTCCTCCGGGGACGCCTCGCCGCCGGTCATCGTGGCCAGCTTCGTGGCCAGGTGATCAAGCACGGCAGCGACGAGTTTCTCCTTCGTCCCGAAATGGCGAAACACCAAGCCGTGGTTGACGTGGGCCCTGGCTGCGATGTCGCGAATCGACGCAGCCCCGGGCCCCCGTTCGGCGAACATCTCCGCCGCGCTGTCCAGGATCGCGGCAGTCACCTCTTCACGGCCGGTCGGAACGGGAGCTGCATCGGGGCTTGCGCCGCGTGTAGTCATATGTCTACACTATCACCGTAGTCACTTGACTACAGCCGAACGAAACTCCAAGGGGACGATCTGCCATGACACAGCCGCAAACGCTGAGCGTGGAGTACGAGGAGCTGATGGCCCGAGCCGATGAGCTGGAGGCCCCGATCCCAGGCTTGCCGACCGAAAACCCCCAGGCCCCGTGCGTCCTACCGATGGTGATCACGGCCGCCGATCAACTCGCGCTGTCCGCCGACAACATGCGGATCTACCTGGAAGCCGGCGAACGGGAGTGGGAAGCACTGGCCGAGTCCCTGCGCAATGCCGCGAAGGCCTATGAAGAGGTCGACACGGGCGCCGCGGCCGCCCTCGACAGCGGCGACGAGTCCGTGTCGGGCGCGGCGACCGGGACCCAGATGAAAAGCATCGCCCCGCCACCGCTCACCGACACACAGATCGCGGCAGCAGGCGAGGCAGCGCCCTACCGTGACGTCAAAGAGGCGGCGCAGGACATCAGCGAACCCGATCAGGGCGTGGCGTTCACCGGCTTCGCCGATGCGTGGACCGCGTATCAGCGGGCGTTGTTGGAGGCCGCGTATCGGTTCCGGCCCTTCGAATCCTGGGAAGGCGATGCGCGCTATGCGGTAGAGGCGAACTTCGACCAGCAACGAGCGTGGCTGTATCAAATGGCGGATCTGTGCGGATTGATGGCGACGCAGGCCCGCAGCATCGTGTCGACGCAGGACTGGGCCCTCCCGGAGCATCCCACGGTGCAACAGGTCGAGGACCTCGACTACCTCTGGTACCAGTGGCAGACCACCTATCCCTGGAAGATGCAGTGGTCTGACCTCAAGCCCGTGCTGGAAGAGGAGTACGTGGCACTGCAGGAGAAGTCGGAACAGGTACTGGCCGAATACGAGCAGCGGGCCGCTTTGCCGCTGCCGCCGATCAGTCCGCCGCTGGCTCCCGCCGCGTATGCCGTCGTACCGCCGATCGACCCCGGCGCCTACGACTTCGGGCCCGGCACCGAAACGCCCTATCCCGAATCGCCCTACGGGGATCTCCCGCAGGTAGAGCCGCTTCCGGAGATGGGTGGCATGCCGTCCGCCCAGACGGCCGCGACGCCGACCGACGCGACCCTGGGCAGTGCACCGACCGCGGTGCCGGACCCGTCGAAACCGGCCGGCATGAAGCCCGCGTCATCCGGTGGCGCCGGCATACCGCCGTTGCGATCGGTCCCCTCGATGCCACTGCAGGCGCCGGCCGAAGGAGGAGGGGGCCTCCGGCCGGCGCCGGCAGCACTCCCGCCCACCGCGTTGGGCCGCGGGATCCCCGGTGCGGCAGGCGCGATGGGCGCAGGCGGCATGGGCGTACCGCCGATGGGTGCGCATGGCGGTCACGGACAACAGCCCGGCAAGGGCAAACGCCGCCAGGCCGACGCATCGATCTACTCCGAGAACCGCGCCTGGACCGAGGCCATCCTCGGCCGGCGCAGACCGAAGGATGCCGCAGACCACTGAGGGAAAGAGAGAGCGGGCCTTCTTCAGAGGTTGTTGGTCGCGGGGTGCCAACAACCTCCGGCGGAGGCCCGCTCTCGTATGCTCACCCGGCTCCCAGCGAGCCGACGTAACCTCGCGCACTACCTGGTGAATCCGGCACCATGATCTGATGCATCCCTTCCGGAAAGCGGTCGAGGACCGCGACGAGGCAGCCATCCAGGCATTGCTGGCCGACAACGTGGTCTTCACCAGCCCGGTGGCATTCAAGCCCTATATCGGCAAGCCGATCACCGCGGCGATTCTGCGCGGTGTGCTGCGGATCTTCGAGGACTTCCGCTACGTCCGCGAGATCGCGGGCGCCGACGGCCGCGACCATGCACTGATCTTCGAGACCGGCCTTTCTGGCGCCCCGGGCGTCAAGATCACCGGATGCGACTTCCTGCATTTCGACGAGAACGGCCTGATCGACGACTTCATGGTGATGGTGCGTCCGCTGTCCGGGGCGACGGCACTGTCCGAGGCGATGGCCGCCCAGTTCGGCCGGATCCAGCAGGAGGCCTTGGAACTGGATTAGCGCTGGCCGAGCAGCCCGACAGTGCGTTAGTTCAGCACCGCACCGAGGATTCCGACGCGCCCGGCGTCGGCTTCGCGGCGCAGCACCGTGGTGGCCAGGTCGAACGTCACGCCGGGAATCGTTTCGTTGACGAACGGATTTCCGGTCCACCAGGTGATGCGGCAGACCCGGCGAGTGATCCGCCAGCCGGCCGGAGTGCGCACCAGCGCATCGTCGTACCAGCCACTGCCGTCCCAGAGGGGGTTGCCGTCGACCGCCTTGCGCACCAGCCGCCAGCCGCCGTTGCAGAAGCTGTGCGCGCGGTCTTGATCGACGTGGACGACGTGGGTGGACATGGTGTGCTGGGTGGAATCGAAGGGGTCATGGAACGTGGCGAACTCGGACTTGAACCGCTCACGATCCGTCCAGCGTGACGTCGGACCGTAGTCGGCATCCACATCGTCGGCGAAGATCCGGTCGAACAGGTCCCAGCGCTGGGAGTCGACGGCCAGCCCGTACAGGTTCACCAATTGCGTTATCGCCACGACGTCGCTGTCGGTCATGGTTCTGGATAGTAAAGGGCACAAACCGCGGCGCCGCCGCGTTGCGATACGCATGTGGGCCAAGAGCGGAGGGAGACGCGGGTGAAGATTCGCTTCGGGGTCGGACTGGGTGCGGACAGCACGCCCGATCAACTCGCCGGCATTGTCGATCATTTGGAGAGCAGCGGCGTCGACTCGCTGTGGTTCTCCGAACTTGTCTACGCCCCCACGGTGGATCCGATGGTCGGGATGGCCTATGCGCTCGCCCGCACCACTCAGTTGAAGGTGGGCACCTCGGTGGCAGTACTGCCGGGACGCCATCCGGTGCTGGTGGCCAAACAACTGGCGTCGTTGGCGGCCATCGCACCTAAGCGTGTTCTTCCGGTCTTCGGTTTGCGGTCCGCGATTCCGGCCGAGCGCGAGCTGTTCGCGGTCCCGGATGGAGCGCGCGCGGCGGTGTTCGATGAGTCGCTGCAGGTGCTGCGCTGCGCGCTGTCCGACGATCCGGCCAGCTATCACGGCCAGTACTTCACCGTCAGCGGGGCGGTGATCACTCCGAAACCTGCTCCACCACTTGACATTTGGCTGGGCGGTTCGGCACCGGCGGCATACCGTCGCATCGGTACCTTGGCGGATGGCTGGTTGGGCAGCTTTCTTACCCCAGCCGAGGCGCGGGCGGGCCGCGAGGCGATCGAGCGGGCCGCCGAGCAGGCAGGCCGCCAGATTGAGCCGGATCACTTCGGCATTTCATTGGGTGTCGCCGATGGCGAGTTGTCGCCCGAGTTGGTCGCGGCGGCCCGCCGGCGTCGTCCCGACGTCGATCCCGCCGACCTGATCGCCGCGGACTGGGATCAGTTGCATCGCCAACTCGACGGCTATCTGGATGCGGGGCTGACGAAATTCGTGATTCGCCCGGCGGGTCAAGTGTCGGTGGCCGGCTTCGTCGATCGTTTCGTCGCGGAGCTGGCGGGTCGGCAGAACTAAGCGCCACCCTCGGGGCTGATGGCCGCCATGCTTAGGCTCGACAAGTGACCATCCCCTACGACGTGGCACTGCGTGACCGGATTCGCGCCCATCTCGCCAACTACGAACGGCGGGCGGTGACCGATCCGACCAAGCGGCACGCCGCCGTCGCGGTGGTGCTCGTTGATTCGGAGGTCGGCGAGGACCGGGTCGATCCGGTGTCGGTAGAGGACTGGAATGCCGGTCGTCCGATGCCGGCAGACGACCTGGACGGCCGCATGGTCGACGTGTCGGGCGGCGCGGCATTTCTGCTGTGCCGCAGGGCTTCTCGCCTCACCTCGCACGCCGCGCAGTGGGCCCTTCCCGGTGGCCGGCTGGATGCGGGCGAGACGGCCGTGGACGCGGCGTTGCGGGAACTGCGCGAAGAGGTGCGGATCGCACTGCCCGCCTCGGCGGTGTTGGGTCTGCTCGACGACTACCCGACCCGATCGGGTTACGTCATCACACCGGTGGTGATCTGGGGCGGCGGACGGCTCGATCCCGATCCCGCTCCCGACGAGGTCGTGGCCGTGTATCGGGTGGGGCTGCACCAACTGCAACGCGATGACTCGCCGCGATTCATCACCATCAAAGAGAGCCCGCGACCGGTCGTCCAGATCCCGCTCGGAAACGACCTCATCCACGCACCGACCGGGGCGGTGTTGTTGCAGCTGCGGTGGTTGTGCTTGGAAGGACGCCACGATTCGGTGGACCACCTCGAGCAACCCGTGTTCGCGTGGAAGTAGTTATCCGACAACTTCATTGGTAGCCGACTGGGCAATCAGCGGCCGGCTGGGAATGCGCTCGCGGAGAACCGGAGCGACGTCGGACTGAAACAGTTCCAGGCTGCGACGCTGCTGGCTAGCCGTCACCCCGTCGGTGTCGGCGGACAGGTGCATCACTTCGTGGCCGAGGTGCTCGTGGTAGCGGCCCACCTTGTCGATCACCTGCTCGGGACTGCCCACCAATGCGGAGCTTCGTTCGACGAAATCCTCGATCGAATCGAACACCACCGGGACCCCGGCGCGGCGCGCGAATGCCAGGCGCGCCTCGAACATCGGCCGGTAGGCCGCCACCGCTTCCTGCGACCTTCGGGTGACGTAAAACCCCGCGGTTCCGGCACCCACCAAGGCATCCTCGGGGCGATGTCCATAGAACTCCCACCGCTGCCGGTAATGGCGCACCAGCTCGGCGTAGGGCTCAACGGAGTTGACGACATTGGCGGAGAAGATTGGATCACCGTGGCGGGCCGCGAGGTCAACGGAGTCCTTGCTGGTGGCGCTGCCGTGCCAGATCCGTATCCGGCGCTGCAGCGGCCGGGGAAGTGCCTTGGCGTTGACGAGGGGTGGCCGGAACCTGCCCGCCCACGTCACGTTCTCGCTCTCCCACAGCCGGCGAAACAGCTCGTAGCCTTCGCGGTTGCGGTCCCACTGGTCCTCGGCCGTTACGTGAAACAACTGGGCCTGTGCCGCCCCGTTGCCCTTGCCGATGATCAACTCCAGACGCCCGCCGGACAGGTTGTCGAGTGTTGAGTAGTCCTCGAACGCGCGCACCGGATCCAGCAGGCTCAACGTCGTAACCCCGGTGAACAGACCGATTTTCGAGGTCCGCGCCGCGATGTTACTCAGCACCACCGGCGGCGATGAGGAGATGAACGGATCTTCGTGGCGCTCACCGACCGCAAAGCCGTCGAAACCCAGCTCCTCAGCGAGCGCCGCCTTATCCACGACATCGCGAAACCGATCGGCGGGGCTACGCTGCTTGCCCGAGACCGGATCCCCAACATGCGTGATCAGCGTTATCAGCAGAAACTTCATTGATATATACGAACCGATCGGTTCTCGACTTCATTCCATTCGGGCGGCGGTGTAAACCACGCCGATATATACAGTTCGCGCACGAACGCGCAATCGATCTAGCCAGATGCCGATCGCCGGGGGCAAACTTACGAACGACATTGCCGCTGATCGATTCAGGAGTGCCCATGACGACGTATGCGTTCGACCCGGAAATTGCTGCGTTGCTTCCATATCTGCCCGACCTGCCGGGTGAAGATCCGGTGGCGATTCGGTCGGCGTTGTCGGAGATGGTGGCTCAGCTTCCGGTGCCGGACACCACCGGAGTTCGGATCGAGAATCGTGAAATCCCCGGCCGCGCCGGCGATCCCGCGGTTCCGATCCGTATCTACTGGCCCGATCAGCGCAGCGGCCCGGCCGGGGTGTACAGCGTGCACGGGGGCGGGTTCGTCGCCGGAGACCTGGAAACCGAACACGGCACGAACGTCGTCCTTGCCCGCGAACTCGGCGTCGTCGTGGTGTCCGTCGACTACCGGCTCGCACCCGAAACGCCGTTCCCCGGCGGCCTGGAGGACGTGTACGCCGGGCTGGTCTGGACGGCCGCGAACGCGGACGAATTGGGCATCGACCCGCAACGCATCGCCATCCACGGGATGAGTGCCGGAGGCGGCCTCTGTGCGGCGCTGGCGCTGCTGGCTCGCGACCGCGGCGGGCCGCACATCGCGTTTCAGTTTCTTTCGGTGCCCGAACTCGATGACCGACTCGCCACCGCGAGCATGACCGACTTCACCGATACCCCGCTGTGGAGCCGCCCCCGAGCGATCGTTAGCTGGGACTGTTATTTGGGCGCCGGTCGCCCCGGAACCGACGATGTGCCGATCTATGCTGCGCCGGCTCGTGCCACCGATTTGGCAGGTCTGCCGCCGGCGTACGTCTCGGTTATGCACTTCGACCCACTTCGTGACGAAGGCGTCGCCTACGCGTTGGCCATGCTGGCCGCTGGCGTGAGCGTTGAATTACATCTGTTTCCAGGAACTTTCCACGGCTCGATGTTGATCCAGGACGCGGCGATCTCGAAACGCGAAGCGGCCGAGAAGATCGCAGTGCTGCGCCAAGCGCTCGCACTGTAGCGATCACCCAGGACGAAATCCGCTCTGCCGGTGGCTGTTTCGGCGCAGCCTCAGCGCCCGGGCTACGGCGGTCGTCAACGCCAGCACCGCCATGACCGTAAGGATCGTCGCAGCGGCTTTCGCGGACCCGATGGTGCTCAGCAGCATCGGCAGGCCGAAACCGATGTAACTGACCGTGTAGAACGTGCCGGTGAGGGCACCGCGCAAGTGTTGCGGCGCAGCGGCTTCCAAGTCGATCAGGCCCTCACGGAGCAGCAGGCCGGACGCGCAGCCGAGAACCACCAGCAGCGACAACGCCACGGCCAGCGGCATGGTCGACGGCGCCGCCGCGGTCACCGCGTAGCCGAGTGCGGCCAGCACGGCGCCGACGGTGCCGGCCTGCGGACCCCACTGACGCGCGCGGGCGATCAATTGAGTGGTGCCGCTGACGCCGTTGGCAATCAGCGCTGCGGTTCCCGCGGCCAGCGGGGCGGCGAGCCCGGTGTGCACGTGGATGGGGATCGTGACGAAGGCAAGAGTCGCCGAGGAGTACACCCATGGCGACAGGGGCAGCGCCCAACTCAACGCCCGCCTGATGTCGGGGCGTGCCGACGCGGCCTGCGGTTGGCTGGACGCGGCTACCGGTGCGGTCACGTCCACGCGCTGGGCTGCCACCATCGCGGCGACCGTGGCGAGCACGACGAGTGCGGCGGCGATTGCGAACGACTCCCAAAGCCCGGATTGCCCCACCGAGGCAATCACGCCGGATGCGAACGGGCCCACCGCGAAACCGGCCGTCAGGACGGCTCCGGCAACCGCGGCGCCGGCCGGCCCTTTCATGTCCGAAGCCCACGCGGTGCACGAGCTGACCACCAGCCCGACACCGGCGCCGACCACCAGTCGACCCCCGAGCAAGACCGGGGAATGCAGGGACAGCAACATCGCGACCGTGCCGGCCAGCGCGGTGATCGACCCCGCCCACGCCACCGACTGGCGGCCCAGCACATCCGATAGCCGGCCGCCGATGAGCAGGCCGGGCAGCAGTCCCACCGCGTAGATCCCGAAGATCGCGTCGAGTGTGGTCCTATTGAGGTGCTGGTGATCGCTTAGCGCGGGGATCAACCCGGCGAAGTGGTTAGCCGCCCAGCCTGTTGCCAGCAGGACGACCAGCACCGAGGCGAATAACTGTGCGGATCCCCCAGATTCACCGCGTGCGTCTTTTCCATCCGTTTCCACCGGTGCCGGTTGCGCCCGGCGGGGCACAGCCACATTCGGCCTGCACACGAATTCCTCCCCAGTCTCTGGCACGCGGTCGATCGACGAACGGTGTATCGCGGTGATATCGGCCACAGCGTTGTGCCTTTGCGGCGCGCCGCGAAAATTAGCGCTGCACCTTGTCCACAGACGGCGCCGCTCGAGCGGTTATTCCGACTCGCGATACAACGACAGTTGCCAACCCGGAGACTGCCCAGCGGGCGGGGTTTGAATCATGCCCGAAGCAAACCTGGTGGTCTGTCACGGTCGTTCCTAGGCTGCGCGGGTGATGTCGACCAATCCGGCGCCGGCCCGGGTGTCTCTTCGTGGTGTCGACCGGACGTTCGGAACGCATACCGTGCTGCACGAGGTCGATATCGAAATCGAGCCGGGCAAGGTCGTTGCGTTACTCGGCTCCTCAGGTAGCGGCAAGTCGACACTGTTGCGGCTCATCGCCGGTCTCGACAGTCCGACCGGGGGACGCATCGAGATCGACGGCGATGCGGTGCGCGGAATCGACCCGCGCTGCGCGGTGGTGTTTCAGGAGCCCCGTCTGCTGCCCTGGCGATCCCTGGCCGCAAACGTGGAGTTTGGCCTGCCGCCCGGCACGCCGCGCGCGAAAGGCTCGGGCGCAGTGACACACTGGCTCGAGGTCGTGGGGTTGCGCGAGTTCGGCAAACATTACCCGCGGCAAGTCTCCGGCGGTATGGCGCAACGCGCCGGCCTCGCGCGGGCCCTGGCGCGACGCCCACGCGTCCTCTTGCTGGACGAACCGCTGGCCGCGCTTGACGCGCTGACCCGACTGCGGATGCAGGACTTACTCGATGCCGTGCAGCAAGAGGCGGGCACGACAACGGTGTTGGTGACACATGATGTGGACGAGGCCGCGATCCTCGCCGACCGAGTGCTGATACTGCGCGCGGATGAATCGGGCGGCGCCCGTATTGCCGCGACACATGAAGTGGAAATACCCAAACCACGCGACCGCGGGGATCCGCGAATCGCCGCGTTGCGGGAGCAATTGTTGGACGAGCTCGGTGTACCCCGACGGAGCAGTGAGGCAAAAGCATGGTGAAAGGTCGTTACCTGACTTCGATTTCGGTGATAGTCGGGGTTGTCGCGGTATCGGGCTGCGGTTCGAATGGGGGCCCTACGGCGTCGAAAGACATCCACTTGGATTACGCCTACTACAACCCGTTGAGTCTGGTGGTGCGTGACCAACACCTGTTGGAAAACCGTGGTTACAACGTCACGTGGGTGCTTTCCGCAGGCAGCAACAAGGCCAACGAGGGGCTGCGATCTAAAGCGCTGGACATCGGATCCACCGCCGGTTCCGCCGCATTGGTCGCTCGGGCCAACGGATCGCCGATCAAGGTCGTCGACCTCTACGCCGGTGGTGAGTGGACGGGCCTGCTGGTCACCAAGGACTCGCCGATCACTTCGGTGGCCGATCTAAAGGGCAAGAAGGTAGCCGTGACCAAGGGCACCGACCCGTACTACTTCCTGTTGCAATCGCTTGCCACAGCAGGACTTTCACCGAGCGATATCGAGATCGTCAACCTACAGCATGCCGACGGCAAGACCGCGTTGGAACGCGGCAACGTCGATGCGTGGTCCGGGTTGGAGCCGTTCATCGCGCAGACCATCCAGCAGCAGGGTTCGCGCTTCATTTACCGCAACCCGAGTTTCAACAGTTACGGCGTCTTGGACGCCCGCGAGGATTTCATCGCCGATCACCCCGACGCTCTGCAGGCGGTGGTCAACAGCTATCAGGAGGCCCGAAAGTGGGCGAAAGCACATCCCGATCAACTGGCGGCATTGCTGGCCTCGCAGGCGAACATAGCGCTGAGCGTGGCGCAGGAGGAGCTGACCCGGACACTGGTGGATATCGACTCGGTGCCGGGGGATCCGGTGCGCACGGTCTTGACGCGGGTGGAGCCGCTCGCGGTGGCCGATTCCGATATCAAGTCCGACGACGCGGGTCGCAACGCGCTGAGCACGCTGATCGAGCCGAAATACGCTCAGCAGGCGCACTGACGTCGCCGTCCGGCCGGCTGGCGAAGCTGCCGCTGGCGTTGGTGGGCCTGATTGTCCCGGTGCTGCTGCTGGTGACCTGGCAGTTCGCCACCGCGGTTACTGGGTACTTCTCGCCCAGCCAGCTCCCTGCGCCCGGTGACGTGGTGTCGGCGCTGGGCGGACTCCTCCGGCGTGGTGAACTCTGGACTCACTTGCAGGCCAGCGGTTCTCGAGTGCTGGTTGGCTATTTCGCGGGTGCCATCGCGGGGCTCACGCTGGGTTCACTGGTCGGGCTGGCGGTGATCGTGCGCCGATTGCTCGCGCCGACCGTCGCGGCGTTTCGCACAGTGCCGTCTCTGGCTTGGGTTCCGTTGCTGCTCTTATGGTTTGGCATCGACGAGACACCGAAGATTCTGATGGTCGCCATTGGCGCATTCTTTCCCGTCTACACAACGACGGCATCTGCGCTCTCACACGTTGACTCGCAGCTGGTGGAGGTGGGACGGGCGTACGGTCGGCGTGGCGCGTCATTGCTCGCGACGGTGATGTTGCCCGCCGCGGCACCGGAATTGGTGAATGGGCTGCGATTAGGGCTGGCCAACGCGTGGTTGTTCGTGGTCGCCGCCGAACTCATCGCGTCCTCGAAGGGCCTCGGGTTCCTGCTGCTGGACAGCCAAAACACCGGTCGCACGGACGTGATGTTGTTGGCCATCGTCCTGCTGGCCGGGCTGGGCAAATTGACCGACAGTGCCTTGGCCGCGGTGGAGAAGCGGCTGGTGCGGCGCCGCTAGTGGGTTATCCGCGGCGGCGCAACACCGGTGTCACCAGTTCGCCCGTGTTCAGGTAGGTCTCGAGGTTGCGGATCGTCAGCAGCGCCATCGCCCGTCGGGTGCGCGCTGTCGCACTACCGATATGCGGGAACAACACCACGTTGTCCAGATCATAAAGCGCCGCAGGCACATTGGGCTCATCGGCGAAGACGTCCAGACCCGCTCCGCCCAGTGCGCCGGCGGCGACCAACTCCACCAGCGCGTCCTGGTCCACGACGCTTCCGCGGGCAATGTTGATCAGATAGCCCTCGGGACCCAGCGCCTCGAGGACGGAGCGGTCGACGAGATGACGAGTCCGCTCGTCGCCCGTGGTTGCGACGACCAGCACGTCGACCGATTCGGCCAACTCCAGCGGCGAGTCCGCGTAACGATACGGCGATCCGTCAATTCGGTGCCGGTTGTGATAGGCGATGGCACAGTCGAATCCGAGCAACCGTGTAGCGATGGCCGATCCGATGCGGCCCAATCCCAGGATGCCGACCTGAAGGCCACTGACGTCTCTGGCGTACGGGAATTGTCCCTCGCTTGCCCACCGCCCCGCTCGCACGTAGCGGTCGGCCGCGCCGAAGCGGCGCAGCGTCATCAGGATCAGCCCCAGTGCGGTATCGGCAACGGTGTCCGACAGCACATCCGGAGTATTGCTTACGCCGATACCCCGTTGCCTGGCCGCGGCCAGGTCGATCAAATCCACTCCGGCGCCGTTGTTGACTATCACTTCCAGCTTGGGCAGGGCCGCGATGGTTTCGGCGTCGACACCGTAGCGGCCGGAGGTCACCACCACGCGGATCTGCGCCGCATGCTGCGTCAGGAACTGGGTCCGCTGCGGACCGCTTGGGAGTAAGGGAATTTCGTAGCGATCCGCCAGCTCTCGTTCGAAGGTGGGCTCGAAGCTGTCGCCGATCCGGAGCACGTCGCTCCTCTTCTCGACCGTCACCTTTGCATCATCTCCCAAGTCATCCGGGTTGGCATCGCCGAATGGTCGGCACCCAAGCTACGAAACGCCGTGCACGATCTTGCCCCGAATTCCGCTATGCACGGCTGGCTTAGCTGCACAATGACGCGATGCAGATCGCAGATAGCGCCCTTCGATCACTGTTGGCCGTCGCAGTGCTGGTCGCATCGGTGGGATGCGGCGCCAACCACCGCGCTGCATCGGGGTCGGGTGGCGGCGGCGACTTTGCCGGTCCCATCGAGATCGGCAATGGTCGCCACCTCTATCTCGAATGCCACGGAAGGGGCAGTCCGACAATCATTTTGGAATCCGGGTATCACAACTCGTCGGATCCGTGGAATCAGTCCGAGGTGGTGGCCCCAGCGGTCGGTCCGGGTGTGCTGCCGGCCCTCGCCGACGACCACCGCGTTTGCGCCTACGACCGGCCCGGCACCTTGCGCTATCCCGACCCGCCCAGCATCAGCAACCGCAGTTCGCCGGTTGCGATGCCACGCACCGCCCAAGACGTTGTCCAAGATTTGCACGCCCTGCTGGCCGCCGCACATCTGCCGAGCCCCTACGTTCTGGTCGGGCACTCACTCGGGGGGCTGTTCATCCGCCTGTATGCGCAGACCTATCCCGACCAGGTGCGGGCATGCGCGTTCGTCGATGCCTTCGCCGTCGAGATCCCGAGCCTGATGGGATCGGACTGGCCCGTTTATCGTCGGCAGTTGGATCATCCGTTGCCACAGTTCGCGAACGCGGATTCGTTCGAGGTGATCGACATCGACCAGAGCGTCGCGCAGGTCGCGGCGGCCCCGGCCTTCCCTCCGGTGCCGACCGTCGTGCTGACGAGGACCGAGCCGTTCGCGGTTCCCGGCAGCGTCTCGGATGAGCAGAGCGCGACGCTGGAGCGGGCCTGGCGAGACGGCGCGTCAGATCTGATCGCGCTGCGTCCGCAAACGCCCCACCTGATCGCGACCGATAGCGACCACTTCATCCAAATCCACCAGCCCGACCTGGTGGTGGCCGGTGTACGTCTGCTGATCCAGAGGTCTGTCGAAAACCGCTGACGAAGCACTGCGGCATACTCGGCCCAATGACGTTAGTGCTGGCTGTGGTTGCGGTGGCCGAACTGGGCGGCCTCATCGCGCTCGGCGTGCTGCTCATCGTGTCGAGACGCCAGCTCAGCGGCGCGCGTGCCGCGCTCGAGCGCAGCCGTCGCAGCGGTGGCCGGCGCCGACGCCGCCGCGGAGTCGCGCCCATTGCGATCAGAACCGCATTCAAGACGGCCGATTCACTACTGACCAAAGGCGTCGGCGCGACAGTCCGTAACTCGGTCGAAGACCTCGCCGGCTGGGCGCAGGTGGAACGGCCCGACCTCGCCCGGCTCACCGCCGCCGGCGACGTGGTGATCGCCTTCTCCGACATCGAGAATTCGACCGCCCATAACGAGGCCCTGGGCGACCGAGAATGGGTGCGGGTGCTGCAACAACACAACAGGCTCATCCAGAAATTCGTCGACGACCACGGCGGTCACGTCGTGAAAAATCAGGGCGACGGCTTCATGATCGCCTTCGCTGATCCCCGCCAGGCCGTGCTGTGCGGTATCGGTGTCCAGCGCGCCCTACTCGAAGACGCCGAAGGCATTCGCGTCCGGATCGGCATGCACCTCGGACCGTCGGTCCGGCGCGGCGACGACCTTTTCGGGCGCAACGTCGCGATGGCGGCCCGGGTCGCCGGACAGGCCGACGGCGGCGAGATCCTTGTCAGCGAGCCGGTGCGCGACGCGATCGACGGCGCCCCCGATATCGAGCTCTGCGCACCGTGCGAGGCCGAATTGAAAGGCTTCCAGGGCACCCACAACCTCTACCCGGTCAAGATTTCCGAGACCGATTAAAAGAACGTCCCGGCATGGGGGGCCTCGGGAACGGCGAACAACCGATCGGCCACGGCCAGCGTCGCCGGGTCCGCTGCGCGCGCCAGCCCCGCCACGGCCAGACTGCGCCAGGTCGTGCCGCCCAGCAGCGCCGCACCCAGGCCCTCGATCCCGACGTGCAGATCGGCGGGACGGGTCGTGGCCTCGACCCCATCGCCGCTAATCGTGTAGCTGGCCGAATTCTTCGGTAGCAGTGCGTCGTTGACCGCAACGGTGACCGCGTCGTCACCGGCGTAGGAGCGCGCCGCCAGCGCGCGTTCGGCGTCGATGACACGCAGCCATGTTTCGTCGTGCATCGCGGTCACCTTGACCGCCCGGCGATCGACCAATAGCGACGGCAGCGGATCATCGAGCGGCAGCATCCAAAACGTCACTCGGTCAATCAGATCCAGCCCGAACAGGAAGCGCAGCAGCCCCAGGTAGGCGTCGATGTTGGGCGCGAAGAAATCCTCGACCACGATGGTGCGCTGCTCGCTGACAAACCACCTGTCGGTGTCGACGGGGCGGTAGCGGACGAACCCCGACTCGTTTCCGGGCTCCCCGTGCACGGCGACATACCAAGCCCCAGAGGATAATTCGGTGCGCAGCCGTACGCCCTCCCACCACACTGCAGGCCGGTCGATGGTCCCCGGCCGAGATGGGCGATTGGCGTCATAGATGCGAGGCAGCATTTCCCAGGCCTCGGCGGCGCCGACAAGTCGCACCGGGCCACCCGTCCCGACTCCGGGACGAAACGCCGCCCGCACGGTCGTAATCTCCACACTTTGGGCCAAACTCGCCACGCCGTAGCCGTAGCGTCCGTAGATCGTGGCCTCCGAGGCCCGTAATGAGGCGACCACCTCACCCCGCGCGGTGAAGTCGTCCAACTGGTGACGCATCAGGTCGGTGGCGATGCCCCGTCGGGTGAACGACGGCAGCACGCCGACGTCTGTCACGGCGGCGTGGCCGACGATGGCTCCGCCGGGCAGGGTCAGCGAGCTCGTCGCGGCGTATGCGGTGCCGACCAATTGGTCAGCGTCGAACGCGCCGACCATACGCCCGGGGTCGAGCATCTTGGTGATCTGGCCGGGCGGCAGGTCCGGAATCGGCGGAAACCCCACCATCGCGACGCGGAACAGGTTAAGCCCTGCGAGGAGGTCGCTCTCGCTATCGAGAACCCGGATCTCGGTGGTCACTCCGCCATCATGGCCTGTACCGCGAGTGGCGGCAGATGGTTGACGTATCCACCCACGTCAGCCCGAAGACGAACTGCAGAGACCCGAAATAAAGTCCGACTCAGGTCGACACCTCACCCGATCGATGTGATCCCCGCATTGGAAATGGTGAACCCCTTGCCCGAGGACACGGTGCAGGTGACTCCGTCGGACTTCGATGTGCAGGTGAAGGGACCGACGCCGGCGGTCTGGTCGTAGGCAAGGACGGGCGTGCCCTCTCCAGCGTTGCCGAGGCAGGAAACACCCTTGCAGGTGGTGACGACTCCGCCGGTGGACAGGTGCACGGACTGTTGCGGTTCGTTGGTCTGGCAATAGGCCTCGTCGGGGATGCCCGGGTCGCGCTTGTAGTCGACCTCGCAGCTGATGTTGCGCGACGGAGACAAGAACGCGCACACCGACGCCGTGCAGGCCGGGTTATCCGCTGCGGCCACCGGCATTCGGACCCAGCAGCCGACGACGAGAAATCCGATAATCGCGACCGCACGCTTCATGTCGTCAAACCTAACGGATGGGCAGCCCGGTCAGCGCCCGCGAAATCACCAGGCGCTGGATCTCACTGGTTCCCTCGAAGATGGTGAAGATCTTCGCGTCGCGGTGCATCCGCTCCACCGGGTAGTCGCGGGTGTATCCGTTGCCGCCGAGGATCTGGATGGCCTCGTCGGTGACATACACCGCGGCCTCGCTCGCGACCAGCTTGGCCATCGAGCCCTCGGCGGAGTCGAAGTTCTGGTTGTTGCGGGCCATCCAGCCCGCCCGCCACACCAGCAGGCGGGCGGCGTCGACCCGGCTCTTCATGTCGGCGAGCTTGAACGCCACTGCCTGGAACTCGCCGATCTTGCGGCCGAATTGCTCACGCTGGCAGGCATATTCGAGTGCATATTCATAGGCGGCCCGGGCTACGCCGACGGCCATCGCGCCGACAGTCGGCCGGGTGCGCTCGAAGGTCTTCAGCGCCGCCTGGCCACCCGCCGAGGCGCCGGATTTGACCCGCGCGATCCGGGCCTCGAATTTCTCGCGACCGCCGAGAATGCAGTCCTCGGGCAACCGGACGTTGTCGAGGACCACCTCGGCGGTGTGCGACGCGCGGATGCCGTGCTTCTTGAATTTCTGCCCTTGCGACAGCCCCTTGGTCTCGGGCGGGATGACGAACGACACCTGGCCGCGGGTGCCCAGCTCCGGATAGACCGACGCCACCACGATGTGCACGTTGGCGATACCGCCGTTGGTAGCCCACGTCTTGGTGCCGTTGAGCACCCATTCGTTTGTCGCCTCGTCGAATCGGGCCCGGGTGCGGATGGCGCCGACGTCCGAACCCGCGTCGGGCTCCGACGAGCAGAACGCACCGAGCTTGGGGTCGCCGGGTGTACCGAACATCTCGGGCAAATACTGCCCGAGCTGCTCGGGAGTTCCGTTGCCCGCCAACGCCGCTGCGGCCAGGCCGGTTCCCATGATGGACAGCGCGATGCCGGCGTCGCCCCAGAACATCTCCTCGAACGCGGTGAGGAAGCCCAGGCCGGTCGGTTCGGCGGCCTGCTGTGCAAAGAAGTCGGGGGAGTAGAGGCCCACCTTCGCGGCCTCCTGGATCACCGGCCACGGGGTTTCCTCCCGTTCATCCCATTCGGCCGCGGCGGGGCGGATGGTTTCGGCCGCGAACTGGTGCACCCAATCGCGCACCTCGATGACGTCGTCGCTCAGTTGCATTGAGAAAGTCATGGTTTTACTCCTGGAAGAGGTTGATACTCAACGGTTTCTGGGGTTGGTGTGTTGCGCGAGGACGCTGACGGTCTGGGTGACCCAGGCTTCGAAATAGCGATCCTCGTCGACGTTGCCCGGCAAGCGTCCGGACAGCGCCTGCAGCGTCGCCGCGTGTGACAGGGAAGCGATCGCCACTGCCGCCGTGGCCTCGGGGTCGGGAATGCTGGTACGGCCGGAGCGATTGGACGCGGCCAGCTCATCGGCGAACCGTTGATAGGCGTTGTCGGTGATGACCTGCCAGGTCTTCTCGTCGAGATCGCCGAGCTCTTCGGGTTCGCGCAGCATGACCTTGAGCAAATCCTCGCTTTGGCGCAGGTTGCTCCAGATCAGTTGCCCGGCGGTACGCACCGCCTGCTCGACGCCGCCCGGCTGCCCGGCGTCGAACTGCTCTCGTGCGGCGACGATGCTGTCGATCCGTTGGGTCACCGCCGCCTCCAGCAGTTCACGCTTGGAGGCGAAGTGCTTGTACAACGCGCCCGAGCCGGGGGCGAGGCCGGATGCCCGCTGGATATCGGCGACCGAGGTCGCCGCGTAGCCCTTGGCGGCGAAGAGCTTGAGCGCCTCCGCCAGCAATCGATCGCGTCCCGAATCGGGCATGGTGAGAGAGTACTCACTCACCATGGGGATGGCAAACCGCTGCCGCCCGCACGCACCACGACCGCTGCCAGGTGCAGGTGTCGATCCGACGGCGCGAAATGTTCAGGCCGGTATCAGCTTGAGCGGAAGGTATCGATGGCGGCGGATGATGTTGTTCACCGCCCAGACGGGTTGCCCGACAACCTCGAGACGGTCCACCCGTTGCAGCAGGGCGCGCAAAATGGCAGCGGTTTCCATCCGGGAGAGTCCCTGACCGGCGCAGGCGTGGGTTCCGTGGCCGAAACCGAGGTGGCGCCCGGCGTCGCGACGGATGTCGAAGATTTCGGGTCTGTCCCATTCGTTTTCGTCGCGGTTGGCTGAGGCGTACATGACCAGAACCCGTGATCCGGCAGGTATCGGCGTGCCGGCGATCTCGGTGTCGTGGGGTACCTGGCGGGCGAAGGCTCGCAGCGGCGATTCGTAGCGGATCACTTCGTTGACGGCATTGGGGATCAGCCCGGGGTCCTCTTTCGCCAGGCGCCACTGGTCGGGGTGTGTAGCGAACAGATACAGGGCGTTGGAGATGGCGCTGATCGTCGTGTCCAGGGATGGGGCGATGTAGTCGATCATCAGTGCCGAGCAGTCGTCGTAGCTGAGCCGGCCGGCGTCGACGGCGCAGAGCAGTTCGTGCGCCATGCTTCCGTCCAGGACGGCCCGTTGCCGCACCACACGACGGGCGAACAGCAGCATCTGCAGGCTGCGTGGAGTCGCTTTGACGGCTTGCCAATTGAGCGGGCCGAGGACATCGAACGTGGCGCCGGCCCATTCGATCAAATGCTGACGTCGATCGCGGGGCCAGCCGACGAGATCGGGGACGATGGCGAGCGGCAGGGCCGTCGCCAGATCGGCGACAGCGTCGACGGTGCCGCGTCGTATCGCAGCGTCGACGACGGTATCCGCCATCCTTTCGATGGTTTCGCTGGCGGAGCGCAGTGCCCTGGGCAGCAGCCGGTGAGCAAGAAGCTTCCGGCGTTGATCGTGGTCGGCGCCGTCACTGTTGAGTGTGGTGCCGCGCGATAGTCGGTTACTGAACGGGTTGAGCGCGACGCCGCGTCCGGAGATGAACGCTGAGTCGTTGCGGAGCGTGGCTTTGCACTCGGCATAGCGCGGCAGTGCGTAGACCCGGTGCCGGTGCAGCCGGACCACCGGGCCGGCGTCGCGCAGTCGCCGATAGTGCGGATAGGGGTCGAGCACGGCGGCGCGGCTGTAGATGTCATGCCGGTAGGAGGCGGCCGCATCCTTGCGCCCGTTGCTCATTGGGAATCTCCTCGCTGCCCGGCCGAGCCGCTCATCCGTGACTTGCCGATGCTGACGAAATCGTCACATATGCCGATCAGCTCAGTCAATAGGACCTGATCAACTCACCGGGGTGCGGTGTACCGCCAGGAGTCGAAATGCCTGTAGGCGCGGGGGGTGGCGGTGCGCAATGCTGGGACCTTGGAGGTTCCCAGCGGCGGGCCGCGGACCGGATCAGGCGACGACGGAAGGAACGCAGTGAACGAAGAACAACGCAACGCGATGGCCTCGGGCCACGGCTTCATCGCCGCGCTGGACCAAAGCGGCGGCAGCACGCCGAAAGCTTTGAAGCTCTACGGGATTGGAGAAGACGAATACAGCGGGGACGAGCAGATGTTCGACCTCATCCACCAGATGCGCGCGCGGCTGATCACGAGCCCGAGCTTTACCGGCGACAAGGTGATCGCGACCATCCTGTTCGAACAGACCATGGACCGCACCATCAACGGCGAGGACTCCGCGGCGTTCCTGTGGAAGCAAAAGCACATCGTTCCGTTCGTCAAGGTCGACCAGGGCCTCGCCGACGCCGAAAACGGTGTCCAGCTGATGAAGCCGATGACCAAACTCGACTCCCTGCTGGATCGGGCCGCGGCCTTGGGCATCTTCGGCACCAAGATGCGCTCGTTCATCCAAGAGCCCAGCGAGGCGGGCATCAACGCCATTGTCGACCAGCAATTCGAGTACGCCGCCACGATCGCCGAGCGCGGATTGATGCCGATCGTCGAGCCCGAGGTCAGCATCAAAAGCCCGGACAAGCCCAAGGCGGACGGCCTGCTGGTGGCGGCGCTGCACGCAAAACTCGACGAGCTCCCGGGCGACCGGCAGGTGATGCTCAAGCTGACGTTGCCCGACGAAGACAATCTCTACGCGCCGCTGATCGACCACCCCCGGGTGCTACGGGTGGTCGCGCTGTCCGGCGGCTACAGCCTCACCGAGAGCTGCGAGATCCTGGCCCGCAACCACGGACTGATCGCGAGCTTCTCGCGGGCGTTGACCGAGGGACTGACCGCCCAGCAGAGCGACGCGGAATTCGACGAGAAGCTCGGATCGAACATCGCGGAGATCTACGCGGCATCGATCACCTAGGCGGCCCGGGTCAACGGGCCGGGGGCGAGCCCTGGGTGACGCTGCCGTCGGTGCCGACCGCGATGGATCCGCCGAGCGGCCCGTCGGACGCGTGGATGCGCAGGCTTAGCGGTCCGTCCCTGCGGGACTCCACCGTCAGATAGACGCGGTTGTCGTCGTAGATGTGCAGCATCTGCGGTGCTTGCTGCACGACACCGAGGACGGCCTGCACGTCGAACTTGGCGAGGTCACCCACTGCCGAAGTCACATCGTAAGAGGTGCAGTGGACAGCCGCGCCGGTTCCCGCCGGGTAATCGATCGCGTGCCCCACTAGGCTTCGGGATATGGCTCCGAAGCTGCCCTCGCCGAAGATCTTTCTCGAATGGCCCGTCATCCGTCAGCTGCGTTCGGCCGATGCGTTCGGCCGCGGGCCGGCGGTGACCTCCAGGCACACGCGGGCCCTCGCCCCACGCACCACGACCGCCGACCGCGTCGTGCAAAGCGTCTGCCCGTACTGCGCGGTCGGCTGCGGTCAAAAAGTGTTCGTCAAGGACGAGAAGGTCGTCCAGATCGAGGGCGATCCGGACTCGCCGATCTCGCGGGGACGCTTGTGCCCCAAGGGTTCGGCCAGTGAGCAGCTGGTCAATTCGCCGGGCCGCCAGATCAAAATGCTCTATCGCGCCCCGCGCGCGACCGAGTGGCAGTCGCTGGATCTCGACACCGCCATCGACATGGTGGCCGATCGCTTCGTCGAGGCCCGCCGGCATGCCTGGCAGGACATCGACAAGAAGGGCCACCCCCTACGGCGCACGATGAAGATCGCCGCGCTCGGCGGAGCCACACTGGACAACGAAGAGAACTACGTCATCAAGAAGCTCTTCACCGCCGCGGGCGCGATCCAGATCGAGAACCAAGCTCGTATTTGACACAGCTCCACAGTTCCCGGTCTGGGGACTTCCTTCGGGCGCGGTGGCGCCACCCAATCACTGCAAGACATGGCCAACGCCGACTGCATCATCATCCAGGGCTCCAACATGGCCGAGTGTCATCCCGTCGGCTTCCAATGGGTCGAGGAGGCAAAAGCCCGCGGCGCGAAGCTGATTCACGTCGATCCGCGCTTCACCCGCACCTCGGCCGTGTCGGACAAACACATCCCGATCCGGGCGGGCTCGGATGTGGTGCTGCTCGGCGCGCTGATCAACTACGTCATCAGCAACGACAAGTGGTTCAAGGAGTACGTGGTGGCCTACACCAACGCGGCCACCCTGATCAACGAAAACTACCGCGACGCAGAGGATTTGGGAGGCCTGTTCTCCGGCTATGATCCCGAGACCGGGCAGTACGACCCGTCGACGTGGGCCTACGCCGGACAGGAAGAGGAAGAGAGCCGCCGCGAGCACGGCGCCAGTGCCTCGGCCCGGGCCGCCGGCGACGCGCACGGCAGCGGCGGTCCGCCGTTACCGCACGCCCGCGTGCTGCGCGACGAGACCCTGCAGCATCCGCGGACGGTGTTCCAAATCGTCAAGCGGCACTACGCGCGGTACACCGCGGAGATGGTGCGCGACGTCTGCGGCATCGGTATCGAGGACTTCGACTACCTCGCACGCACGCTCGTCGCTAACTCGGGCCGGGAGCGCACCACCTGCTTCGCCTATGCCGTCGGCTGGACCCAGCACACGCTGGGGGCCCAATTCATCCGTACCGCAACGATTCTGCAGCTACTGCTGGGCAACGTCGGGCGCCCGGGCAGCGGCATCATGGCGTTGCGCGGACACGCCACCATCCAAGGGTCTACCGACATACCGACGTTGTTCAACTTGCTGCCCGGCTACCTGTCGATGCCGAAAGCCGGTGTGCACGACACCTTCGCTGACTACATCGAAGCGGTCGGGCCGAAGAACCAGAAAGGTTTCTGGGCCAACGCCGACACCTACATCGTCAGCCTGCTCAAGGCATGGTGGGGCGACGCCGCCCGCGAGGACAACGACTGGGCCTACCACTACCTGCCGCGACTGTCCGGGCCGCACGGCACGTATCAGACGGTCATGTCGATGCTTGAAGACGAGGTCGACGGGTACTTCCTGCTGGGACAGAACCCGGCCGTCGGATCGGCGCATGGCCGGATGCAGCGCATGGGTATGTCGCACCTGAAGTGGCTGGTGGTTCGCGACCTTAACCTGATCGAGTCGGCCACCTTCTGGAAGGACGGTCCCGAGATCGCTTCCGGCGAGCTGAAGACCGAGGACATCGAAACCGAGGTGTTCTTCTTCCCGGCGGCGTCGCACGTGGAGAAGGCCGGTTCCTTCACCCAGACTCAACGACTGGTGCAGTGGCGGCACAAGGCCGTCGACCCACCCGGCGACTGCCAGAGCGAGTTGCAGTTCTTCTTCGAACTGGGCAAGCGAATTCGGCAGCGGCTGGCCGGATCCACCGACGAACGCGATCGGCCTCTGCTCGATCTGACCTGGGACTATCCCACCGATGAGCATGGCGAGCCCGATTCGACAGCAGTGCTGGCCGAGATCAGTGGCTGCTACTTGACCGGGCCGAAAGCCGGCCAGCCTGTACCCGGGTACACCGAACTGGGCGCCGACGGATCGACGTCCTGCGGATGCTGGATTTACTCGGGTGTGTACGCGGACGGCGTCAACCGGGCCGCCCGTCGGGTACCGCATGGCGGCACCGGCCCGAGCCAGTCGGAGTGGGGCTGGGCGTGGCCGCTCGACCGGCGGATTCTGTACAACCGCGCCTCGGCCGACCCAGACGGCAAGCCGTGGAGTGAGCGCAAGCGCTACATCTGGTGGGACCCCGAGCAGCAGCGCTGGGTCGGTCACGACGTGCCCGACTTCGTGGCCGACCGGGCGCCGGGCAGCCGCCCGGACCCAGACGTCGGCGGCCCGGACGCCCTCGCCGGCGACGACCCGTTCATCATGCAGGCCGACGGCAAGGGTTGGCTGTTCGCGCCCAAGGGAATGGTGGACGGACCGCTGCCCACACACTACGAGCCGCAAGAGTCGCCGGTCGCCAACGCGGTCTACCCGCAACAGCGGAACCCCTCGCGAATCATCTTCCCGCGCAAGGACAATCTGAGCGCTCCGAGCGCGGGCGATCCCGGCGCCGACGTGTACCCGTTCGTGTTCACCACCTACCGGCTCACCGAGCACCACACCGCCGGCGGCATGAGTCGATGGCTGCCCTATCTCTCCGAGTTGCAACCGGAGATGTTCTGCGAGGTCTCGCCGGAGCTGGCCGCCGAACGCGGGCTCGAGCCCTACGGTTGGGCGACGATCATCTCGCCACGCGCGGCGATCGAGGCACGGGTGCTGGTCACCGAGCGGATGACCCCGCTGTGGATCGGCGGCCACACCGTGCACCAGATCGGGCTGCCCTATCACTGGGGTGTGGGCAGCGACGCGCTGGTGAGCGGGGACGCGGCCAACGATCTGCTAGGCGTCACACTGGATCCCAACGTGCAGATCCAGGAGTCCAAGGCCGGGTCCTGTGACATCCGACCGGGCCGGCGGCCGCAGGGCGCGAAGTTGCTGCAATTGATCGAGGAGTACCAGTCCCGCGCGGGCGCCACCGTGGAGACGGACAATATCCGAGTCAGCGAAGCTGTCTGGGAGAGCATCGAACGCGAGCAGGACGGGAAGGGAGGCCAGTGAAGTTCAAGGGTCAGCTGACCGGACCGAGTGACCCTGCCGCCGATGCCGGTTGGGGAGATGCCAAGCCCCGCAAGGGCTTTTTCACCGACACCTCGATCTGCATCGGTTGCAAGGCGTGCGAAGTGGCGTGCAAGGAATGGAACCGCAACCCCCGCGACGGCGACCTCGAACTGCTGGGCTCGTCGTACGACAACACCGGCTCGCTGGGCGCCAGCACCTGGCGGCACGTGGCGTTCATCGAGCAGGGTCGCGACCGGATCGAGGAGGCCCGCGAATCCGGGCGCGCGTTGGTGAGCCTGGGTATGCCCGCGGTCCCCGGTGCTGCCGACGCCCAGGCTGATTCGAAACCGCCCGACACCCCGGAGTTTCGCTGGCTGATGTCCTCCGATGTCTGCAAGCACTGCACCCATGCGGGCTGCCTCGACGTGTGCCCCACGGGAGCGTTGTTCCGCACCGAGTTCGGGACCGTGGTGGTGCAGCACGACGTGTGCAACGGTTGCGGAACGTGCGTCGCGGGTTGCCCCTTCGGCGTGGTCGAGCGCCGCAGCGACGGCACGTATGCGACGCCGGTGGAACGGCCGGGCCGCCCGCAGGAGGAGTTCGTCACCGGCGTCGCCCAGAAATGCACGCTGTGCTACGACCGCCTGATCGAGGACCAGATACCCGCCTGCGCCCAGACCTGTCCGACCACGTCGATCAAGTTCGGCGATCACTACGACCTGGTGGACCGAGCGCGGCAGCGGGTAGCTCAGTTGCACGCCGAAGGGCGCACTGAGGCAAGGCTTTACGGCGCCAACGAGCACGACGGTGTCGGCGGCACGGGGTCGATCTTCTTATTGCTCGACGAACCGGAGGTCTACGGCCTGCCGCCGGATCCGCGGGTGTGCACCGCCGACCTGCCGACGATGTTCAAGCGGGCAACGATGGCCGCGGCCGGCATGGTCGGCGCGGCCGTGCTGGCGTTTTGGAGTAGCCGGTGAGCACCTCGGAATTCGACAGCTTCCGCCCGCCCGAACCCGAGGGGGGCAAGCGGCGTAGGAGACGCGAGCGCGGCGCCCGTCGGGGCGGTGGCAGTGGTTCCGACGGCTCGCGCGAAATGCCGATGGTCCCCGACGCCGAGTTCACCTCGTATTACGGGCGTCCGGTCGTCAAGCCCGCGCCCTGGGGACACGAAGTGGCGGCCTACTTGTTCTTGGGCGGCGTCGCCGGAGGGTCTGGCCTGCTGGCGGCAGGTGCTCAGCTCACCGGACGAAAGAAGTTGCGCCGCAACACAAGACTGTCCGCTCTGATCGCGGTGTCACTGGGCGCGGCCGCGCTGGTGAAAGACCTGGGCCGACCCGAGCGATTCGTCAACATGCTGCGGACCGTCAAACTGACCTCTCCGATGAGCATCGGTTCGTGGATCCTCAGCCTGTTCAGCGGCGGCATCGGGATAGCCGCGGTTGCCGAGATCGATCGGATGACCGGCGAGCGAATTCCGTTGGGCCCGTTGCGGTCCGTGCTGCACGCCGTGGAGGCCCCGGCCGGCCTGGCAGCGGCCGTGCTGTCGCCACCGCTGGCCGTCTACACCGCGGTGCTGCTCACCGACACCGCCACCCCGACGTGGAATGCCGCGTACCGAGACCTGCCGTTCGTGTTCGTCAGCTCCGCGAGCCTGGCCGCTTCGGGATTGGCGATGATCACCACCCCGGTCTCCGAGGCCGGGCCCGCGCGCAAGCTGGCCGTCATGGGTGCGGTCGGTGATCTGATCTCCGCCAGGTTCACCGAGTTCCGGATGGACCCGGTGACCAGAGAACCGCTGCACCACGGCAGGCCCGGCTGGCTGCTACAGACGAGCGAAATACTCGCCGCTGCAGGCGGTTTGGGCGCATTACTCGGCGGGCATCGCCGCGATGTCGCCGCGCTGTCCGGCCTGACGCTGCTGACGGCGTCGGCGATGTTGAGGTTCGGCTTCTTCGAGGCGGGCAAGGAATCGGCCGGCGACCCTCGCTACACGATGGAGCCGCAGAAGCGTCGGCTGGCGGCTCGCCGCGCGGCGGGCATCACCGGCGACTCGATCACCACCGCCCGTTAAAGCGGACTAGCGGACCTCGATGCCCTCGCCGGCGACGGTGTGGCCGATCACCGGGTGACCGGGTAGTTCGCCCACCACGAGCAGGCCGCCCGAGGTTTGCGCGTCGGCGAGCAGCAGGAGATCGTCCTCGGTCATGCCGGGGCCGGGACGCAGATGCGGCCGCACCCAATCGAGGTTGCGCCGAGACCCGCCGGAGACGAACCCGTCACGCAGCGCCGCCCGGCCGGCATCGAGCACCGGCACCGCGGAGCGGTCGAGGACGGCGCCCACCTTTGAGGCCCGGCACATCTTGTAGAGATGGCCGAGCAACCCGAAGCCGGTCACATCCGTGGCCGCGCGCACACCGTTTGCCACCGCGGCCTCGGCAGCGTCGCGGTTGAGCCGGGCCATCGTCGCGATCGCTTCCGCGAACACCTCGCCGGTCTGCTTGTGCCGATTGTTGAGCAGCCCGACCCCCAGCGGTTTGGTGAGGGTCAGCGGCAGCCCGGGTTCGGCGGCGTCGTTGCGCAGCAACCGATTCGGGTCGGCCACACCGGTCACGGCCATGCCGTACTTCGGCTCGGGATCGTCGATGGAGTGACCGCCGATCACCGGGCAGCCGGCCTCCGAGGCCACCGCCAGCCCGCCGCGCAGCACCTCGGTCATCAGCTCCAGTGGCAGTACCTCGCGCGGCCAGCCGACCAGGTTGATCGCGACCACCGGGTGCCCGCCCATTGCGTAGATGTCGGAGAGCGCGTTGGCTGCGGCGATCCGACCCCAGTCGTAGGCGTCGTCGACGACCGGCGTGAAGAAGTCCGCCGTGGACAGCACCGCGATGTCGCCGACTAACACCGCGGCCGCGTCGTCGCCGTCGTCCAGGCCGACCAGAACGTTCCCGCTGGTCTGTCCGGCCAGGCCGCGGACCGCCTCTTCCAGCTCGCCGGGCGGGATCTTGCAGGCACAGCCACCGCCGTGCGCATAGCCGGTCAGGCGGGTCTGCGTCTGGGTCATGCCACGAGCCTACGAGGAGCGGGTGGGCTCACCGGCCGCCCGCCCCGCAGCGACGACGGTCAACGTCGCCACACTCGTGTGCTGGGCGTCGCGGGACGTCTCGGGCCGTTGAGTGTGCGCCCACGGCGGCGACACGCCGGGGCAGGCCGCCGCACCCGCACACTCAACGCCATGACCCGAGCGGACCACTGCGGCGGAGGTGACCTCCGCCTACGGAATACTCGGCGTCGGCGCTGACCACGCTAGTTTGAGCAGGGAGGCGTTTGGGTTCCTGGTGGTCCCCCCGGTCTTCAAAACCGGTGAGATCGAGTATCTCGGTCTGGCGGGTTCGATTCCCGTCCGCCTCCGCCAGCACTGGACGCGAGGAGACCGAGGAGGCACGTGACACAGGTCGACCCGCGCCGCCTGATTCCGCGCACGGATCAACTGCTTTCGCTTCCGCCGGTGCAGGAGGCGCGAAACCGGCTGGGCGAACACGCCGTCAGGGACCTGGTGCGCGACATCCAGGACCGGGCCCGGCGCGGCGACCTGCCGCCCGATCAGGTGCAGGCCGCGGTGCTGGCGTCGCTGGCCGCGCACCGCAACACGAAGCTGCGTCCGGTGCTCAACGCCACCGGGGTCGTCGTGCACACCAACCTGGGCCGGGCGCCGTTGGCCGCGAGTGCGATCGAGGCGCTGGTATCCGCGAGCGGCTACGTCGACGTGGAACTCGACCTCGCGACGGGCACCCGCTCGAAGCGCGCGGTCGCCCTTCGCCAAGCGCTGCTGGATGTCTGCCCCGGCGCCGAGGACGCGCTGGTGGTCAACAACGGCGCCGCCGCGCTGGTGCTGGCGACCACCGCGCTGGCGGCCGGCGGTGAGGTCGTGGTGAGCCGCGGCGAGCTGATCGAGATCGGTGCCGGATTCCGGCTGCCCGACCTGATCGCCTCCACCGGCGCCCGGCTGCGTGAGGTCGGAACCACCAACCGCACCCACCTGAAGGACTACGCCGACGCGATCGGGCCGCAGACCGGATGTGTGCTCAAGGTGCACCAGAGCAATTTCCGGGTGCAGGGATTCACCTCCGCCGTCGCGGTGTCCCAGCTGCGGGCGTTGGCCGACGAGAAGTGCGTGCCCTTGGTCGTCGACCTCGGCAGCGGGCTGCTCGCGCCCGATCCGCTGCTGCCCGACGAGCCGGACGCCGCCACCACGCTGGCCGAGGGCGCTGACGTAATCACCGCCAGCGGCGACAAACTGCTGGGCGGCCCGCAGGCGGGCATCGTGCTCGGCCGCGGCGATGTGGTCACCCGGATGGCGCGTCATCCGCTGGCGCGCGCCGTGCGAGCCGACAAGCTCACCCTCGCCGCGCTTGAGGCGACGATCCGGGCCGGCACCTCACCGGTCACCCAGGCCCTGCACGCCGATCCCGAACGGCTGCGGGCGCGTGCCCAGCGTCTGGCGGCGGCGGTCGGCGCGTCCGTCGTCGCGCACGACGGCCGAGTCGGTGGCGGTGGAGCCCCGGGCGTGCCGTTGCCCGGGTGGGCCGTCCGCCTGCCCGAGCCCGCGGCGGCCGTCCTGCGTGCGGGCGACCCGGCGGTGCTGCCGCGGGTACACGACGGCGCTTGCCTGGTGGATCTGCGCTGCATCCCCGAGTCCGACGACGACCGTCTGCTGCACGCGGTGCGCGCCGCGCTGGCGGGAATGTCCGAGGCGGACCGCTGAGCACCCACGTCCTGGCCACCGCCGGCCACGTCGACCACGGCAAGAGCACCCTGATCCGCGCCCTGACCGGCATGGAGCCCGACCGGTGGGAGGAGGAGCGACGCCGCGGCCTGACCGTCGACCTCGGCTTCGCCTGGACCACCCTGCCGTCGGGCCGCGAGGTGGCCTTTGTCGACGTGCCCGGACACCAGCGCTTCCTGGCCAACACGCTGGCCGGCCTCGGCCCCGCGCCGGTGGTCTGCTTTGTCGTGGCCGCGGACGAGGGTTGGCAGGCGCAGTCCGGCGACCACCGCGACGCGCTCGCGGCGCTGGGCATCCGGCACGGCCTGATCGTGGTGACCCGTGCCGACCGCGCGCCGGACCGTGCCACCGAGGTGCTGGCGCAGTCACGTGACGAGCTGGCCGGCACCGGGCTGCGGGATGCACCCGGCGTCGTCGTGTCGGCGGTCGACGGGACCGGGCTGACCGAATTGCGTGCCACCCTCGATCGCGTCTTGGAGCAGCTGCCCGCGCCCGAAACCACCGCCCGGGTGCGGTTGTGGGTCGATCGCTCCTTCACGATCACCGGCGCGGGCACCGTCGTGACCGGCACGCTCGCGGCGGGCACCGTGGCGCGCGGCGATCGGTTGAACGTGCTCGGCGCGGACCGGCCGCAATCGGTGGTGATCCGCGGTTTGCAGAGCCGCGGCGAGCCCTACCCGACGCTGGGGCCGGTGGCGCGGGTCGCGCTGAACCTGCGTGGCGTCTCGCGCGACGTCATCCACCGTGGGAGCGCGCTGGTCACCCCTGGAGCGTGGGCGAGCACCGGCACACTCGACATTCGCCGCACCGCCGGCGGCCCGTTGACCGAGGCTGCCGCCCGGCTGGTCGTCCACGTCGGTACCGCGGCCGTGCCCGCGCGGATGCGGCCGTTCGACGACGACCATGGCCGGCTCACGCTCGACCGGGCACTGCCGCTGGTGCTCGGCGACCGATTGGTGCTGCGCGACCCGGGCGGCCAGCGGGTCCTGGGCGGCGCCCTGGTGCTCGACGCCGATCCTCCGGTGCTGCGGCGGCGCGGTGACGGAACCCGTCGGGCCGCGGCGCTGAGTGCGATGGACGCGGCCGGCGACGTCGGCGCCGAGGTGGCGCGCCGCGGCGCGGTGCGGGAGAGCCATCTGCGCCGTCTGGGGTTCCTATCATCAGCGACACCCGAGAGCGTGCGGGTGCTCGACGGCTGGTGGGTGCACGCCGCGACGTACGAGGCCTGGCAGCAGCGTCTAAGGGCCGCGGTCGAGGAACTGCATGCGCGAGACCCGTTGGCAGAAGGGCTATCTCGCGGTGGCGCGCGTGACCTGCTGGCCCTGCCGGACGAGTCGCTGCTCGACGCGGTCACCCGCGACGCGGGACTTGAGCAGCGGGGCGGCCACATCCGGGTGCCCGGCGCTCGCGACGACCTCGGGTTGGCCGAGGCCGCCGTGGGCGAACTGGAAGCGCGACTGCGGGCCGAGCCCTTCCGCGCGCCGGAGGCCGACGATCTGTCGGCGCTGCAGCTGTCCGCCCGCGAACTGGCCGCGGCCGAGCGGGCCGGGCGGGTGCTGCGGCTGCGCGACGGCGTCGTATTGTTGCCCACCGCACCGGCTTTGGCTATGCGGGAGTTGGCCCGGCTGGAGCAGCCGTTCACCACCAGCCAAGCGCGCCAAGCCCTCAACACCACCCGGCGGGTGGCGATTCCGTTGTTGGAACACCTCGACGCGCGGGGCTGGACCCGCCGACTCGACGCCGGTCATCGCGAGGTGCTGCGATGAATCCCATTGTGGGGGAGGTATTTAGGTGATCATTGTCGTTGGCGCGGGAATATGTGGTCTCGCCGCCGCCTATGAGTTGACCAGACGCGGTGAGCCGACGGTTGTGTTCGAACGCGGCGAACCGTTCTCCGAACTGTCCGCGGGTCTGGCGCGGATCTTCCGCATCGCCCATCAGCGCCCAGCGCTGTGCCGGCTGGCCATCGCTGCCCGCGCCGGCTGGCAGCGTTGGGAGAGCGAGCTCGAGGTGGGGCGGCTGCTCGGTTCCGAGGGCTTCGTCGCGGCGGCCCCGCCCGAGGAGACCGCAACGGCGATGACGGAGGCCGGCGCCGAATTCTGCTGGCTCGACCGCGACCAGATCCAGGCCCGGATACCGTTTGTCACGCCGCCCTGGCAGACCGGGATCTTCGATCCGCTCGGCGGCAGCCTACGCATTCGCCGTGCTCTGAGCGCCTTGGCGGCCAAGGTGGAGATCAGGCGCGGCCAGGTTGTCTCGCTCGGCGACGACGGCTCGGTCCGTCTCGCGGATGGCACCGTGACGCGGGGCGACCAAGTTCTGGTGTGCGTGGGAGCCCAGACACCGGACCTGCTGGGCCCGCTCGATGTCGAGCTCACCCCGCACACCCGCTACACGTACGAGGGCGCCGATGCCACCGGCGCCGCCTGCCTGGCGGCACCCGAGGGCTACGGGCTGCCACTGGGCAGCACGGGCCAATGGGCGTTCGGTCAGCCGATACCGGAGCCGCCCAGGGTGCGCGCGCTCTTCCCGTCGCTGTCGCCGGTGGGCCAGGTGGATTGCTTCACGGTGCACGCACCGTGGCTCGACGCGGGCGGGGATGGGTGGAAGGCGGTGCGCCGCGGCCGTGTGGTTGGCTTCGTCGGCAACAACCTGATGAAGTTCGGGCCGTTGCTCGGGGAGCTGCTCGCCGAGGCCGCTTGCAGCGAGGGGCTACCCGTCGAGTTGAATCTTGCATGAATCGAAAGTTTCTGCACCGCAGGCGATTTCAGATGCGTATTGGAACGCGTCTTTTGTGTCACGCGGTCGAGCGGTCCAGTGGACGATCAATGGGCCATGATGGTCGCGAAGCAGTAGTAGTTCAGCAAGGGAGCCCACCATTCGCGCGTTGAGAAGAATTCGACTGCCGATGCGTGTCTTGTCTTTGCGTACCATCGTCATCGTTGCGCAATTGGGCGTGATCGCTCTCGTCGTCACGCTGGGTGTATGGGTCTGGGTGGGCGTCACCAACGATCAATACAGCCAGCTCGACCGCCGCCTGGACTCCGTGAGCAGCCTCGGCGATATCAACACCCTGCTCAGCAGCGGCCGCCAGAGCACTCCCGACCGGCCCTCGCCGGATGGCAATCTGGTGCGCACCGCCCGCATCGGGGCCCTGACCGTGGCAGTGCCCAGCGACATCGTCTTGCCCCAACTCGCCAACGGCTACGCGAACACCACGATCAACGGCGTGCAGTACCGCGTCCGTACCTTCAACGCGGGTCCGGTATCGATTGCGCTCGCCGCGCCGCTGGCCGAGGCTCAGCATCGGATCAACGAACTGCACCTGCGGGTGTTGTTGATCTGCGCCGGCGTGATCACCGGCACTTTCCTGGTCGGCTGGGTGATCTCGTTGATCATGGTCAATCCCTTCGTGCTGCTGGCCCGGCAAGCCCGCGCCATCAATGCGCAGTCCAGCCCCGACGAGGTTCAGGTCCGCGGCGTGCGGGAGGCCGTCGAGATCGCCGAGGCGGTCGAGCAGATGCTGGACCGCATCGGCAACGAGCAGCAACGCACCAAGGCAGCACTCGAGTCGGCTCGCGACTTCGCCGCCGTCGCCTCCCACGAGCTGCGCACGCCGCTGACCGCGATGCGCACCAACCTCGAGGTGCTGTCCACCTTGGAACTGGCCGCCGAGCAGCGCAGTGAGGTCATCGGCGACGTCATCCGTACCCAGAGCCGCATCGAAGCGACGCTGACCGCGCTGGAAAGGCTGGCGCAGGGCGAGCTGACCACCGTCGACGACTTCGTCCCGTTCGACATCACCGAGCTTCTGGATCGCGCCGCGCACGACGCGCTTCGCATCTACCCCGACGTGGAGGTGTCGCTGGTACCGTCGCCCACCGTTTTGATGGTGGGATTGCCTACGGGCCTGCGGCTGGTGATCGACAACGCCATCGCCAATGCCGTCAAACACGGTGGTGCATCGACGATTAAACTCGCGGTGAGCAGTTCGGGTGAAGGCGTCGAAATCGCGATCGACGACGACGGCACCGGCGTCCCAGAATCCGAACGCACCGCGGTATTCGAACGCTTCTCCCGCGGTTCGACGGCATCGCGGTCGGGTTCCGGACTGGGGCTGGCGCTGGTTGCCCAACAGGCAGAATTGCACGGCGGGGAGGCATCCCTGCACGCCAGTCCGCTGGGCGGAACCCGACTTCTGCTCAAGTTGGCAGGCGACGGCCGCGGTCCCGCTTGAATCGCTAAATGAAATATCCAGCAGGCCAACCGGTTTAGCGCGGAAGAGGGCTAGCGCCGGGCATTTACTTAGGGTACCCTAACTTCAACGACGAGTTAGGAGACGCGATGTCGACGACCTGGATGGATGCTCTGCTCCACAAGCGCCGCCACCAAGGCGCCGCTCCCTATCCGCATCAGGCGGCATTCTTTCTCAACAATCCGGTCCGCCGGACGCTGTCCAACCCGGCACGCAAGGTCGACAGCATCGGCCTCACCGGTTCCGAGCACGTGCTCGAAGTCGGGCCCGGCCCGGGCTTCTACAGTGTGCAGATCGCTCGTCGGCTCACTTACGGCCGGCTCGACCTGTTCGACCTTCAACCCGAGATGCTGGACAAGGCGCGGCGGCAGCTCGAGCGGGCCGGATTCCACGACGTCGGCTTTACAACGGGTGAGGCGAGCGACGGATTTCCTTACCCCGATGACACTTTCGACGTCGCGTTCCTGGCGGCCGTGATCGGCGAGGTGCCCGACAAGCCGGCCTGCATCCGTTCCCTGGGCCGGGTGCTGAAGCCGGGAGGGCAACTCGTGTTCGCCGAAGCGTTTCCGGACCCGGACCGGATGAGCGTGCGGGAATTGCGCGATCTTGTCGAGCCCGAGAACTTCGAATTCGGGCAAGCGACCGGCAATCGATGGCACGACATCGTGCGCTTTCGCAGGGCTGCCTGACCTAACGCTGCTGCTGTGCGACAACGGCTTTGAGTGTGCGATCACGCCGGCTGGCGTCGGCGTGTCGCCGCACTGAACGCACACTCGACGAACGGGACTACAGCGTTACAGCGGGGCCTGGTCGGTCAGGTTGAGCATCAGGTAGGCCAGGCAGAACAAGAAGTTCAGCACCAGCAGAATCATCCCCGCGAACATCAGCGAGCGGGTGCCCTGGCGCTGGAGTTGCTTGCGTTTCGCGTTGCGCTCGTCGCGCTTGATCTGGGTCGCGATGAGAGCGAAATTGACGTCGGTCATTTCTTCTTCGGTGACGGGCATGCCCGCGAGCATCTGCTGCAGACGAACCGGACCGGTGTCGACACCCACGTCCGCGAAAGACCGGCACATCCGTCGCGCCCGCCGCTGGCCGACGATCTGATATCGCATGTACAACCGGTGCGGTAGCTGCCCCTGTTCGTCACCACACGGATTCGACGCGGTCGTCACAAGCCGGAAGTCTAGACCCGTGACGGCGCTTTCGGGGGGCGCTCGCCATTAAATTGTCGACGCGAATTCGCCGGGTTCTCCTATGCCCCCGGTCATCCGATCGGATTCCGGTAGGTCGAGGTAACGCTCGAGATTGCGGTGCATGTTGATCACCCGACGCTCCTCACCGGAGAGCACCACGTGGGTGAATCCGGGTTGGTGCATACCGCGCTGCAAGCCCGGGAGCACCCGGATGTCTTGGGTGAGCACCAGGCCGGGCTCGGCCTCCGCGGCGTTCACCCGAACGTCTGTCGGCTTGTTGCGCGCGGCGCCCGGCGGCATCCGCGTCATCAAGAACATAACCAACTCGCCCTGATCGGGAGTCGAGCCGGGATCGGGGCCGGGGCGTGAGCACATGATCGTCAGGTGGTCGGCATTGGCCAGCAACGTCATGTTCGGGAACACGTTGTACTGGTGTAGCCGGGTGATCCGATCGGTGTCGGCCCAGTCCAGGTCCACGCCCCGCGAAGCCGCGAATTCCCGGGTACGATCCGCGATCAGCTCCTGCACCGTCTGTCCGGGCCGGCGTTCGTCGGCGGGGAAGGGAGTGCCTTCGGCCGCTCCCATCAGCGCACCTTGGGTGTATACGTAAGCGTCCCAGACCTCTTCGTCGCTCAAAGTGCCGTCGAAGCGAGGGCTCGGCACGCCATAGGGCTGATCGGACTTACCCGTGTGTCCCCAGATCTGTTGTGGCGCATGGATGTCATCGATGCAGCGCAGCAATTCCGGGTGCAGGGTCTGGACGTGGTAGGTCTCGCTGTACCCGTCGGCGATCGTCTTCCAATTTGCCTCGACGTCGACCGTAAGGGTCGCGTAGCAGCGGAAGTCTTCCAAACGACACCAGGCGATGTCATCGGGAATCGCCTCTAGATACTCGATCAGCGGCATCGCGCCCAGGTCGAGATTGACGAAGACAAGGCCGGCCCAGCTGTCGACCTTGGCCGGAACCAGCGGGAAGTCGGACATGTGCAGGGCGCCGAAGCCCTTGCGGTTGGGGACCCGCTTGAGCGTGCCAGCCAGATCCCAGGTCCACCCGTGATAGCCGCATTTGAGCTCGCGCAGTCCCGAACCCGAGCCGGTGCACAGCGAGTTGCCGCGATGGCGACAGGCGTTCTGGAATGCCCGCAGCACGCCGTCGTGACCGCGGACGATCAGCACCCCGTAAGGGCCGCAGCGATATTCGAAGTAGTCGCCCGGTTCGGCGACGTGGTCGACCATGCAGGCGACCTGCCATACCTTCGGCCACATGCGCTCGATCTCGAGCTGTGCGAATGCCGGCGAGTAGTAGCGCTGCGCCGGCACCAGCGTCGGGCCGTCGGGCGGGGTGCCGATCGCATCCTCGTCCCGGGTGCGTGCCGGATTGCCGGCAGCCGCGGTCACCGACCGAGTCCTTAGCGTGCTCCGCGTACCAGGCGACCGGGTCGTGCTCCGGTGTCGACGTCCTTGCGACGGGTCACGGTTCCGCTGACGATCGTCGCCGCGTATCCGCTGGCCCCCTGCAGGATCCGGTTACCGCCGGCGGGCAGGTCGAAGGCCATCGCCGCGGGATGCAGCTGCAACGCGTTCATGTCAATGACGTTGATGTCGGCCTTCTTGCCGCGCTCGATGGTGCCGCGGTCGGTCAGCCCGAAGAGGTGAGCGGTATCGCGAGACTGCTTGCGGATCACGTATTCCAGCGCCAGCTTGTCGCCCCGATGCCGGTCTCGCGCCCAGTGCGTCAGCAGGAAGGTGGGATAGGACGCGTCGCAGATCATCCCGCAGTGGGCGCCGCCGTCGGAAAGCCCGAGCACGCCGGCGGGGTGCAGCAGCATCTCACGGATCGCGTCGTGGTTGCCCTCGGCGTAGTTGAACAGCGGCAGCATCAGCATCGCCGTCGCGTCCCGCTCGAGCATCAGGTCATACAGCGTCGACAGCGGGTCCTCGCCGCGGGCCTTGGCGATGGCCGCGACGGTGCGGTCGGCTGTGGGCTCGTAGTCGGGCGGATCGCCCAGCGCGAAGAGCCGGCGAAGCGAGTGCTGCACCAACGCGAACATGCCGTCGAACAGCAGGCTCGGGTCGGCGGGCAGGTCGTCCTCGGACAGGATCGCGGCCTTCACCGCGGGGTCGGCCAGCCGATGCGCGAGCTCCTCGCGGCTGCATTCGGCCTTCAGTCGGCGGTAGGTGGGCCGGTGGCTGAAGCCGTGGTGACCCTGGAATCCGATCATCATGCCGAACGGGCGGGCGGCGACCTGCGGGTAAAGCCGGGCGCCGTCGGCGTGTGCGTCGGCGGACAGGTCCAGCATTTCGCGCCACAGGTTTGGGTCGGCGTCCACCTGGATCAGGGCGAACGACACCGGTCGGTCGATCTCACCGCTCAACCGTCGCATCCAGTCCAGTTCCTTCTTGGGCGCGACGATGTCTTCACCCGCGGATCCCTGCGGTGCAAGCTCGAACACCGCCTGGCCGCCGGCCGCCATGGCCCGGCCGAGACCGAATAGCTCATCCTCGGCCGCGTAGGTGCCGGGGACCGGTTCGCCATCCATCGCGCGGTGCCCCATCGTGCGCGACGTCGAGAAGCCGAGCGCGCCGGCCTCGATCGCTTCGGTCACCAGCCGGCCCATCGCCTCGATGTCGTCGGGTGTCGCCGGTTCGTTGCGGGCCCCGCGCACGCCCATCGCGTAGGCGCGAATGGCGCCGTGGGCAACCTGGCTGCCGACGTCGATCGAGAACTTGTGCTTGCCGATCGCGTCGAGGTACTCGGGGTAGGTCTCCCAGCCCCATTCGATGCCTTCGGTCAAGGCAGTGCCGGGGATGTCTTCGACGCCCTCCATCAACTCGATCAGCCACTGCTCGCTGCCCGGCCGCACCGGCGCGAAACCGACGCCGCAGTTGCCGGTCACGATCGTGGTGACGCCGTGGCCACTGGACGGCTCGAGCAAGCCGTCCCAGCTCACCTGGCCGTCGTAATGGGTGTGGATGTCGACGAATCCGGGAGCGACAACATGCCCTGTCGCATCGATGGTTTCGGCCGCCTCACCGCCCATCTCGGGGTCGCCGGCACCGCGACGCACGACGTCGACGATCCGGCCGTCTTTGATACCGATGTCGGCGGTGTAGCGCTCGGCGCCGGTGCCGTCGACGACAGTTCCACCAGTGATCTTGAGGTCGAACACGAGTGTCCTCCGAGTCTGTTCGGGGTCGCCATGGGGCTGGCTGGCCGGAGATGGTGGACACGAGACCGGGGGACGCCCGGCCTCGGCCGATCATTACGCTACGCCTCGGAGCGTAAATAGTGAAGGTCTTCGTAAGGGTTGAACGAAATCTTCCGCCGAGTCGTGGTCCGGATTGTGCGCGTCGTTAGCCCCGAAGAGTTGCGCACCTCAACAGCCCCTGGATTGAATTGCCTTCAGCGACTTAGTTCCACGCTGCGCGGCAGACCGGAAAGGACGGTGGGCCATGGAGCCCGCTGATCGCGATCAGGAGCCGGAGGATCGGCCCGCTGAACCACAACCGGGCCGAGGGCGCTTCGGCGCGCTCACCCGGCGCGGCGCGTTGTTGGGGATGGGCGCGGTGGCCGGCGTCGCCGCCGTGGACGTCGGCGGATTCGCCTACGCGGGCGGTTGGCTCGGCTTTTCAGGGGCCGACGCGCTGACCCCGCCCCGCTTCGCCGATCGGTTCGAACACGTCTTCGGCCGCCATGACGGATTCCGGCGAAATCATGCCAAAGGGCTGAGCGCGACGGGGTCGTTTACCAGCAACGGGGCGGGCGCGGCCGTCTGCCGGGCAACGGTCTTCCGGGCCGGAAGCGTGCCGCTGATCGGTCGATTCTCGCTGGGCGGTGGCCTGCCTGACCAGAGCGACAAGCCAGACACGGTCCGTGGTCTCGGGCTGATGTTCCAGGTGCCCGACGGCCAGCAGTGGCGCACCGCGATGGTGAATTTCCCCGTCTTCACCGACCGCACGCCGGAAGGCTTTTACGAGCGGTTGCTCGCGTCCAAACCCGTTCCCGCGACGGGTAAGCCCGATCCCCAAAAGATGGCCGCATTTCTTGACCGGCATCCCGAGACCGTTGCGGCGCTGAAGATCATCAAGCAGATGCCGCCCAGCGTGGGGTTCGCGGACAGCGCGTTTCACGGTCTGAATGCGTTTTACTTCACCAACAGTGCCGGTGCGACCGTCCCGGTGCGCTGGTCGGCGGTTGCCCAGCAGGCGGCCACGCCGGCTTCGTCCGGCAAGGACTACTTGTTCGACGACCTCATCCGTGCGGTCGTGCAGCGGCCGCTGACCTGGAAGCTCATTCTCACGATCGGTGAACCGGGCGACCCGACTAGCGACGCCACCAAACCCTGGCCGCAATCGCGGCGGTCGATCGACGCCGGCACCATCACCATCGACGCGGTGCAGACGGAGGAGGCCGGCAACGCACGCGACATCAACTTCGATCCGACGGTGTTGCCGGACGGCATCGCGGTGTCCGACGACCCGTTGCTGGCTGCGCGGTCGGCCGTTTACGCGCGCTCTTTCACCCGCCGTGCCGAAGAACCCAAGTCGCCCAGCGAGGTCAATGTCGGCCAGGTGCGCTCATGACCGACGAAAAAGTCGAAAAAGCCAGCACAGCAGCATGTTTCACGATCCTCTCCCGGATACTGCACTGGACAATGGCGCCGATGGTCATCGCGCAGTTGCTCATTGGCGTGACGATGATCGCTTCGCTGAGCTATTACCCACTGCTGCTGGCCATCCACCGGCCATTGGGTGTGGCCATCCTGATCTTCGCGGTGGTGCGGCTGGCGAACCGGCTCACGCACCGCCCGCCGGCGTTTTTGGCGACGATGAGCCGCGCCGAACGCCGGATCGCGACGTGGTCGGAGTACGCGCTCTACGCATTGCTTCTGATACAGCCGCTGATCGGATGGGCCACACTGTCGGCCGCGAGACTCCCGGTCACCATGGCAGGGCCGATCCGCCTGCCGGGCATCGCACCGCAGAACCTCGATCTGTATGCGGTGCTACGCGAATGCCACGGGGTCTTCGCCTTCCTGCTGTTCGCCGCGTTTACCGCCCACATGTGCGCGGTGCTGTTTCACACCCTGGTGTTGCGGGACGGTCTACTCGATCGAATGGCACTGTGGCCCAGCAGGTTCCGTGCTGCGGATCAAGACAGTCAAATCGGTTCCTGAGTTGAGGCGTCTGAAAGGTATTCCCTTGGCCGCCAAGATAAGTCATGGCCGCACAATTCCTGGTAGCCGGCGCGCTAGCTAACGGCCCACCCGGCTGCTGACCGCGCTGTCGAAGGTGACCCGAACGGTGTCGGCGCGCAACCACCGCTGCGTCAGCGACACCGGCCGCAACGTGCCGTCGTCGACGTTGAGGCTTTCGATGTACCACCCCAGGCTGGACTGTGGTGCGTCGAGTTGCTCGGCGACTTCGCCTTCGAATATCTCAGTGCTGGCGTGTACCCACGACCGTCGCGGCGAAAGGCCCGCGTTGGTAAGGACTTCGTGTAGCGAGTCGTTGGCGCGCATCGCCAGTGCGAGGTCGGGAGCCAATGTGGCGGGCACCCATTCGATCCCCCAGGCTGCGGGCAAGTCGTTGACGTACGACAGCCGCACCAGGCGATGACATGGATCCGAGGGCAGCTGTTGCAGTTTGGCGGCGATCTCCATGGGGGGCAGCTGCTGAGTGCAGGTGCGCACCACGCTTCGGGGTGAGGCGCCGGCCGCGCGCACCGTGGCGCTCCACGAAGGGGCGCGTTCCGCATCGATCGGATAGTCGATGCGGTGAGTAGCGAAGCTCCCGGCTCCACGCACCCGGCGGATCACATTGCGCGCGGTCAGATACTGCAGCGCGGCACGCGCGGTCGAGCGGGCGACGGTGAAACGCTGCGCCACCTCGTTTTCGCTCGGGACCCGCTGCCCGTCGTTGAATTCGCGAATCTCTGCTTCCAGGATTCGGGCGATCGAACGGTACTTCGGGTCGGCGACCACAGCGCACCCTAACGCCGCGCCGATCCTCCCGCTTTGCCAGAGACCGATGATCTTCGAGTTGTTCGGACAACTGCGACGAAATCGGCTGTCAACGTTCACCTTTCGTACACCTTCGCGAAGCCGTCGCGCCAGGGCTCAGCCAGACGGTTTCAGCAACCCTCGGTGCGGTGCTCACATGCCCGCCGACGACCTACCTGCCCAACGCTGGCACCCAGAGGAGAGACATGATCAGATTGGCCTGCCTGGACATGGCGGGCACCACCGTGCTCGACGACGGCGCCGTCGCGGATGCGTTCGACGCGTCCCTGTCGTCGTCAGGGTTGTCTACCGGCAGCCCCGACTATCAGGCGGCCGTCCGCTACGTTCACGAGACGATGGGACAGTCGAAGATCGAGGTGTTTCGGGCCATCTTCGACGACGACGTGCAGCGCGCGGAAGCGGCCAACGCCGCGTTCGAAACGGCCTACGTCGAAGCCATCCAGAGCAACCGGGTGGCGCCCATTCCGCAGGCCGCCGAGACCATCGAAAAGCTCCGCGGATCGGGCTGCGCCGTCGTGCTCACCACGGGCTTTGCCCCGACCACGCGCGACTACATCATCGCGGCCCTAGGGTGGGGCGACTTGATCACACATGCGTTGTCACCCGCGGATGCCGGCCGCGGACGGCCCTATCCCGACATGATCCTCACGGCTTTGCTGCGCACCGGAACCGAGGCCGTCGACCAGATCGCCGTCGCCGGCGATACCACTAGCGACCTGTGGGCCGGTTCGCGAGCCGGCGCGGCGATCGTGGCCGGCGTCCGGACCGGGGCACACGGTGATGCCGACTTCGCGACCGTGCCGCACACCCACGTGCTGGACTCGGTCGCCGACCTGGTCGGCTGCATCGACACGCACAACCAGGCGGTGTCGCGATGACGACGCTGGACCCCACCGGGGTGCGTGCGCGGCTCGACGATGCGCCGGTCAGCCGATTTCATCTGAAGGCCGCCGTGACCGCGGGCATGGGATTCTTCACCGATTCCTACGACCTCAACGTCATCGGCACGGTGACCTTGTTGGTCAAGCCCGAATTTCATCTGTCGGCCGGCCAGGTCGGGGCGCTGACCAGTTCGACCCTGCTGGCGGTCGCGGTGGGCGCGGTCCTGTTCGGGCGCCTTGGTGATCTGTTGGGCCGGCGGCGGGTGTACGGGCTGGAGGCGGTGCTGATGATCATCGGTGCGCTCGCTTCGGCCTTCGCCCCGAACTTCATCAGCCTGCTGATCGCCCGCGCTGTGCTCGGGATCGGTATCGGCGGCGACTATCCGGCCTCCGGGGTGATCATGACCGAGTACGCCAACCGGCGAAATCGCGGTCGACTGGTCGGATTGACCTTTCTGTTCTACGTTTTCGGACAGGTCGCGGCCTACGTGGTCGCGCTGGTCGTCGTTGCTCTGGGTACGTCGCCGGGGCTGTCCTGGCGGCTGATTCTCGGCCTCGGGGCGATCCCGGCATTGCTGGTGCTGTGGAATCGCCGGCACATGCCGGAATCCCCGCGGTGGACCCTGGTCGTGGCCGGCGATGCCGTCCGGGCGGCGCGGGATCTGAGCGTCTTCTCCGGAAGCGCGGTAGAGCCAGCCGCTGCCGACCGCGCGCCCGGGTCGGTGACATTGTGGAAAGCGCTGCGCTCCCGGTCCTTTCAGCTGACCCTGCTGGGCACCGCGGGTAGCTGGTTCTTCTTCAACGTTGCCGTGTATGGAAATTCGGTGAGCCAGCCGTTGCTCATCAATAGCATTGCGCCGCATACCAGCATCGTCACCAACGTCGCGATCAACGCCGCGCTGGTGGTGTGTTTCAGCCTGGTCGCCGCCCTCGTCGGCCTCGCGTTGTTGGACCGAATCGGCCGTAAACCATTGCAGATGATCGGCTTCAGCCTCTCCGCGCTGTCGATGGCGTTGATCGCCGCGATACCGGGGCTCACGTCGACGGTGACACCGTTCGCGGTAGTCTTCGGGTTGTCGCTGTTCGGCATCGCCGTCGGACCCAACTACACGACCATGCTGTTGGCCGCCGAATCGTATCCGACCGCGATCCGCAGTACCGCACATGGGATTTCGGCCGGCACCGCGAAGGTGGGCGCCTTCCTGGGTGCCCTGATCACTCCCGTCGCCCTCGCCCAGCTAGGGCTGCGGCCGACGGTGCTGATCGCCGGTGTGTGCTTTGCGCTCGGCATCGCCGCCACGATGTTGCTCGCCGAGCCCAAGGACGTCGCGCTGGATACCGTCGACGTCGAGGCAAGGCAACGGAATCGGCGCGCTCGCAAGCTCATTGCGCCGACAACCTCGCAACCGGTGTCGGCATGACTGCGGTCAACGGCGTCGTCGCCGCACGGTATGCACGCTGGGACGGGGTGGGGCAGCCGATCACCGTGGTGACGACCAGCGCGGCGACCGACCCCGGCCCCGGCCGGGTGCTGGTCGCAGTCGATCTGGCCACCATCTGCGGGAGCGACCTGCACACCGTGAATGGACGCAGGGATGCGCCGCATCCGGGCATCCTCGGCCACGAACAGGTCGGCCATGTGGTGGCCATCGGTTCCGGCGGGCGTCCCCGCTATCCCAACGACGCCGAGGTGTCGATCGGAGACCGGGTCGTGTGGTCCATCACGGCGTCCTGCGGACGATGCCGCAACTGCGTGTGGGGCTTGGAACAGAAGTGTCTGCATCTCAAGAAGTACGGTCACGAGGCGCTCGACAGCGCCTGGCCGCTCAACGGCGGCTTCGCCAGTCACTGTGTTCTGTTGCCGGGCACCACGATTGTCGAGGTACCCGATAGCGTGCCGGACGCGGTGGCCGCACCCGCGTCGTGCGCTACCGCGACCGTCGCTGCAGTGTTCGACGCAGCCGAACTCGATCGGCACCGCGATCCCACGCGGATCCTGATCACCGGTGCGGGCATGCTGGGAGTCACCGCTGCGGCGATGGCCGATGCGCTCGGTGCCTGGGTTGCGGTATGCGATCCGGACCCGGTGCGGCAGGAGACGGCGTATAACTTCGGTGCCGACCTCGTTGTCGGCGATCCCGAGGACGTGCCGCCCGTCGACGTGGCGCTGGAGTTGTCGGGAAGCCCATTGGCCGTCGAGGCATGCATCGCCAGCTTGGATGTCGGTGGCCGGGCCGTTCTCGCGGGATCGGTGGCCGCCGGTCAGCCCATATCAATCGACCCCGAGTATCTGGTCCGAAATCTCATGACAATCACTGGGGTGCACAACTATCGTCCCCTGCATCTTCGAGCTGCCATCGATTTCCTGGCGGCTCACCACGACCGCTATCCCTTCGCCGAGCTGGTGTCGGCGGCGGCGGATCTGGATCACCTCGACGACGCGTTGCGCAGCGCGGCGGCATCACAGTCACTACGTCAATCCGTTTGCCCCACATGATGATTAGTCTGCAAGCCGCCCGGGTGATCACCGGGACTACGGAACAAGTCGACCACGACGAAGCCGTCGCGCCCCGTTGGGTGACGATCGAAGATGGTTGTATCAGCTCCGTCGACACCCAGCCACCACCACACGCGACCCAAGTCGATCTGCGACCATTGCAGCTTTGGCCCGCGTTCACCGACCTGCACGCCGATTCGTTGCCGCGCTTCGAATCTCCCCGGCCGGGAACCTCGATTCCGCTGGACGCCGCGCTGGAGGACTTCGCGACAGACGCGGTCGCCCACGGCGTCGTGCGTCCCTACTTGTGCATCTCGGTGGGCGAAGGACCCGACACCGCCGACGGATATCGCCGCGCTCATTGCGTGTTGGAGACCCTGCACCGGGTCGCGGCCGCGCTCCCGGTGCCGGTGCCGGTCCATCTTCGTGTCGACGTCAGCGACCCCGAATCAGTGGACGGCACAGCCGAACTGCTGCGCCGACACGGCCGCCGGATCGGGCTGCTGTCGGTGATGGACCACACACCCGGTCAGGGGCAATACCAAACCGAACGGGCATGGCGTCCGGCGATGGGGACAAGGTTGCGCCTGGACGACGACGAACTCAACCGCTGGCTGGGGACGCTGCACCGGCATGCCACCGGAACACCGTTGCGCCGCAGACAGATTGCCCGGTTCGCCGCGGCACACAACACGGTCTTCGCCACGCACGACCCGGACAGCGAAAGCGCCGTCATCGAGGCGGCCGCGATGCGGGCCAGCATTTGTGAGTTCCCCCTGACCCTGGACGCTGCTGCGGCGGCCCGCAATAACGGACTCGCCGTCGTCATGGGCGCACCTAACGCCTGGCGGGGTTCCTCGCACTTGAGCAACCTGTCCGCGCGGGATGCGATCGAGGCCGGCGTGGTGGACGTGCTGACATCGGACTACCACAGCGGGTCACTGGCCCGGGCCGCCGTGGCCATCAGCGAGGCGGGGGTGGCTTCGATCGACTCCGCGGTGGCGCTGCTCACCACGCATCCGCGCCACGTCATTGCGTCCTCGAGCCGCGAGGCCGGAGGGCTGACACCGGGTCAACCCGCCGACCTGGTCGCGGTCCGCACCGAGCCCCTGGCTGCGGTGGTGGCGACCTGGTCGGCGGGCCGGCAGGTCAGCGGACCCGCGCTTTGGTGATGTGTCCCAACGGAAGAGCGCGAGCGGTCAGTACGGCGAAGACTGTTGGGCCAGGTTCAGCAGCGCGTAGGCCGCGCACAGCAGGAAATTCAATGCGAGCAGCGTCATGCCGGCGATCAGTAATGATCGCGCGCCCTCGCGTCTCATCTGCCGGTACTTCGCGGTGCGGGCTTCACGGTCGAGTTCGGCCGCGATCAAGGCGAATCGGACATCGGCCTCTTCACTCGCCGCACACGGTGCTCCGGCCAGCATCGCTCGCAGGCGCGCCGGCGAAGTGTTGACGCCGACGCGCGCGAAGCGGTGGCAAAGCCGCCGCGCGTGCCTGCGGCCGAGAACCTCACCGCGCATGTCCAACTGGTGCGAGAGCTTTGCTCGCTCATGCCCCCACGGACTCGGCCGGTCCGTCATAATCCGAAGCCTAATTCGCTCGCGCCGGATTTGGGGTGGCCGCAGGACTACTACCACCTTGAGTATCGCGGCAACCCCGGATGCAGATGCTCGGCGTAGTAGTTTGCGAGTTCCACACTCGCTGAATGGACAGGTCCATTGCTGGGCTCCTGGATTGTCGTCCGATCGAGGTACTGAACGGATCTTTACATCCGACCGGATCGAGGTCCAATCCGAATTCGTGATACCCACAATCCGCATAGATGATGCTCTATGCCAGCCACTTTCGCGGCGAGCGGGGCGGAGCCGCACAACGCCTGAGCGGAACCGCAAATTTCGCCGATGGGCCGCGATATAGCTCGCTAATCTAACTATTTCCCGGGACCCCGGACCGTATTTCGGCACCGATCTCCATCACGCAATACAGCGCGTTCAGCGTTTGCGCTTCAAGGAATCGACGATGATTTGCGTGGTCAATTCGGCCCGGCGCCGCGAATACTGCCGCGCGTCCGAGAGGATCGGATAAACCACGCCGCCGACAATGGCATCGGCCGCCGACTCCGCAGTGGCCGCATCGATGCCGTCGGCCAACAGCCGGGTGCGGACGCTGTTGTGCAGCGGCAAACTGAATCCGGCACGCAACTTGACCGCGGTCTCCTCGTGCTCCATGCAGGCAACGGTCAACGTCCGCAGCATCGCCGAGCCGCGTTCCGTCGTCAGTGTCGAGGCCAGCTTGCGCACCCACCCCAACAGGTCGGCAGCCAGGTCGTCGGTGTGCTCGACCGACGCGAGGATCTTGTCGGCGTCTTCCAGCATGACGTCGGCGACGAGCGCCGGGCGACTGGGCCACCAGCGATAGATCGTCTGCTTGCCCACGCCGGCGCGCGCGGCGACCGCCTCGATCGTCAACCCGTCGAATCCGCGTTCGAGAAGGAGCTCACGCGTGGCGGTGACAATGGCCGTCCGCGACTTCTCGCTGCGGCGTCTTGGAGAGCCGGCCGGTGGACTCGCCTGGGTGAGATCGGTTGGCATCTGGTGATCCTCGTCTGTCAGGTCCCTCGCCGTCCTCGCCGTCCTCGCCGCGGGCGGCGGAGCCCGGGGGTCGCTTTGCAGATCTCGACCCGCCCCGGTAATCTTCCACAAGACGAGACGGTTCGTCTTGTAAGACGGAAGGATATCAGCCGGTGCGGCCGAAGCCCATGTTCGCCACTGCGCGGGCGCGGTCATGACCCTGGGACTGACCCCTGAGCAGCAGCATCTCAGCGAGGCCGTCGGCCAGTTCGCCGGCCGGCACGCACCGATCGCCTCGACACGAGACAACTTCGACGCCCTAGCGGCCGGTCAGCTTCCCGAATGGTGGGACGCGTTGGTGAGCAACGGTTTTCACGCCGTGCATCTTCCGGAGAACCTCGGCGGCCAGGGCGGGCGGCTGATCGATGCCGCATGCGTCCTGGAATCCGCGGCCAAGGCACTACTGCCGGGACCGCTGTTGCCGACGGTAATCACGGGAGCCGTTGCGCTACTGGCCGATCCGAAGCCGGCGGCGGAATCGCTGCTGGGAGAGCTGGCGTCCGGGGCACCCGCCGCAGTCGTGCTACCCGACGGGGGAGACTTTCGGGCGCGCCCCGACGGCCAGGGTTGGCTGATCTCCGGGACCTCCGAGGTGACCGCGGGCGTGTGCTCGGCGCGGATGCTGCTGCTCGGCGCCCGCACCGACGGTGACGATGTCGTATGGGCCGTTGTTCGCAAGGAAAATTCAACGACGACAATCGAATCCGTGACCGGCACGGACCTGGTCACCGATATCGGAATCGTGCGGCTGGCCGACTATCCGGTGGCCGAGCCGGATGTCCTCACCGGTATCGACCCCGATCGCGCCGGGTGCCTCGCGGTAGGACTGGTGGCCAGTACCACCGCCGGCATAGTGCAGTGGTGCGTCGACGTGGTCACCGCGCACCTGCGCACCCGGGAACAGTTCGGCAAGGTGATCGGGACCTTCCAGGCGCTGCAGCACAGTGCGGCGATGCTGCTGGTCAATAGCGAGCTGGCCACCGCCTCGGCCTGGGATGCGGTGCGCGCTGCCGACGAATCACTCGACCAGCATCGCCTCGCGGCCGCCGGCGCCGCGACGATCGCGGTCTCGCCGATCCCGGACCTGGTGCTCGATGCCCTGACGATGCTCGGCGCCATCGGCTTTACCTGGGAACACGACGTGCATCTGTACTGGCGCCGGGCCATCAGCCTGGCGGGATCGATCGGCCCGGCGAATCGCTGGGCGAGACGGCTGGGCGAGCTCACGTGTACCCAGACGCGCGACATGTCGGTGAATCTCGGCGACGCGGAAGCCGAATTCCGGTCGTGGGTCGCCGAGACGCTTGATGCCGCGATGCAACTGCGCAACGACAAGCCCGCCCCGCACGGCGACTACGAGGACCAGGCTTCCGGGCCGCAGCGTACGTTGCTCGCCGACGCCGGTCTGCTGGCGCCGCACTGGCCGGCACCTTGGGGCGTCGATGCGGGTCCCCTTAAACAGCTCATCATCGACGAGGAGTTCGCCAAGCGACCCGGTCTGGTTCGGACATCGCTGAACATCGCCGAATGGATCCTGCCCTCGGTACTCGCCGCCGGTCCAAAAGACTTGCAGGAGCGCCTGATACCGGCGACCCAACGTGGCGATATCCATTGGTGCCAGCTGTTCAGCGAGCCGGGAGCCGGCTCCGACCTCGCATCGCTGGCCACCAGGGCCACCAAGGTCGACGGCGGCTGGCGGATCAACGGCCACAAGATCTGGACGTCGTTGGCGCAGTACGCCGACCTCGGTGCGCTGCTAGCGCGCACCGACCCCGAAGCCAGTAAGCACCGTGGCATCGGCTATTTCCTCCTCGATATGCGCTCGCCCGGCATCGAAATCCAGCCCATCAAAACGGCCACCGGTCAGGCACATTTCAACGAAGTGTTCCTCAACGACGTCTTCGTCCCCGACGAGATGCTGCTGGGCGGTCCGACCGACGGCTGGAGCCTCGCGATTGCCACAATGGCCGAAGAGCGTTCGGCCATCAGTGGGTACGTGAAATTCGACCGGGCCATAGCACTGCGCCGCCTCGCATCGGAACCCGGGCCCGACCGCGACGACGCGCTGCGTGAGCTCGGTGAGCTCGACGCGTACACCAACGCGATTCGGGCGCTCGGGGTGCGCGAGACCATCCGGCTGCTCGACGGGCAGGCGTCTGGTCCGGCGTCCAGCATCGCCAAGGTAGCGATGAACGTGTTGCTGCGAAGGACTTTCCAGTCCACCCTGCAGTTGACGGGCCAGGTCGCGATGGTGGACGACGCCGACGCCGCGGTCGTGGAACCTTATCTGCATCTACCGGCCGAGTTGATCGGTGGCGGGACCAGGGAGATCCAGCTGAACATCATCGCGCAGATGATCTTGGGCCTGCCCCGCAAGTAAACTCCAAAATAAGGACACGCCATGGGATTACGCGGAGAGGCCGCGATCGTCGGCTACGTCGAGCTGCCCCCGGAGCGCTTGAACAAGGCGTCACCCGCCCCCTTCGCCCTTGAGCAATGGGCCGAGCTTTCCGCCGCGGCGCTCGACGACGCGGGACTGCCGGGTGAGGTCGTCAACGGGATCGTCGCCTCCCACCTCGCCGAGTCGGAGATCTTCGTCCCCTCCACGATTGCCGAATACCTGGGCGTGGGTGCACGATTCGCCGAGCACGTAGATCTCGGGGGAGCCAGCGCCGCAGCCATGGTGTGGCGGGCGGCCGCGGCCGTCGAGCTCGGCATCTGCGATGCCGTGCTGTGTGCGCTGCCCGCGCGCTACATCACACCGATGTCGAAGCAGAAGCCCCGGCCAATGGTCGACGCCATGTTCTTCGGCTCCTCGAGCAACCAATATGGCTCTCCGCAAGCCGAATTCGAGATTCCCTACGGGAACCTCGGGCAGAACGGACCTTATGGTCAGGTGGCCCAGCGTTATGCGGCGATCTACGGCTACGACGAGCGGGCGATGGCCAAGATCGTCGTCGATACCCGCACCAACGCCAACCACACCGACGGCGCGATCTGGAAGGACAAGCCGCTCACGGTCGAGGACGTGTTGGCCAGCCCGGTGATCGCCGACCCGTTGCACATGCTGGAGATCGTCATGCCGTGTGTCGGGGGCGCCGCGGTAGTCGTCGCGAACGCCGACGTCGCCAGGCGTTCGCGCAATCGCCCGGTGTGGATCAAAGGATTCGGCGAGCACGTGCCGTTCAAGACACCGACCTACGCCGAAGATCTGCTGTCGACACCGATTGCCGCGGCCGCTGACACCGCATTCGCGATGACCGACCTGACCCGTGAGCAGATGGACATGGTGTCGATCTACGACTGCTACACAATCACCGTGCTGCTGTCGCTGGAAGATGCGGGCTTCTGCGAGAAGGGCACGGGGATGGAGTTCGTCGCCAACCACGACTTGACCTTCCGGGGTGACTTTCCGCTCAACACCGCCGGCGGTCAGCTCGGCTTTGGCCAAGCGGGGCTGGCCGGCGGCATGCACCATGTCTGCGACGCCACCCGCCAGATCATGGGCCGCGCGGGCGCCGCGCAGGTCGCCGACTGCAACCGGGCTTTCGTATCTGGCAACGGCGGAATCCTGTCCGAGCAGACGACGCTCATCCTGCAGGGGGACTGACTGATGAACTTCGACCGTCCGATGCCCGTCAAAACACCCACCACCGCCCCATTTTGGGACGCGCTGGCCCAGCATCGCATCGTGATTCAGTACTCGCCGTCGTCGGACGCGTACGTGTTCTATCCGCGGGTACGCGCGCCGCGCACGCTGGCCAACGACCTGGAATGGCGCGAGATTTCCGGTATGGGGACGTTGTATTCCTTCACCGTGGCGCACCGGCCCGTCAGCCCGCATTTCGCCGACGCCGTTCCACAGCTGCTCGCCATCGTCGAATGGGACGAGGGCCCAAGGTTTTCCACCGAGATGGTCAATGTCGATCCGGTGGATCTCAACGTCGGCATGCGGGTGCGCCCGGTGTTCTTCGACTATCCCGAGCACGACGTCACGATGTTGCGCTACGAGCCCGCCGACTAGCCTCTCCTTCTGCGCCGAGCGCCCGGCTGGCCGGGCCCAGGAGTGCGAGCGCCCGGCTGGGGGGGAACTCGGTCTGCGTAGCAGTCGGCCGGGCTACTTCAGCTCCTCGGTCGGTACGTCGTAGCGCTGCTGGTAATCACGCACCCGCTCGCGCACTTCGTCGGCTTCCAGGCCGGTGTCAGACCAGGTGTAGCGTCCGCGTCCGCCGTCACCGGGGTGGGCGGTCAGGAAGTCACGCATCTTCTGCTCGGCCTCGGGCTTGAGCTCGCGGCCCAGTCTCTGATAGATGTCGCCGATCGTGCGCCACGGGTCCTTCATGAAATCCGTGAACTGAACGTCGATCATCCGGCCCTCGGGCACAACGCCCTTGTCGCGCATCGCCATCCCGCGCTCAAGGCCGACGACGATCTCTTCATACGACTGCGCCGCGCACTCGGCGATGCTCGTTTCGTCGCTGCCCATCCGCCGCAGGTGATTGGTCAGCGCGGCGATCGACGAGATGACGTTGAGCGGATCGCGGTGCGTCTGCACCACCAGCGCGTCGGGGTATTCGGCCATCAACTTGTCCAACTGCCATAGATGCGCGGGCGACTTCAGCAACCACTGTCCGGGAATCCCAGACTGCAGATGCTGCAAGAAGATTCGGTGATAGTGGTAGGCGCCGGCGTGATCCGCCTCGTAGAGCAGCCAGCGATAGTAACGCGGCAGCCGATACTGAACGGTGTAGATCATGCTGATGAACTCGCTGCCCGTGATGCGCACACACTCCTGGGCGAGCAGCGCGCCCATCGGGTGAAAGGCCAGGAAGCCCGGAACGATCTGCTCGGACATGTCGATGCTGGCCTGCGCCTGCGCAATGCGCGGATCGTTGTGATAGGTCTCGGGCCGCGGGACCGGGCACGGCTCGTCGACCTCCCAGGTCAACGGTGCGCGCAGCTCGGGATCCTGGGCCAGCAGGTCGTGCAGGATGGTGGTCCCGGTGCGCGGTTGTCCCACGATGAAGATCGGCGCGGTGATCGGCTTCTCCGCGATCTCGGGATGTTGCTTGCGCCAGGCGATCACGCCGAGTCGGTTCTTCAGGGCCCGCATGAGGTCGAGGTGGGCGACCTCGACGCCGATCGGCGATAGCCGCGCGTCGTTGACCAGGCCGTCGGTCAACAGTTGCAGCCCGGGCTGCCAGCCGTCATCGCCGAAGTCGTCGCTGCCGACTTGTTCGCAGGCGGCGGCGATCAGGTTGTCGGGGTTGAATCGTTCCTGCAGCGTCATGCCTGCTCCCCGGCCTCGCGCACGGACACCTTCACGTCGGGCGGGGTGGGGTTGTCCAGCCAGCGCAGGACCACGAAACCGCGATGCCGGCCACCGGTGTCGAGCCAATGCCCAAACCCCAAGTCCTGCGCGGAGATCGCGATACGCACCCGCCCGTCGGCATCCGGCTGCACCCCGCGGTTCGTCACCGAACTGTGCCGGCGACGCGGTTCGAAGCACTCGTGCCAAACGCTTTCCAGCGTGACGTTCCAGTACCGGGTGTCGGGCGGCTCGATGTCGAGTACCAGCGCCTGGCCGGGGTCGAGCCGGAAGGTGCCCATCATGTACAGGTTGTCCGGCGTCGTGTCGGCCGCACCCAGGTCGGCGGCCTCGGCGGTCAACAGTGTGTTGGGCTGCTGTAGCAGTTGCGGCTTGATCGTGCGGTGCAGCGTGGTCAGCTTCATCAGCGACCACGCCATCGCGGTGAACTGTTCGGCCAGTTCGTTATCGGACAGCACGGTCACTGGATCGGGGTCGAGCGCCTCGATGCGCATCGTGGCCGGCTCTTCGGCGTCGCGATCGGCGATGTACTCGCGGACCACGACCGACGACGCGTCATCGGGGATCTGTATCCATTGCGCCCCGGCTGGATCCGCGGGCTCGTCGGCCGACAGCACCAGCGCGAACTCACCGGAGGTGAGCTCCAGGTTGGTGTCGCCGAGGTAGTTGGACATTCGCCGTGGGGTCAGGCCGGTGCCGGCCAGGATCTGGAATCCGAGATAGGTAGTCGTGCCGCGAGTACCGGTGATCCGATAGCGCCGATCACCGCGGATCATCGCCAGGAAATAATTGCCGTCGGGATTGGGCCCGCCGATCATCCGGGTGTCCGAACACATATCGAAGAACCCCGGGCGAGCAGTGTCGGCCTCGACGGCCATCTGCGAACACAGCGACGACACCCGGGCGATCACCCGCAGCCCCTCGAGAAGCTCGCGCTCGGTCTCGGCGTCCTCGGTCACGATCTTGGTGACGTCGGCGATCATCTGCTGGAAGAAATGCCACGCGGCACGCGCTTGCGGCGCGCTATCGGTCGGCGACACTGCCGGACTTTGAGACATAGTCTCATGTTAAGGCTATGGTCCGTCTCCTGAACAGCGATTCACGCGAATTGCGCGGCACGGCTCACCGGAAGTGCGACTTGTCGATTTGCGCGTGCACCCCGACCGTGCGGTCGACCACCTGAGAGACACAGAAATCGGCCGCGGCGGACAGGTATGCGTATGCCGTGGCCCGGTCCATACCCCTGTCGGACTCGAGAAAGTCCAGGGCATTGACCACCGCCCGGCGCATCGCCACGTTGAGATCAGTGATCTGTCCGTTGACGCTGGCATCGGGATCGGACAGCCCGATGGGCACCCAGAGATCGGCGGTCTCGGCGAAGGGGTAGCGGTAGGCCACCGACGGTGCATCACCGGTTTTCGGTTTGCACACCGTGAGCCGAAAGGTTCCTCGCAGCGATCCTTCCATCGCGGTCAGCGCGACCTCGCCACTGCCCATCGCGTGGTGGGGGTCACCGACGTAGAACAGTGCGCCTTCGGCGAACACGGGCAGGTAGAAAGTGGAGCCCACACCCAGCAACCGGATGTCGATGTTGCCCCCGCCCAAGGTCGGCGGTATCGAGTTGGCGCTTGCCGCCGTGAGATCCGAATCCGGCGAGAAGGCGACACCCATCATGCCCATGAACGGGTTGAGCGGAAATCGCACCGACGCTGTGCCGTAGCGCATCACGCCATGGCCGTCCTCGATGGACGTGAATGTGAAGGAGTCGCCATATTTCGTCGGGTCGGGGTTGGGTCGGTGGTCTTCGCTTACCGGCGGCATGACTTCCGCGAGCGTGATTCCCGCGGGTGCCTTGCCGTCGGTGGTCCTGGCCAATGCGCCCTTGCCGTGCCGACTAGAGACGACGCCGTAAGGCACTCGCGGCGTCGCCTCGAGCGTCTCGATCTTGAGCACATCTCCCGGCTGCGCTCCTTCGACGAACACCGGACCGGTGACCACATGGGGACCGTCCTTATCGAAATCGCGTGGTGTGCGCCGATATTCCGCAGCGATCGCGATGGCGTCCGTGAGGACCTCGGATTGGCGGACGCCCTTCGACGCGAAGTACGCGACGGGATTACGCCCCTGATCCTCCAGGATGCCCTCGTGCGAGACGGCGTCGACGGTGAGCGTTTCTCCCGACTTCATTTGCAGCACCGGTTTGGCATGCACGTTGGGGACGTAACCCCAGAGCACCTGGTCGGGCGTGGACTGCAGGTAGTGGTTGCCCCCGATATTGCCCTCGCCTGGCTGCAGAACCCGGTTGGCACTGAAAGTTGAAGCCGCCGAACCGGTTCTGGCGCAACCGGCTGCGATGCCGGCTACGCCGACCCCGGCACCGATTGCCGCGACGGCCCTGACGAAATCGCGTCGGCCAACACCGTCGACGAGGGTGTCCCGTGCACTCTGCATAAAGGTTTGATCCATCGCTTGGTCTCCAGGAATATGGCGTCGGTCGTTCAACGGATCTTCGCAGCCCGGAATAATTACGGTCCAATACGAATTCGTGATGAGAGCTATCCGTGCCGATGATGCTGTTGCCCAATGACTTTGGGAGCAGGTAGGAATGCCATCACCTTGTTCCGGACAAATTAATACTCGGTTACGATAATTGGGTCAAGCAGGATGCGGTGTGTGATGTAGGCCCGGTCGGGCCCCGAGCGGCGTCGGTGAAACGCCCGCCTTCGCCGACTCGAGCAACAAAACGATTCGCATGGATATGGTGGGCGAATGTCTGCGACGTCTTCGTCGATGTCCCTCGCGGAGCAAAAGCGCATGGCGACACGACAGCGTATCGCCAAGGCGGCCGCGCAGCTGGTGATCAGCCGCGGCCTGGCCGGGGCGACGGTCGACGACATCGCCGACACGGCCGAGATCGGGCGGGCAACGTTCTTCCGCTATTTCAACTCCAAGGAAGACGCCGTCGCAGAGGGCATGAACACCCACTGGCTGGATCGGATCACCACCGCGCTGGCGGCGCAACCCGCGGGAATGGGCGCCCTGGAAGCCGTGGCCCGCGCCTTCGGTGACCTGGGGCGGGGATTCGCCGAGATCGAGGACCAGGTACGCGAGCTTGCCACCCTGACCCGTTCGTCGGAAACGCTCGATGCGTGGACGCTACGTATCTATGTGCGCTATGAAGCGGCGATCGCCGACCTGATCGCGCCCCGGCTACCCGAGCTTGGCCCCCAAGACCCCAGGCCCCGGCTGATCGGTGCACTGGCGATGGCGGCGGTCCGCATCGCCCTGGACGACTGGCTCAGCGACGGGGGGTCGTTGCCCGATCGGGTGCGGCACGGCCTGGCCGCCATCGCAATCGCCTGACGCGGCTACGAATCAACTTGTGGCGCTGGCCATTTCAGAATCCGGCGCGCAGTTCCACCAAGAATCCAGGCCTTCTCGTCCTGCGATAGCGACGAGGAGTCGCGGATGCTGAACAGGTTCTCGGCCCAGGTGGCGCGGTGCCGGGTAATCGTATAGTCGCTGGCCCACATCACGCGCTCGGGTCCGAAGGCGTCGATCGCGCGGCGCAGCTTCGGTTCGAGGTCGCTGAACGGGTAGGGCTCGGTCGACAAGAAGGACGGCGCGTGGGCCCATTTGTAGGCCACGTTGGCGTAGCTCGCCATCGCCAGCGCATCGTCGATGCCGGCTTGGCCGGGCGGCGCATCGAAAGCGGCGCCGCAATGATCGATGACGAATTGGACGTCGGGAAAGCGCTCCACATATTGCGTCAGGTGCGCCACCACGCCGGGACACGTGACGAACACCGGCAGGCTGTGCGAGACGGCGGCTTTCAGTAACCGATCGTGGCCGCCCTGCTCGAACACCGCAGCTTCGGTCGGAGTGAAAATCATGGTGCGCAGGGCCTTGAAGCCGGGTGCGGCGGTCAGGGTTTCAATCCAGGATTCGATGCCCGGGTCGGTCGGATCCACCCGCATCAGGAAGGCGAAGCGCTCGGGATAACGTATCGCCGCAGCTTCGGCATTCGGCCCCACACAGCGAAAGGCGCCGTTGGCCAGGCGATAGCCGGGCTGAAATCCTTCGTCGGTGAACGTGTCGAACTCGTCGAACAGCACGCCCGCGATGCCCAAGGCGTCCATGATCGCCAGCGTGACCTCGGTGCCGAGCATGTTGGCGTGGACCTGGGCGTCGACGATGTCCATCGGACTGCTCCTCTCCGGCGGTGCGCTAGACGGGAGTATGCCAGTGCGGTGCTAGGTCGAGGACCGCACGATCAGGCGGGCGATATCGGTGGGCTCGCCCGATGGCGGGGGCGGGTACCCCAATCGTTCGAGCAGAGCAGCAAGAGCGATATCGGCGACGGCGCGCGAAGCGAATTGCACGGTGGTCAGGGGTGGGCTGCTCACCACGCCCATCGGGGTGGCGTCGACGCCCATCACCGCGAGGTCGCGCGGGCAGCGCAGCCCTGCTTCATGAATCCCGTGCAAGACAAGGCAGGCGATTTCGTCACTTTGCGCACACACGGCCGTCACGCCGTCCCGCACCCATCCCCGCACCACCTCGGCGGCGTTGTCCACCGTCACCTCGGCGACGGCCAATCGCGGCAAGTCCCGCGACTTCGCCGCGCGCGCGACACCCTCGAACCAGTAGTCGCCCAACGCGCGCCACCTGGGAATTCCGGTGTAGGCGAACCCGATCTGCCGGTGACCACGCGATACGAGATGGTCAACCCGCATCTCGCCAATGTCGAGGTGCGGATCGCCGAGCGCGGGCAGCGTCCCGATCTCAATGTTGGGTATGCCAGCGGCCCGTAGCGCTGTCGTTGCGGCAGCGTTGAGCGGGAACAGGCTCGTGACCGCAATCGGGTCGAGGTTCTCGATCGCGTCGACGATGTACTGATCGTCCTCGGTCTCGAAGATCTGCACCTGGAGCAAGCCCAGGCGCGCCAGCTCGGTGGTCATTCGGCTGCCGGCGATCATGGGCATCTCGCCGACCGCCACATGCGGCACCACGTACAGAACCACTCCGCTCTTGCCCCGGGCGAGGTTGCGCGCGGCCAGGTTGGGCCGGTAGCCCAATCGCTCGGCGGCGCGTTGGACTGCCTCGCGCGTTTGCGCCGAGATCCTGCGGCCCGCAGCGTTGTTGAGGACATAGCTGACCGTCGCGGTCGACACGCTGGCCAAACGCGCTACGTCAGCATTGGTGGGCCGCACCACCTTATTCGCGTTCACCTCGGGCCCAGCCATGACTCATGGTGGCATGCGGTGACGAGCGACAACCACGATCCGGCAATCCCAGACCAGGCCAGACGCCCCATACAGAGAGACTATTAGTCCCTCTCCGGTCCCGGGCTGACCTGGCAGGTGCTCAGGTGCCCATCAGCGGCATTACTGCTGTTATGTCGCTTTGACTTCCCCAGCAGTAACGCCGCCCAACGTTGACTCTGTGACCGAGATCATTGTCTACTAGTCACTGTATTCAAGGAGAGCGGCATGAAAAACGACGATCTGATCCTGATCAGCGTGGACGACCATATCGCCGAGCCGGCGGACATGTTCGACGCGCATGTTCCGGCGAAGTACAAAGACCTCGCTCCGCGGGTGGTCATGGAGCCCGACGGCGTCCAGCAGTGGTACTACGGCGAGGTGCGCGGGCGAAACATGGGCCTGAACGCCGTCGCCGGCAAGCCCCGCGAGATGTACAACATCGACGCCTCGCGCTATGACGAGATGCGGCCAGGCTGTTTCAACGTCGACGAGCGCGTCCGCGACATGAACGCCGGTGGACAGCTGGCGGGGCTGAACTTCCCGAACTTCACCGGGTTCTCCGGCCAGGTCCTCAACCAGGGTCCCGACCGCGACGTCAACCTGGTGATGATCAAGGCCTACAACGACTGGCACGTCGACGAATGGTGCGCAGCGTACCCCGGGCGGTTCATCCCGTGCGGAATCCTGCCTCTGTACGACGTCGCCGAGTCCGCCAAGGAAGTCAAGCGCCTGGCGGACAAGGGATGTCACGCGGTGACGTTCTCGGAGAATCCAGAAGCGTTGCAAATGCCCAGTATTCACACCAAGTACTGGTACCCGCTGTTCGAAGCGGTCTGCGAGAACCAAACGGTGCTGTGCACGCATGTCGGCTCCGCGTCACGCTCTCCGCAGGTGTCGACCGACGCCCCGCCGAGTGTGCAGATGACGGCATCGTCGATGATGAGCATGTTCACCTTCACCGAGCTGATCTGGGCCGAATTCTGGGCCGACTTCCCCCAACTGAAATTCTCGCTCACCGAGGGCGATGTCGGCTGGATCCCGTACTTCCTGTGGCGTGCCGAGCATGTCTACAACCGTCATTCGGGCTGGACGCTCGCGGAGTTCCCGCCCGGCTACAGCGGACCCGTAGACGTGTTCAAGCGGCACTTCTACACCTGCTTCATCAGCGACAAAGTCGGCGTACACAACATGGAGTGGTTCAACGAGGACATGCTGTGCTGGGAATCGGACTTCCCACACTCCGACAGCAACTGGCCGTTCGCGCCCGAGGACATCATTGAGACAATGGGCCACCTCGACGACGCGGTCATCAACAAGATCACGCACGAAAACGCCATGGCCGCTTATTCTTTCGACCCGTTCCGGTACATCCCCAAGGAGCACGCCCGGGCAGGCCGGTTGCGCGCACAGGCCACCGACGTCGACGTGGTCACCCATGTCGGGCGCCAGGCCAGCCAGCGGGACCGGGACGCGTGGACCCGGATGACGCAATTCGCGCTGCAGGCCCAGGCCTCCGCACAGGCGCCGGTGACCGCCGAGGCCTCTGATATTTCCGGGCGATCCGCCCGGCTGCGCGCGACCACGCTGGGCAACTGAGCGTGGCGGCCCAAGCACCGTTCAGCGATTGGCGTGTGCTGGAGCTGTCCAACGGGATCGCGGTGTCGTACTGCGCCAAGATGTTCGCCGACGCCGGCGCCGAGGTAGTGAAGATCGAATCCCCGCAGGGCGATTCGATGCGCGGCTGGTCGGCCGGGGGGCCGCCGGGGGCATTGTTCGGCTACCTGGCCGCGGGTAAGAAATCGGTGGTGCGTCGCGACGACGCGGAGATCACCGCACTCTTGGCCGGCGCCGACGTCGTGCTCACCGACCTGACCGACGGCTGGGCGCTCGACGACATCACCGCGCACACCGGCCCGTCGGCGGTGGTCGTCGCGGTGACCCCGTTCGGTACGACCGGGCCCTATGTCGACGACCAACTTGTCGCCAACGAGTTCATCCTGCAAGCGTTGTGCGGCTCGACCTCCGGTAGAGGCTGGCCGGGCGACGAACCAGTGCAGGCGGGCGGACGGCTCGGAGAGTGGTTGGCGGCCTCGTTCGCGGCTCCGGTCGCGGCCGCCGCGGCCCGGCATGCCGCCCGGGGTGGTGGTGGCGAAGTCATCGACGTCTCGACGTACGAGGCGATGGCGATCGCGATGGGCGGTCTGTCCGCCATGTCGGCCAGCGTCTTGGGCGCGGATTCCCTGCTGCACCAACGCAGTCTGGAACTCCCGTCGATCGTCCCCACTGCCGACGGCAACGTCGGGTTCTGCACGATCACCGCGCAGCAGTTCCAGGATTTCTTGATCATGATCGACCGCGCTGATCTGGTCGACGACGCCGAGCTGGCATCGTTCGTCGGTCGAGTCGAGCGCCGCGACGAGTTCCTGGGCATGGTGACCCAGTGGACCCAGACTCGGACCACGCAGGAGATCGTCGACCTCGCGGTGGCGTTCCGTATCCCGGTGGCCCCCATCGGTGCTCCCGCCACGCTGTCGACGGTCGACCACTTCCTCGAGCGGGGCGTGTTCGTCGAATCCGAGGCCGGGGTGTTGCAGCCGCGGGTGCCGTATCGCAGCGACGCCATCGCGACGCGGGCACCCGGACGAGCGCCGCTGCTGGCCGCCGACAACGGCCGCGTGCACTGGCCGCCGCGGCCTGCCCGGCCGAAAGCCGGTCACGCTGATGCACTTCCGCTGTCCGACATCCGGATTACCGACTTCACCGCGTTTTGGGCCGGGCCGGTGGCTACCCAATTCCTCGGCTCGCTGGGCGCCGACGTGATCAAGCTCGAGGGCGTTCGCCGTCCCGACGGTATGCGGTTCTCCGCGGGCCGCCCGCCCGATTGGGACCAGTGGTGGGAGTGGGGACCAGTCTTCCTGTGCAGCAACAACAATAAGCGCGGTGTCAGTGTCGAGCTCAGCACCGACGCCGGTCGCGAGCTGGCGCTAAGGCTGGTCGCCGCAAGCGATCTGGTCATCGAGAACTTCTCCCCGAGGGTAATGGAAAACTTCGGCCTGCAATGGGATACGGTGCGGGCGGCCAATCCACGCGCCGTGATGGTCCGGATGCCGGCGTTCGGTCTCGACGGTCCGTGGCGTGACCGCGTCGGGTTCGCGCAGACGATGGAACAGGCGACCGGGATGGCGTGGATGACGGGGCATGCCGATGGGCCGCCGGTGATTCCGCGCGGGGTGTGCGATCCGATAGCCGGGTTGCATGCCGCGTTCGCGGCCGTTGCGGCCCTGGTGATCCGCGACCGGGACGGGATCGGCATGCATGTCGAGTCCACGATGGTGGAATCAGCGCTCAACGTTGCGGCCGAGATGTTGCTTGAGCACTCGCGCAACGGAATTCAGATGCGCCGGGACGGAAATCGGGGTCCCGGCGCGAGTCCGCAGGGCGTGTACCGCTGTCAGGGGGACGACGAATGGGTAGCGCTCGCCGCGATGACCGACGCCGCGCGCGCCGCGCTGGCGACGCTGATCGACCGGCCCGAACTCGGGACGGACGAGGCCGGTTGGCGGGAGCGAGCCGACGAGATTGACAAGCTGCTCTCGGATTGGACGGCGCGCCATCAGGTGGACGACGCGGTCGCCACGCTGCGGGCCGCGGGGGTGCCTGCGGCGCGGGTGACGGAGGCGGCCGCGCTGCTGACCGACCCGCAACTGCTCGCCCGGGGGTTCTGGGAGACGGTCGATCACCCGGTGGCCGGCTCGTTCCGTTGTGTCGGAATGCCTTTCGTGTTCATCGGGAAACCGAGGCGCTGGATTCGTCGCTGCGCACCGTTGTACGGGCAGCACACCACCGAGGTGCTGACCGGCGTGCTGGGGAACAGCGAAGAAGATTTGGCGCAATTGCGCGCGGCGGGCGCGACCAGCGCCCGGCCGGCGGGCCTGTGACATGGCCGTCACGCTGTGCGTGCTGCCGCGGGCCGGGGAGCTCTGCGCGCCGGTGCGCTTCCTGGTGCGTCAGGACTCCGTTGTGATGGAACTGACCGCGCGGCACCGGATCACCGGCGTGGAGTGGGATGAGCAAGAGGGCGCGGTGGCAATGGTCGTCGAGATCACCGACCCGCAAACCGCGCGGCCGATCGACGTGCGGATCGACGTCGTGGAAAAGGGCGGGGCCGCCGGCACACCGGCCGTCGATGCGCGCACCCGAACGATCGGCACGGTGTTGCGCGATGGACGGCAATACCAGGTCTTGGGAACCTATCTCGGGGTAGTAGCAGATGAGAACTGAAGGGCCGCAACGGATGGAACAAGGGTGAGCGCGCCGCAACGCACCGCGGCGATCGTCGGGGTGCACAACACCCGACAGGGACGACGCCTCGACGGCGAAACGTCGCGCGGGCTGGCGATCAAGGCGATTCTGGGTGCACTCGACGACGCCGGCCTGAGCCTCGACGACGTGGACGGTATCAGCGCGAGCCCGCACTCGACGTCGTTGATCTACGACCTGCGGATCGGTCCGGCGTGGCAGGGCCTGGCCTTCGGGGTCGGCATGATCACCGAGGCGGTCACCGCGATCGAGCACGGCATGGCCGACGTCGTGGTCCTGGTCGCCGCCCAGGCCGGCGAATACCGCGACCACGAGGCGACGGCGCCATGGACCAGGCCCGAGAACGAGTTCGTCGCGCCGTGGGGCATGTTCACCACCGCCGAGTTCGCGTTGATCGCCCGGCGTCACATGCACGTCTACGGCACCACCCGCGAGCAGCTGTCGATCGTCGCGTCGACAATCCGCAACAACGGATCCCAGAACCCCGAAGCTGTTTACTACCAACGCGGTCCGTTCACCCCGGACGACATCACCGCCTCCCGGCCGATTGCCGAACCGTTTCACCTGCTCGACTGCGCCACCACCTCCGAGGGCGGCTGTGCGCTGGTGGTGGCGAACATCGACAAGGTCATGGACAAACGCGAGTCGGCGAGCCGGCCGATCTACGTGCTGGGCAGCGGCGCGGACTTTCACGGGCCGTCGTATCAGCATCCACCGGCCTGGGACCTGGCCGGGCGGCGCGGCGATCACGTCCGGTACGTCAATGGCGTCGTCGGACGACGCGCGGCCGAAGGCGCGTTCCGCCACGCCGGAATTCGGCCCGACGACGTCGACGTGCTGGAACTCTACGATCCGTTCTCGTTCGAAATCATCCGTCAGCTCGAGGCTTTCGGCTTCTGCGGCGAGGGCGAAGGCGGACCGTTCGTCGCCGACGGCCACATCGCCATCAACGGCAGTCATCCGATCACCACCGATGGAGGAACCATGTCCTTCAGCCACGCCGGGGCCAATCCGCAAATGATGCAACGCGCCATCCGCGCCGTGCAGCAGTTGCGCGGTGAGGCCGGTGCGCTCCAGGTACCCGACGCGCATGTTGCGTTTTGCAGCAACGGGGGAGCGGGTGCCTTGTTCACCACGGTGCTGATCGTCGGAGACGAGCCACGATGACCGAGTTGCAACCTCAGACCGGGCCGCTGCCACACGCGAGCAGCCACCTCAGCGTGCCGTTCTGGCAGGGATGTCAATCACGGGAGCTGCGCTATCAGCGCTGCGATGCGTGCGGCCTGGCCAACTTCCCCCCGACCGAGCACTGCCGCCAATGCCTCTCGACCGAATTACACTGGGCCAACAGCGCCGGGTCGGGCGAAATCTACAGCTGGACAGTGGTTTCCCGCCCCGTCACGCCCGAGTTCGAACCACCCTACGCGCCGGCGATCATCACGCTCGACGAGGGCTATCAGATGCTCACCAACATCGTCGGTGTGGCACCCGAGCAGCTGGCGATCGGGATGCGCGTGCAGGTGGACTTCCACGTCGTTGACCCGGACTTGACCCTGCCCTACTTCACCAACCAGAAGTAGTCAGTCGTGAGTACCCGGCGCAGCACCAATGGCCTACCGGTAACGGCCTACCTGGTGCTGGGCGTGCTGGCGGCAAACGACGAACAGTTGACCGCCGGTGAGATCAAGATGCGCGCCGAGCTGACGGTCGGCCACTTCTATTGGTCGCCCTCGGTCAGTCACGTGCGACGCGAACTGAGTCGGCTGCTGCAGTGGGGGATGGTCAACGAAATTGCCGCTCACTCCGGCAAGCGTGCGATCACCTTGTACGAGACCACCGATTCCGGGCTCGACGCTCTTCGCCGTTGGGTCCAACACTTTCCGGGCGACGATCAGGTGGTCATCAAGCACCCGGTCATCTTGCGTACCTGGCTCGCGCGAGGCGAGGATCCCGAGCGAGTCGTCGACACGCTGGATCGACATCTCGAAGCCACCCGGGCCCGCCTCGACGAGGCACTGTGGTCGCGACAGCGTTCCCGCGAACTCGGCATCACCGACGATCCGGACCAGCGCTTCTCGTTTGCCGTGCTGGACTACGCGATTCGCGGGTTGTATGCGGAGATCTCCAACATCGCGCAGCTGCGCGACGAGATCGCCGGCGGCACAGACAGAGATCCCGTTAAGCGGGTGCCACGGGCGAAGGGGCAGATCCGCCGCCGGGCACCAAGGAATTAGCCGCGTCCCGGTAGGCCGTGCCGCGAGGTTCGCGTACCCACAGAGTTTCCTCCGCGCCGATCGCCGTTCCCTGCGCGATCAACTGGCGCTTGAGAACCTTGTGCGTGGCGGTGCTGGGCAGGTCGGTGGCGATGCGCACATAGCGCGGGCGCGCCTTGGGGGACAGGTCGGGTTGGCGGCCCAGGAAGGCTTCGAATTCCTCGGGCCCAAGCGTGCGGCCCTCATTCAGCACCACAGCGGCCATCACCTGATCGCCGACATGCCCATCCGGCATGGCGTACACCGCGACTCGATTGATCGCGTTGTGGCGCAGTAGGATTCGCTCGATCGGGGCGGCGGCCATGTTTTCACCGTCGACCCGCATCCAGTCCGCGGTGCGGCCGGCGAGGTAGATCCATCCGTCGGCGTCGCGGTAGGCGAGGTCCCCGGACCAGTACATGCCGTGGCGCATCCGTTCGGCGTTCGCGGCGGGGTCGTTGTAGTAGCCGGTGAAGAAACCCGATCCCGCGGTGTTGACCAGCTCGCCCACCGCCTCGTCGGCATTGGCGAGCGCGCCGCTGTCGTCGAAGCGCGCGACCGCACATTCGGTGATGGTGTCGCTGTTGTAGATCGCGATCCCGTCGATGCCCTTGCCGATGGACCCCTTCGGCGTGCCTTCTTCGCGAATCACGATGACCGCGTTCTCGGTTGAGCCGAAACCGTCCTCGACCTGAACGCCGAAGCGGCGACCGAACTCTTCGATATCCTTGTCGTTGGCCTCGTTGCCGAACGCGACCCGTAGCGGGTTGTCGGCGTCGTCGTCACGCTCGGGCGTGGCCAGGATATAGGCCAGCGGCTTGCCGACGTAGTTCATGTAGGTCGCACCGTAGTGGCGGACGTCGTCGAGGAAGCTGGTCGCCGAGAACTTCGTCGGCACGATCGCGGCGCCGGAACAGACCGCGGGCGCCCAGCCGGCGACGACCGCGTTGGAGTGAAACAACGGCATGGACACGTAGCAGGTGTCCTGTTCGGTGAGGGCGAAACGTTGGACCAGATTAGTGCCGGCGAACATCGCCATCAGGTGGGAGACCTGAACCGCCTTGGGATTTCCGCTCGTGCCCGAGGTGAAGATCATCATGAACGCGTCCGTCGCGGCGACTTCCCGATACGGGACCAGTTCGCCGGCCGCACTGATGAATTCGGTCCATTGCGGTGTCGAGATATCAAAGATCCGCGTGCCCGCGAGGTCCAAGTCGTCCAGCAGTGGCCGGTGCTCGGCGTCGGTCACGACGAACTGGCAGTCGGCGCGCCGGACGTCGGCGGCCAGCGCCTCACCGCGCCGGGTGTTGTTCAGTCCGCACAACACGTAGCCGCCCAGCCCGGCGGCCGCCATCTGGTTGACCATCTCGGGAGTGTTGCCCAGCAACGCACCGACGTGCAGCGGTCGCTGCGGGTCGGCGGCACCGATCAGCGCCGCGGCCCGCGCGGTGGCGTGCTCCAGGTGCTCGATCCAACTCCATTGCAGATCGCGGTGTTTCACGGCGACGTTCGGATCCGACAGGCGGCGGCGCAGGAACGCCTGCATGGTGTCGTCAGCCATCGAGATTCACCTTCACCCTTACGAGACGAGACGGTCCGTCTTATCTTAGCGGGTCGAGCGATACCCGTCGGTTTCCTACCCGCCGACCATCATCAGGCCGCCGTCCACGGCCAGCAGCTGCCCGGTGATGAAGCCCGACCCCGGACCGGCCAGGAAAACCAGCATCGGGCCGAGGTCGCGCGCCGGATCTCCCAAGGTCCCGCCGAGCGGAATCATCATCTGCATCTGCTGGTCGATCAGCGCGGCGGCGTCCGGCCCGAGGAATTCGCGCAGCCGGTCGGCGCCGGCCGTCTGTACCGCGGGCGCCAGCGAGTTGACGGTGATCTTGTCAGAGGCCCAGGCCTTGGCGGCCGATCGCGTCCAGGCCTGCACGGCCCCCTTGGTCGCGGCATAGACGGCCGAAATCGGGCTGCCCATAACGGCTTCGGAGGATCCGAAGTTGATGATCCTGCCGCCCTTGGGTTTCTGCTCCTTCATCACGGCATACGCCGCCTGATTGGTGAGGATGGTCGCCTTGACGTTGGTGTCCAACAGGAACGAAATGTCGTCGGCGCCGACGTACCCGGGTATCCCGGCCATCCAGAGCCCGGCGGCGTTGACGAGGACATCGAGGCCGCCCAGCCGCTCGGCGGATTGTTGGACCATCGCCGAGACGGCGTCGGCGTCGCGCACATCGCACTGCGTCCAGTTGGCCGCGAGGCCCTCGGGTGGCGGCGTCTTGTGATAGGTCGCGGCGAGGTCAGCCCCCGCCGCGGTGAGAACTTCGACGGCGGCCGCGCCGATTCCGGTCGCCCCGCCGGTCACCAGGATTCGTCGGCCCTTGAGCACCTGTGTCGACTCTGACATGGGCGAAACGCTATACGGCCAGGGCAACGGCTCCCACACCGCCTTACGTGGAGCGCGTCGGTGGACGTCAGTCCTTCTTCAGCTCCTCGGCGAGCATCACGATGATGCCGCTGGGGCCGCGGAGGTAGGTGAGCCTGTAGGCGTCCTCATATGTCGCCACGCCGCGAAGTGGAAGGCAGCCGTGCCGCGCGGCTATCTCAACGGCCTGGTCGATGTCGTCGACCGAGAAGGCAACGCGGTGCATACCAATCTCGTTGGGAAGCGTGGGCTTCGAGTCGATCGCGATCGGGTGGATGTACTCGAACAGCTCAAGGCGGCCGTGACCGTCTGGCGTCTGGAGCATCGCAATGTTGGCGTGGTTGCCATCGAGGCCGACGGCAGTGTCTGCCCACTCACCGCTGACCGTGTCACGGCCGACGACCGTGAGACCGAGATCGGTGAAAAAGGAGATCGTCGCTTCCAGGTCGCGAACCGCGATGCCGATGTTCTCGAGTTTGATGGCCATGCGTTGCAGGCTACGAGAACCTGCGTGCGGGCCGCCCGGCCCTAGGCGCGCACCGCGATCGTCGACAACAGATCGGCGAGCCGGTCCGGTTGGTCCACCATTGAGAACGTCCGGGCGCCGTCGATGACCTCGAGGCGGGCGTTTGGGATGGTGGCGGCCAGTTTTTCGCCGTCGGCGAGTTCGAAGAACGTGTCGTCGCCCGACCACGCGATGAGCGTGGGCTTGTCGAATTCGGGTAACCGGGCCGCGACGCCCGTGGTCACCTCGGTGCGCAGCGAGAGCGACAGCTGGCGCAGGTCTTCGACGACGCCGGGATCGGATAGCCCTGGGCGCACCCAGATCTCGGTGAGATCGTCGATGTTGCGATGCGCCAGGCCGTCAAACGCGCGCTTGCGCGCGGCCGGCACCCGCATCGCCTGGGCCACCGCTTTAAACGTCGCCTTCGACTTGGCCGCCAGGATCACCGGCTTGAGGATCGGCGGCGGAAAGTGTTCGAACGCATCACAACTCGTCAGCACCAGCGCACCGAGCCGCTCCGGGTAGTGCACCGCGACGAGTTGCGTCACAACTCCGCCGGTGTCGTTGCCGACCAGCACCACGTCGTCGAGCTCAAGGGCGTCCAGCACGTCGGCGACGATGCGGGCCACGCCGTAGATGGTCCGGTCGGCCCCCGGGCGCAGCGGTTCCGGATGCGCGCCAAGGGGCCAGGTGGGGGCGATACACCGCAGCCCGCGCGCGGCGAGCTTCTCGCTGACCTGGCGCCAGAGCTCTCGGCCCATCATGTAGCCGTGCACAAAGACGACTGGCCTGCCGTTTTCGGGTCCGATTGCTTCGTAATGGATCGTCCCGGCACTAATGTCGATCGTCGACATGGATGGCTCCTACTCAGAGGTGGGCATTTACAAACAGGCTGTCTGTTCGTAAGTTACCAACAGGTTGTATGGAAAGCAAGAGAAGGACTCAGGAGGAGCGCTCCGCGGCGACCCGCGACGCGCTGATCTCGGCTGCCCGACGGTTATGGGGCGAGCGGGGCTACGTCGAAGTGGGCACGCCCGAGATCGCCGCGACCGCCGGTGTCACCCGCGGCGCGATGTATCACCAATTCGCCGACAAGGCAGCACTATTCGGAGAAGTCGTCGAGGTGGTGGAACAGGACGTGATGGCCCGGATGGCCACCATCGTGGCGACGTCGGGCGCAACGACACCCGCCGACGCGATCCGCGCCGCCGTCGATGCCTGGCTGGAGGTTTCCAGTGATCCCGAGGTCCGGCAGCTGATCCTGCTCGACGCGCCCAGCGTGCTGGGCTGGGCGGGGTTCCGCGACGTCGCTCAGCGGTACAGCCTGGGGATGACCGAACAGCTGCTGGCCGAGGCCATCAAGGCGGGCCAGCTGGCGCGCCAGCCGACGCGACCGCTGGCACACGTGCTGATCGGCGCGCTCGACGAGGCGGCGATGGCGATCGCCACCTCGGACGACCCCAAGCGAGCCCGCCGCGAAACCCGCCAGGTGCTCCATCGTTTGATCGACGGGATGCTGCACGACCCGACGCGCTAGCGGTGGCTCTGGGTGAAGAACTGCCAGATGGTGCCGGTGGCGTCGAGCGCGGTGGACGGCGCCGGGATGCCGCCGACCCGCTCGGCAAGGGGGCTCGGCTCGCCACCGGGCCACTGGTGTCCCGCGCCGGCCACCGAGATCAACTCCACGGTGCGCCCGTCCGCACAGCCGGCCGTTTGAGTCGTCACGTCCCCGGCCGTTGTCGACGTCGGCGAGCCGCAGCCGTCGATGGCACGCCAGGTGGCATTGACCGCCTCCGCCGATGGCCCGTCCACCCGTGGAACTCCGTCGGCGCCAAATGCTTTGCCAGGCCCACCGTTGTACGGCACCCGGTCGTCGGCCGTGCCGTGGACCTGCAGAACCGACGTCGGCCGGGCCCCGCCGCAGTCCGTCAGCAGAGTCCCCGCGACGGGAGCGATCGCGGCGAAGGTATCGGTCTGGCAGCCCAGCCGCAGCGCCATCATCGCCCCGTTCGACATGCCGGTGACGTAGACGCGGGCGCGATCGATCGGGATCTCTTGCGCGATGGCGCCGACCATCGCGGTGAGGAATCCGACGTCGTCGACGTTGTCGCGCTGCGGCTCACCACAGCAGGTGCCGGCATTCCAGGCACGGTTGAGACCGTCGGGGTAGGCGACCAGGAAATGACCAGCGTTGGCCGCGTCGTCCCAGTGATAGGAGCGCTCGGCCTGCGCACCGTTGCCGAAGCCGCCGTGCAGCATCACCACCAGCGGAACCGCTTCGGTCAGGCCTTGCGGCCGGTAGAGATGGAACGTCCTGGTGACCCCGCCCGACTCGATACTCTGGGTGGATTGCCCGACCGGAATCGACTGAGAACCCGGTGTTCCCAACGCATGTCCGCCGCCCACGCAGCCGCCGAGCACGACGATCAAAGTCCCGAGGACGCACACGTGCAGCGTGCGGATGAAGCCGGATCGCATAACGCCATCGTGGCACTCCGGGCCATATTTGACAAGTAACTTGTCAATTGAGACGGGAATGGCACACTCCTTGTATGCGACGTGTTGTGGAGGGCGAATGGCAACCCACCGTTCCGGCGCTGGTGAATCTGGTTGCCGCATCGGGTGCGCCGCAGTTACGGGCGGCATTCGCCGCGGCTGGGCTGGACGGGATCCGGCCCGCGCAAGCCGTCGCTTTGGTACCGCTGGCATTAGGCGGACTTCATGCGTCGGCGCTGGCCGATCGGCTCAAGGTGAGCCGGCAGGCGGTGGCCCAGGCGGTGGTGGCCCTGGAGCGGCACGGATACGTCACCCGAGTACCGGACCCGGCCGACGCGCGCGCCCGAATCATCGAGCTGACACCGCGCGGTCGTCAGGCTTTGCAGGTAATGCGCTCCAACGCAATCGAATTGGAGAAGCGCTGGCAGCAGGTGCTGGGTAAGCAGCGGCTGGGCGAATTTCGCGAGACGTTGGTGATGCTGCTCTCGGCGGAATCGACCGAATCCGACGCAGACTGACGACCGGAGCCGCCCTGTCGCCGGCAGGTCACACCACCGGCGTACCTTCGAACCGAGGCGCGTCTACCGAGAGGCGGCGGTTGTGATCACTCGTGATGTCGAGGTAGGCGCCGTAGCCGATCTGGCGCTTTCTCCACCACGCGCGGCGTTGGCCGCCGTCATCGACAACGAAATCCAATTGCTTCCGGTGGCGGTGGCTCTAGAAGAACCGGCCGATCCCGCCTCGTCGGCGCGCATCGTGCGGGTGACTGCCGACAGCCCAGACCTCGCCGGCTGCCCCGTCGTGCTGGTAGCTGACGACGGCCCGCAGTGGTTTCGGTTGCGCGCGCTGACTGTCCGGGGCACCGCCGATGCCGCGGGCGATCACACTTATCGGGTCGTGCCCGAGCGGGTCACCGCGTGGGACTACGGCGCGCTTCGCGCTATACCGGAACCGCCGTTAGGCCCGCTGCCCACATCCACTTCGACCGCGCACGACGCGGATGACGGCTCTCATCTGGAGTCGCCGAAACTCCAGGCGGCGGTGAAGAATTCGCGAGTCATGGTGCTGGCGACCCGGTCACGCAAGGGCATGGCATTCGCCGTACCGCTGTGGTTCGTACCCCACCGCGGCCGGCTCTACGCGACGACCTCGGCGTCGTCGTGGACGGTGCGCAATCTTGCTGCTACGTCCCAGGTGGCCCTGTTACTCGGTGGCGAAGGCCGGGACAACGGCAGTCGTCTTCTGGTGCATGCAAGCGCTCGAGCGGTCCTCGCCATGCCGCCGCCAGAGGTGCTCGCCCGGATCGCCTGGCGCTACTATCTGCAACCCCGATTCGCGGCGGTCGAGTTGCGTCACATCGGCTTGTGGCCGCTGCGCCTGCGGTACTACGGCCAGTCGCAGCCGGCCCACGTCGTGATCGCGCCGCACACAGCGACCGAATGTGGCGTGCCGTAAATGAGATGGGGCCTCGCTGCTTCGGCTCTGGGGCTGGTCGGCTATGACGTGTTGATCCGGCCTGCCCAATTAGATTGGGGCGCAACAGCTACCGAACGGCTGATGCGGCTGCCCGGCGATGACATCGTCGGGGACGTGATGAGTCATCACACCAGGGCGGTGACCATCAACGCAGCGCCGTCAGCGGTCTGGCCCTGGCTTATACAGATGGGGGACCACCGCGCCGGCTTCTACAGCTATGACTGGGTTGAGCGTTATTTGTTCCCCGGCACCGTGCACTACGTCGAAGGGCACCATTCCGCGACACGCATTCACCCAGAACTGCAGGATCTCCGGGTGGGCGACCGGATCAACACCGGGTCGATAGGTCGGGTGCGGATCGGAAACGCGGTGACGGTTCTCGAGCCGAACCGTGCACTGGTCATCGGGACCTGGGCATTCGTCCTCGTGCCGATCAATGAAAGTCGCACCCGTCTGCTGGTTCGCGAGCGGGACGCCGGATGGTTGCGGCTGCTGGCCCCGCGAGGCTCCGGACTGCTGCGCGCACTGGGTGCGGTCATCGACTACGCGGTGGGGGAGCCGCTGCACTTCGCAATGGTCCGCGGGATGATGCTGGGCATCAAGCAACGCGCCGAGACTACCTACGGCGACGGATAGCTCAGTTGCCCTGGGCCGCAACGCTTGCCGGACGCAACCGCGGAAACAGCAGGCCGGTTCGGGCCTTGTAGGCGGCAAAGCCGGGATGGTGCGTCATCGTCCGGTCCTTCTTGATCATGTTGCGGACGAAGAATCCGAAGATCCACGCCGCGTTAACCAGAAACGGTATTGGGTTCCAGGAGATGACCGCAAAGCCCAGGTAGGTCAGGATCTCGCCCAGGTAATTGGGATTTCGGGTGTAGGTGAACAGGCCATCCTCGATGAGGCCGGGGCGAACCCTCAGCGTGTAGTACTTCTGGGCGTCCGAAACGTAGTGCAGAAAGATCCCAAATACGTAGAAGGTGACTCCGATGCAGACGGCGTAGCCGGGGACATCTGGTTTGAGCCAAGCCAACAGAATTGGCGCGGCGTAGTAGCCGGCGAGCGGCAGGAAAACGAACACGATCCCAATCCAGATGGCCACCGGTTCGGCGAACCGCCGGTCGGGATAGGTGCGGCCTTTGATTAGCCACAGGATTGAGTAGGTCCCGTGCATGGCGAGGTAGAGCCAGACGATCGTGCCGTAGTTGGCAAAGGTAACCATCGCTGCCACCGTCACCGGGATGACGAGGGCCTTGTGCAGGTTGATGAAGAAGCCGGTGGGTTTCATGATTCCTCATTTGGTGCAATCTCGCGGGGTCCCAGCCGCCTCAACTCGAAGGGGAGAGGATCGGGGTCCCTGGTGCTGGATAGTAGTACTATCCAGTCTGCTGACACAAGTGTCGACCGAGTGTGCTCCCATCGCGGCGGTAGGAGGAACGACTGTGCGGGTATCCGAATTGGCCAACGAGGCGCAGGTCTCGGTGCCAACCGTGAAGTACTACATCCGCGAAGGCATGCTCGCGGCCGGTGATGCGGCCGGCCCGCGGCGCGCGGTGTACGACGACTCGCACGTGCGGCGTATTCACCTCATCAAGGCGCTGACCGGTCCGGCGGGCCTCTCGCTCTCCCAGGCCAAAGCCATCCTGCGGAGCATCGATGAGCCCAACTCGGGCCCGATCGATCGGCTTGCGAGCGCCACCCGGGTGATAGCCGACGCGGCAGGCGCAGATATGGACGCCGACGGCAAGTCCTATCCGCGCGCCGAGGAAGTCGTCGGTTGGCTTGGCGAACCTTACCGGGTCGAAGCCCCCGCTGCCGCACTTCTCGAGAGTGCGCTTCGCGCAGTCGAAGCGGCCGGTTTCCAACTTCACCGAGACCAATTAGCCCGCTACGGCGAACACATGCTTGCGATCGCCGCAAGTGAGATCGCAAACCTCCCAACCGATCCTGCCGAAGCCGTTCAATACGCGGTCCTAGGCACGGTACTTTTCGAACCCGTCCTAACCGCAATCCGCCGGCTGGCCCAACAGAGCCTCGTCAAAGGACGCTTCGGCCGCTAGTGACTCCGTGATGTGCCCAGTGTCCCTTGGGAAAGGGACTACCGACCCTAGGGCTGGGCAATCCTCGAATCGACAATCGCACTATGTCAACTGTTGACGCTGAAAGCATGCTGATCGAATCGGCGGTTCCGACGTTCGATGCGATGATCGCCGAGCATGTAGTCGTAGCCGCTGACCCGCCGACCACCTTCCAAGCAGCCAGGGCCCTCGACCTGCTCACCGTGCGCACGCCACTGCTGGTGGCATCCATGTGGATCCGCGGATTGCCGGCACGTTTGCGAGGACAGGCCGCGCCAAACCCACGACGCTTGGTGATCGCCGAGGACGGGCTGCCGGGCTGGTTGGTGTTGGGCGAACGACCGAACTGCGAGTTCGCATTCGGCGCGGTGGGGAAGTTCTGGCAGCCGGTGATCGAGTGGCGCGACGTTGCAGCGGTTGATTTCACCGGCTTCGCCGAACCCGGATGGGGAAAGATCGCGGCTAACTTTTCGGTGGCGCCCTACGGCGAAAGTCACACGCTCCTCAGTTACCAATGCCGAACTGTGACAACCGATCCCGTCGCACGTCAGCACTTCGTGCGTTATTGGTGGCTGATCCGGCCGTTCGTCGCACATATCATGCGCGCGACGCTGAACACGATCAAAGCGAATGCCGAGGCGGCTGCGGGACTAGGGAGCAGATGATGCGCGTCCTGGTAAGTTTCGGATCTAAGCGAGGCGGGACAGCGGGGTTGGCCGCGATGATTGGTGAAGCGTTGACCGCGGCTGGTTGCGAGGTGTTCGTAAGCCCCGCCAAAGACGTTGATGACCTCATCGGTGCCGACGCGGTAATCGTGGCCGGCGCGTTGTACGCGAACCGGTGGCACCGCGACGCGCGACGCTTTGTCCGCCGAAATGCCGCAGCGTTGCGCGAGCTGCCGGTGTGGCTGGTGAGTAGCGGACCACTGGACGGCTCGGCGGAGGACAACGACGTCCCACCCACGGCACAGGTCGCGAAGTTGGCCCGACGTGTCGGCGCACGCGGACACGTCACGTTCGGTGGTCGGCTGGCACCCGATGCAAAGGGGTTTCCCGCCAGTGCGATGGCGAAGAAGAAAGCCGGTGATTGGCGCAGTCCCGCGCATGTTCGGCGCTGGGTCGCCAGCGTGGTCGGCGAGCTAAACCGGCCGAAGGTCAGCCGCCCGACATAGCGGGGCCGCGCCCCGGTGCCCGGCGGAAGGCGGCGTTCATCCGTCGTTTGAATGCGTGGTCGAACCGGCGGTAAGTGGTGCGCAACGCGCCCCCCGGCCACGGCTTTGGCAGTAGAGCCAGGGGTAGCAGCGGGTCGCGCTGAAGATGGCGGACCACGGCGATCGATAAGTTGAAGTCGTAGGTGAGGCTTTCGGTCAAATCCTGGCCTGGACGTGACTTGAGCGCGACGTCCATCGCCTCGATGAGCACCGTGGCATCGTCCGTCCAGCCATCGAGGGCAAACACGGCTCGGACATTGTCGGGGGGGATATCGGTCTTCGCATTGTGAAAGTGTGTGCACTGCTGATCCAGTATCGCCCGCGACGCTGGAAGTCGCTGCGGATCAAGGTTTTCCGGACGTATCCAGACACCTTCCCGAAGCTCCGCGAGGTGGAGCTCCGTCGCTGCCTTCCGTAGCTCGAGGCGATCAGCCGCGGAACGGCGATCGAGCGAGACGATCGCGAGCTCCCATGTTCCGTCCCACCGGGGGTCGGCCGCATCGCCGATCCGGGACGCTTCGTCTACGCGCCGACGCCGCTCCAGCAAGCGCCCCGCGAGCGCGTAGCTGCCGTCGTCCGCGGTGAGTTCGCCGTTCGAGACCATCCGCCACAGGCAGGTGCGGGCCGCACCGGCGCTGATGCCGAACAGGGCGGCCACGGCGACCAACTCCGCCACCGGGAGGCGAGCATCCTCGGACCCCAGCAGTGCCGACGCGAGTACCGATCGCGCGCTGAGCGGCCGGATGTCGAGCAGATCGCCGATGCGAGGCTGGGAAGCGGCGGGCACGCAGCAAACTTTATCACCAAATTATTGACGCGTGACATCCTTAGTGTGATACTGGCGCGTATGAGCGCTGCCACGGAACCGCTGATCGCGGATGATGTGGAAATCGCCAGGCGGATCTTGGCGCATATCGATGCCGGTACCACCGATGAGGGTGAGAGCTGGCGTGAGCCCGTCGAAAACTACATGAGCCCAAACAGATTCGCGGACGAACTGCGGATGCTGCGAACGATGCCGAGTGTATTCGTTCCCTCGGCGACCATCCCGCACCCCGGCGATCACGTCGAACGAACCGTCTTCGGTGTGCCCTTATTCGCGGTACGGGGACGCGATCAGCGCGCCCGGGTATTCCGCAATGCGTGTCGGCATCGCGGGTTTGCCCTTGTCGAGGGGGCCGGATGCTCCCACGCGTTGGTGTGCCGCTACCACGGCTGGACGTATCGTCTTGATGGCTCGCTGTCGCATGTGCCGCACGCAGAAGCGTTCCCTGATCTGGACCTGTCCACCCGCGGTCTGGTCGAGGTCACCAGCCGCGAGGTCGATGGCCTGATCGTCATCGGTCCGCTGGACTCCGCTGATGCGGGCTCGCCAGAGTCCGACGAAGCGATGGCGTGGCTCACCGACGGAAGTCCGTGGCGGGACAAGTTGGTCCCGGCTGAGAAACTCATCGTGGTGGACTCGACGCCGCGAGCGATGAACTGGAAGGTGCTCGCCGAGCAGTTCCTGGAGGGCTACCACATCCGGTCGACGCATAAGGAAACCTTTTTCCCGGTGCAGTACGACGATCTCAACGTGGTTGAGAGATTCGGACCGAACAGTCGAATCACGTTCCCGTATCAAAACATTGAACGGCTTCGCGGTCGTCCGGAAAGCACCTGGACGACGGATGCTCGGGTGACGTATCTGTATCAGTTGTTCCCTAATGTCATGTTGGCTACCTTTCCGGACGTGATATCCATGGTCGTGATCGACCCGGTGGATGTCGACCACAGCACAGTCACAACCTATTCGATGGTCAGGCCAGACGTTGCCGCGCGTGCTTCGCTCAGTCCGACCGACAGGCTGGTGGGCGCGGGTAGCTTCATTGAGCGCGGTCTGGTGGAAGACAACGAGATGTCCGCGGGTGTGCAACGCGGCTTACATTCCGGCGCAAACGAATTCGTGGAGTTCGGGCGACACGAGAGCGCGATTGGACACTTCCACGCAACACTGGACGAGCGTCTGGCTCGATCGGCGACCGCAACGGCGCCCACTCGACACTGACCTCACGAGTCGAATGGGGCCATCCGTACCGCTAACGGCAATCCACAGCGGACCAGGAGTCCAAAGCGTCCGCGCGGCACCGCCGCTGCCTCGGCGCGCATCATGCTCGCGAGCTCGCGTTTGAAATCGCCTCGTGGGTAACGTCGCAACACCTCGGCAACATTGCCTGGAGCGATGTCCCAAATGCGCAGTCCGGCGCCGTCGACCATCGCTCCCCACTGCAGGTAGCAGCCCATCGCACCGTCGACGTCGACCGTGATGCCCGGTGTCGTATGCACACAGATGCCGTCGGCCAGCAGGTCCGCGCGCGGAGCGTCCACGCCCGCAGCCTGTGCGCAGGCGAACATCCGTTCGGCGCTGCCCAGTGTGAAATCGCGCTCCGGCGTTGGCTTTACGATGCCGTAGTCGTGCAGCAGCGCCCCGCAATAGAAGAGCTCGTCGTCGAGTTCGCAGCCGTCCACCGTCGCGAGAGCATGCCCGAACAGCCAGGTGCGGTAGGAGTGGCCCAGCAGCGTCGGCGGCAATTCCGCGCACGCCTGTTCGGCCTCCCGCGCGAACCTGGAATCCGGTACCCGCAAGGTGTTCAGATCGACGCGCGTGGCCGCCTCCGGAATTCGACCCAGCGCCAGCTTGGCCCGACCCATCGCGTTCGTCCATTGCCCCACCGCAGTGGCGAGCAGTAGGCGGCGCCGCTCCGCTCCGGAGAGCCGGCCACCGGTGCGGCGCGCCCAGCCAAGCCCGCCAAGCCGCTGCGGGTCGGGCATATTGACAGCCAATCGTGTTGTCGCTAGGGCGTTCTCAAGAACACGTCATTGAGCGTGACAGTACGCAGGTTGCGGTCCCGGATCGTGTCGATGAGTTGCGGATACACGTGCGTGACGGGCAGGTGATTCAGATGGCCGATCACAATGTTCTGGGGTGTGAAGTACTCGTCGATCATCTTGAGGATGTATTCCTCGGTGATCAAGGTCGAGTCCGACAACGACCCAGACCACAGGGTCGGGACGGTGTAGCCGAGCTCGTTCGCCACGGCGTCGACGGTGCCGTTGTGCTTGCCATAGGGCGGTCGGTAGTACGGTTTGGCGCCGACGCCGTAGGTCTTCTTGAGGAACTCGTCATTGCGCTTGAGCTCCTCTTCGACCCTGCTCTGCGGCACCGTCGTCAAATCCGGGTGCGACCAGGTGTGGTTGCCGAGCTGGATCTGCCCGGACTCCACCAGTGGTCGCAGCAGATCCAGATTGTCGGTCCAGGAGTTATAGATCCCGTTGACGAAAAACGTCATTCGCACGCCGGTGTCCTTGGCGAGCTGCGTGTAGGCGCGCACGACGTCGCTGTTCACCCCGTCATCGAGGGTCAGCGCGAGCAGGTCGCCGTCGCCGGGGAGCTTCATCAGTGCGCCACCGCCGGGCAGCGGAATGCGCTCGCTGAGCGGCGGGGGAGGCAACAAGCCTGCCTGTGATGGTGCCGCGGGCCCGGGGGTCGGCATCGAATCCAGGGGCACCTGGGCAAAAGTTCGTGGTTGGGGATCGACGATCAGGCGTGCCGCACCGACCGCGGCGACCGTAGCTGCGGCGAGCGAGCCGAGGAAACGGCGGCGCTTCATCTCCGCGTCGTTTGCGGTGCTGTGGCGACGAGGCGAGCGCGCGTACCGGTCGCCTCTCCTGCCAAACTCCGCATCCACAGGAGCGAACCGTACCACTGCAAGCTGGGATATGTCGGTTTCGTTACGGGAGGGTCAGCTGTGAATTCCCGCCGAAAAAAGGCGTAGAGCTGCGAAGGTCACGATGCGATCACGACGCGCTATCGGATCAGTTCGGCTGGCCGCTGCCCCGCTGCGGTAACGGCACCGGCTCGACGTTCGGAGTTCTCAGCGTCGAGGCCAGCCAGGGCAACGATGCATCGAACGCCTCGGCGGCGAACGGCCAGTCGTGTTTGCCTGGCTGGGTCACCACCGCGCAGTTGATGCCGTTGGCTTCGGCGATGGTGCACAGCGCGTGGGCGGCCGCGTCCTGGCCCTCCGGATTGGCCGCGGCGGTACTCACCAGCGCGGGGTTGGCCGCCTGCGGGACGCTGTGCGCACCGGGCGGGGCGGGGATGTCGAACCATCCCGACAACCCGGTGTAGCGGCCGTGCCGGGTCATCACGGTGAGCGGGTCGTAATCGGCCCAGGCGGCGGTGTTGCCGCCGAACAACTCGGCGATGGTCTGTTCATTGCTGCCGATGTTGGGCCGGAAGTCGCCGGCGATGTCCACGAAGGCGCTGAACAATTCCGGGTGCATGACGGCCAGGGTGACGGCGCAGGTGCCGCCCATCGACCACCCGGCGACACCCCAATTCGCCCGGTCGGCGCTGACGCCGAAGTTCGAGACCATGAATGGCACCACATCTTTGGTCAGGTGATCGGCGGCGTTTCCGCGGCTTCCGTTTACGCACTCGGTGTCGTTGTCGAACGCGCCGGTGGGGTCGGGAAATACGAAGACCGGGGAGAAACCGTGATGGCGGGCGGCGAAACCGTCGATCGCGGTGAAGGCACCGCCGGGCCCCAGCCAGTCGCGGGGCAGATTGAACGCCGAGCCGAGCATCATGACCGTCGGGAGCCGGGGCGGCGGGTTGGTGTTGAACCACGCCGGGGGCAGGTAGACGAGTTCCTGGCGGTGCGGGAAGTGGGATGCGTTGGAGTCGATGTTGACCGGCACGACGACACCCTTGTCCGGCTTGGTCCCGGCGATCTGCATCGCGGTGACCTGCAGCCGGTCGATCTGGTCGGGAAGCGGCTCGGACGTCAGCTGATTCCACGCGGCGAGCACGGTGGGGAAATAGCCCACCCAGAGGTTCAAGGACATGCTCGCGCACACCACACACAGCGGTACCGACACGAAGGCGAGTCCGCGCCGCCACCAGCGGGCGCCTTTCCAACCCAGTACCAACACCGCGGCGGTCAATCCGCTCAGCGCTATCCACAGCCACAGGGACTTGGGTGCCGGGTCGCCGGCCACCCCGAGCGACACGATGTACCAGTACGCCAGCGCGGCGACCGCGGCCGCGACGACCAGGGCCACCGGCAGCGCGCGGCGCAGCCAGCTCGGCCTGCGCCAGTCGATCACGATCAACGCCACCAGCAGCGCGAGTGCTTGCGTCGCGAGGGGCAGCCAGCCGTGCAGCAACGACAGTTGTCCGAGGAATTGGGGCAAAACGTGCAGACCTTAAAGCTATGGAACCCGGTAGGCCAGACCAACTATCCCATATCGCTCGAGCGGATCGTGCTCGTGAAAGAGCGCAGTCGCAGGCTGTTGCCGACGACAAAGACGCTGGAAAAGGCCATCGCGGCGCCCGCGAGCATCGGGTTGAGCAGGCCCAGCGCGGCCAGCGGGATCGCGGCCGCGTTGTAGCCGAAGGCCCAGAACAGGTTCATCTTGATCGTGGCCAGCGTCTTGCGCGAGAGCCGGATCGCGTCGACGGCGGCACGCAGGTCGCCGCGGACCAGCGTCAGGTCGGCGGCCTCGATCGCCACGTCCGTGCCGGTGCCCATCGCGATGCCGAGATCGGCGGTGGCCAGTGCCGCGGCGTCGTTGACCCCGTCGCCCACCATCGCGACGACCTTGCCGTCGGACTGCAGACGTTGCACCACGGCGACCTTGTCCGCGGGCAGAACCTCGGCGATGACGTGCGCGATCCTGAGCTCTCCGGCGATGCGGTCGGCCACGACCTCGTTGTCCCCGGTCAGCAGGACCGGTGTCAGCCCAAGTTGCTTGAGCTGCCGGATGGCATCGGCGCTGGTGGGCTTGACGGTGTCGGCGATCACCAGGATCCCGCGGGCGCTGCCGTCCCAGCCCACGGCGACGGCGGTTTTGCCTTCGCTCTCGGCGCGAAGTTTGGCCTTGGAAAGCTCGGGGGTCAGTGCCGGATCCAGGTTCGGCGCCGAATCGGCCAGCAGGCTTACGCGGCCGACGACGACGGCGTGACCGTCGACGGTGCCTTGGACGCCTTTGCCTGCCACGTTCAGGAAGCCCTCGGCGGCCGGCAGCGAACCCAGTTCCGCGGTGGCGGCCTTGGCGATCGCTTGGGCTATCGGGTGTTCGGAGGCGTCCTCGAGCGCTCCCGCGTAGCGCAGCAGCGTGGCGCGATCGGTGTCGGGCGCCGCGATGACGTCGACGAGCGTCATCTTGCCGGTGGTCACGGTGCCGGTTTTGTCGAGCACGATCGTGTCGACCTTGCGGGTGGACTCCAACACCTCGGGTCCCTTGATCAGCACGCCGAGTTGGGCCGCGCGACCCGTGCCGACTAACAGCGCGGTCGGCGTGGCCAGACCCAGTGCGCACGGGCAGGCGATGATCAGCACCGCGACCGCGGCCGTGAACGCCGCGGCGACCGGGAATCCGGCGACGAGCCACGCCACCAGCGTGACGACGGCGATCGCGATGACGATCGGCACGAAGACCGCGGACACCCGGTCCGCGAGCCGCTGGACCTTGGCCTTGCCCGCTTGCGCGGCTTCCACCAGCCGGGCAATCTGCGCGAGCTGGGTGTCTTCGCCGACCCGGGTGGCGCGCACGACGAGACGCCCGCCCGCGTTGACGGTGGCGCCGGTGACGACGTCGCCCTCCCCCACCTCGATCGGCACCGACTCGCCGGTCAGCATCGAGGCGTCGACGGCCGACGACCCGGCGACGACGACCCCGTCGGTCGCGATCTTCTCGCCGGGACGCACGACGAACTCGTCGCCGACCTTGAGCTGCTCGACGGGGATGCGGATCTCGAGGCCCGGACCGTCGGGGCGCAGAAAATCGGGCCGCAGCACCGCGACGTCCTTGGCGCCGAGCTCCAGCAGGGCGCGCAGCGCCGCGCCGGCCCGCCGCTTGGAGCGGGTCTCGAAGTAGCGGCCGGCCAGAACGAACAGCGTCACACCCGCGGCCACTTCGAGATAGATGTTGCCGGCGCCGCTGCCGGGCGCGGTGGTTCGTGCCAAGGTCAGCGAGAAGCCGTGATGCAGGTGCGGGTGGCCGGCCGTCCCGAAGAACAGGGCATACAACGACCACAGGAATGCCGACAGGGTCCCGATCGACACCAGCGTGTCCATCGTCGCGCCGCCGTGCGTGAGGTTCCGCCACGCGGCGGCATGAAACGGCCACCCCGCCCACAGGACCACCGGCGCGGCCAGTGCCAGCGATGCCCACTGCCAATTGCGGAACTCCCATGCCGGGATCATCGCCATCGCGATCACGGGCGTGGCGAGCACGATCGCGGCGATCAGGCGGCTACGCAGCGAAGCCAGCTCGCGGTCGTTGTCGGCGGGCGCCGCCTGCGATTGCGGCAATGCGGCGGTGTAGCCGGCCTTTTCGACCTCGGCGACCAGCGACTGCGGGTCGTATCCCGCCGGGACCGTGACCGCCGCTCGCTCCAGGGCGAAATTCACGCTCGCCGTCACGCCGTCGAGTTTGTTCAGCGCCTTTTCCAGCCGGGCCGCGCAGGAGGCACACGTCATCCCGGCGATGTCCAACTCCAGGTTGCTGACCGCACTCGTGGTCATGACGCTCCTTCCGGATACCCCCAGGGGGTAGCCAAGCTCTACCACACTTATACACCCCTGGGGGGTATAGCCGTCAAGGCCGTGTGACCCGCGCCATTCTGCCTCGTCGGCGACTTGGGCCCGGGAGGGGGCGTCGGACCGCTACGGCTGCGACAACAACAGCATCACCCGGCCCTCCGATGGCGCCTCGGGAAAGGCGTTCGGATCGAAACCGTAGTACTTGCGCTGATCGGCGGTGATGGCGTCGATCACTTTGCCGCTGGCCGTGAGCCGGCCGCCGTGGACGCCGGCCATCATGCCCTTGAAATCGGGCACCGAAAGCGATTCGGCGAGTAGCAGCGCCTCACCACCGGAGGTCAGGGTGACCAGCACCCCGGCGCCCGCGTAGTTATTGCCGCCGCGGCCGGTGCCTCGCGGCGCCCAGTAGACGGGCTCGGACGCCACGGTGCCTTTCACCCGCCGGTATTCGCCCGGGTGGTCGGTGTCGGCAACGGTCACGACGGGCAGCGCGGCGATCGTGCGCTGTTCCTTGAACCACATTGCGCCCAAAGGGATGCAGACGATCGCGTACATCAACACCAGCAGGACGAGCACCGGCTTCCACGCGATCTCCCAGCCGAGCCGGCGTTGCGAGATCGGCAGGCCCTCCAGCCGCGCATCAAGCTTGTTGCGCCCGAGGCGAAAGACGTACCAGGCCAAGACGCGCGCCAGCGCCATGCAGCCGAGGATGATCAGGCCGACGATGCCGCAGATCCGCCAATAGAACGTGTCGTCGCCCTGATTGGTCGTAGCCGCCAGCATCACGGCCGGGATCGGCGCCGTAATCAGTAGCAGCAGTGCATAACTCGGGTGGCTGGTGAGATATGGATAGGTCACGGTCCACGCGCGGTTGCCGCCGTAGACGGTCAGCCCGCCGATGTCGGCGTGGACCGTCGGAGTCCACGACCCCTCCAACACCCGGGGCTTCACCAGGGAGCGCACGAAGAAGAAGCCGAAGACCAACGAGACCACCAGCGCGCCCCAGAACACCCCGTCGAGCCGCTCGCCCGTCCCCGGCACACCAAATGCCCCGCGAATGTCGATGACTTTGCCGATGAAGAACGTCAGCGGCATCACGAAGAAGAACTCAGTGAGCCAGATCTGGATGAGCTGGGGAATCCGCGAGCCGATCCGGTCGAACGCCAGCACACGTTGCCAGACGAAGCGCAGGACGCCCATGGCGGGTGACTTTACCTGGCAGTTGTGCCGTGAGGACTAGTTGAGCATCATTGCCGCAGATGCGATCCACCGCCGATGTACCACACCTGACCGGTGATCCACTCGGCCTCCTCGGAGAGCAGGAACGTGGTGATTGCGGCGAGGTCATCGGGTTTGCCCAGCCGGGTGGTCTTGCCGAACATCAGGAAGGCCTGCTGCAGCTGGAGGTCGTTCTGCCATTCCTGTGTCTCGCCCATCACCAGACCGGGCATCACGCCATTGCTCCGGATGTTGTGTTTGCCCCAGTTGACGGCGACGTGACGGGTCAGGTGATTCACGGCGGCCTTGGAGGCGCCGTAGGCGACATGTTGCGGGTCGCTACCCAGCGCGGCACCCGAGGAGGTGTTCACGATGCTGCCGCCGCCTGCATCCAGCAAGTGGGGCAGCACCGCTTGGATCGTTCGGACGTAGCCCAGCAGGTTGACGTCGAGCGTGCGCTGCCAGACATCCATGCCGGTATCGAGAATCGTGGTGTCGCGGCCGAGGTTGTCTTCCGAGAGATCGGCGCCGACGTTGTGAAGACCGTGGATTCCACCGAACTCGCGGATGGTTCGGTCGACGAGATCCTGCACGGATCGCGCGTCGGCAAGGTCGAATTGGATCGCGATGGCCCGGCCGCCGGAATCGGTGATCTGTTCGGCCGCGGCGGTGGCGCCGTCGATGTTGATGTCACCGATGGCCACCCGGGCGCCCTCGGCCGCAAGGCGTTTGGCGGTGGCAGCGCCGATCCCCGTGGCACCGCCGGCCACGATGAAGGTCTTGTCTATCAACCCGCGCATCAGATGTATCCGACGCCGATGTCGACGGAAACCTGGCTTGCGGTAACGAGTCTGGATTGGTCGGAGGCCAGCCAGGCGACGGCGTCGGCGATGTCTTCGGGCTGCGCGATGCCTTCGGGCAGCAGCGGCTTGTGCAAGCCGCGCAGATGCGGATAGTCGTCGGCCGCCGATTCCAGCGCCTCGCGCATCCGCCCGGTGCCCATCGGAGTGGCGACTGCTCCCGGGTTCAGGCTGTTGACGCGGATGTTGTACCGGCCGAGTTCGGCGGCGAATGCCCGCGCCATCCCCACGACGGCGTGTTTGCTTGCCGTGTAATGGATCATGAACGACTGCATCTTGATGCCGGCGGCCGATCCGATGAGGATGATCGACCCGCCGCGGCCGCCGTCGATGATGTGCTGGGCCCCGGCCATCACGGTGTTCCAGGTGCCAATCACGTTGGTGTCTATGGTGTCTCGAAACGCCTGCGCAGTGATCTGATCCCATGGGGCCGGGCAGCAGATCCCGGCATTGGCGACGATGACGTCGAGGCGACCCAGCTCGCCGACGGCCTCATCGACCGCGGCCTGGAGTGCATCGAGGTCGCGGATGTCGACCGCCGCGGTGACGACCTTTCGCCCGCTCGCGCTGACCAGTCGCGCCGTCTCCGCCAGGTCGTCGGGTGTCGGCGAATCGTAGGGAACGCTCGACGGCAACGGGCCGGCGATATCCACCGCGATGATGTCGGCTCCTTCGGCGGCCAGCCGCACGGCGTGCGCTCGGCCTTGCCCGCGTGCGGCGCCGGTCACCAGGGCGACCTTCCCTGGGATCAGTTGGCTCATGGGCCCTTCCTAGTCACGGGCGATCTTGTCGAGCGGGTTGGACCGTTCGAGCATTCCGTAGGTCTGTTCGCCGTCCCACGCATAGCGCACGCCGGCCTGCTGCAGCGCCGGAAAGCTCGGCATCTCCTGCTTGAGGGCGTTCATCGAGTACATGTCGTCGTCGTGGTGGATGTCGTGCGTGGAAAATACTGTTTGCCCGGCGATTTCGACGGTTCCGTCGACCGTCTCCAGCACCAGCGAGACGTCCTCGCCGAGTGGTTGCAGCCGGGTCAGCCACGGCGCCTGCACCACCCGTGCGGGTATCAGGGGGCCGTCGCCGGTGAAGACGAACCCCTCGTTGAAGGTGGGCTTCCCGTCGGGCCGCGGAGGATAGGCGATGTAGCCGAACGCCTTCCCGCTGGGAAACACGGCGGACTGCCAGCAATGTCCCCAGAATCCGGCCAGCTTGCGTACGCCGGTGCGACGTATGCGCAGCCCGCTGCCGGTGAACTTGTACTGTCGGCCTTCTGCACGCAATTCACCTATGGCGGTGAACAATTGCTCGTAGCGTGGCCCGCCCATGATGGCGCCCACGGAAGTGGTTTTCAGCTGGGTGTCGGCGTCGGGCTGCAAAGCTCCTTGCACCCACGGAGGCACGGTCATCTTGGCCTCGACATGGAATCGGACGTCGACGCCCGGACCGCCTTTCTTGCCTGTCACCAAATCAGCCGACGACGTCTTCACCGCCGGACCGTCGTAGGACATGGTCCAGGTGCGGAAGGGCTCGATGCATTGAAACGCCAGTCCCCCGGCGCCCAGTACGCTGGCGCGCCCGTCGGGACCCTGGGCAGCCAGAGACGGCTCGTTGGTGCGTAGCCGATACACCCGGCCGTCGGGAAGGGCGACGTTGACTTGAACGTCGTGCGAATCCCAATTCGCACCCACCGCTTCGATTCCGATGCGCGGCAGGCCGATCTCGCCGCGGTCATCGACAACCCAGAAACTCACCGAGTCCCGCATCTCCGGGTCCTGCGGTCGATGCGCCAGCATGTACTCGCGCGCCGGATCAATTCCCCCGGTCAGATCAACAGCCATCGAATTTCCTTTGCTCGTAGGCGTTTCAGTGCGCGGTCCAGCGTCGCGCGCTGGCCACGTAGCGGGCGAATCGGGGACGCACCTCGTCGAGATCGATGCCGAATTCGACCGGATCGGCATGCGAACTGGGTTCACGCTGGGCGCCGGCGTGCTCCCACCAGCTTTGCATCTGTGCTTTGAACCGGGCGCCCACCGGGATGCCCAGCCACGCATAGAGTCCCGTGACCTCGCCGATCGGATCGTCCTGCATGGAGCGAAAGTCGATGTCGTAGAACCGATTATCGGCGCCGTCGGCGCGGAACTGCAGAGCCCGCTGCATGCCCAGCGACCAGTGCTCGACATTGAGCCGTCCGATGTAGCGGCGGTCGATCTCGGAGCTGAAGGTCCCGATGATGTCGGCATACAGATCTGCGACGGACAAGATGACATCGGTCGGATCGCGATGCGTCATCACGAAGCGTGCGTCCGGGAACGCCGCATCCAGAGCGTCGAGCCACAACACATGTGACGGGCATTTCAGCCGCCAGGGTCGGTGCGGTTCGCCCCACGCCAGCAGCTTCATCACCCGGCGCTGATACCGCAAGGCGGGAGTGAGATCGGCGTGTTGGACCAACCATGTTGAATACGAGGGTATTTCGGCGAAAGACTGGAAGATGTGTGATTTGAAATCCAATGCCATCAGTTCATGACATTCCATCGGCCCATGCGTATCGCCGGGTACATGGCGGCGGGTGCCGACCATTTCGCCCTGATCGAGCGGGATACGGGGATCGACACCCTGCACCGTGGCGGGCGGTGGACACGGTTGCGACGATTCCCATCGCCGCAGATACCGCACGTCGGGATCCTGCGCCAGCAGCATCGACAGGGCGGTCGACCCGGTCCGGGGTAAACCCAAGCCGATCAACGGCGCAGTGATCGCCACCTCGTCGATCTCCGGATGGCGGCGATACCAATCCTCAACCTGCAGGCGCTGCGACAGGTAGCCCACGATGCGCTGATGCAGGAACGCTTGGCCGCGCTCGTTCAGCCGCGCCTCATCGCGCAGCGCGGCGAGCAGGACATCGAGGCCTTCGGCGTAGGAGTCCTCACCGAACTGGGCCAGCCCGGTCTGCGCACTCGCCTCTTCCAAAACCTGAGGGCTGGTTAGCATCTCAGCCCATCCACTGGCCGCCGGCGACATCGATGGTCTGGCCGCACATGTAGTCGGCGGCCTCGGAGGCCAGGAACGCGACCATGTTGGCGGCTTCCTCCGGCAGCGAGGCGCGCCCCAGCTGGACCTGGTTGGTGATCGCCTCGTGAATGGCGCCGCGGCCGGCGCGGTGCTGGTCGTTCTGCGGGTCGAGCAGGTACTGGCGCATATCGGCTTTGATCATGATGCCCGGGGCCACGCCCAACACGTTGACGCCGCGCAGGGCGACCTCGTGGGCCAGGTTGCGAGTGAACCCGATGACCCCGGCCTTGCACGCGTTGTAGACGACCAGACCGCGCTGCTGAATGCGCCCGCCGACCGATCCGATGTTGACGATCTTTCCCGAGCCCTGCGGCAGCATGTACTGCAGCGCGGCATGCGCGCCGTACATCATCATCGTCAGGCTGCCCAGGACGGTGTAATCGATCTCCTCTTTGGTCTGGTTCTCGAAGGGGCCGGCCGCGACCATTACGGGATTGTTCACCATGATGTCCAGACCGCCGAGTTCGTCGTGCGCCCGCGTGACGGCGCCGTGCACCTCGTCCCAATCGGACATGTCGGCCTTGACGGGGATGGCTCGCACACCCCAGCGCTGCTCGACCTCCTTGGCGCGGCGCTGCACCTTCTCGAACGTCCGGCCGATCAGCGCCACGTCGGCGCCGCAGCCGGCCAGCCGGTTGGCGATCGCCTGCCCCAGGCCGTCGCCCCCGGCGCCGGTCACAAACGCCCTTTTGCCGGACAGGTCCATCAGCTCGGTGACCCGCTTTCCGATGATGTGCTCGGGAAGCCGGTCCAGCCCCAGCAATTGCACCCAGTCCTGTTCGTCTTGCAGTTGCATTGAAGCCGACCTCCCAGCCAGACCCACACGGCATCGCATCAGGGCGCCATGCCCACATCGCCGACGATATGGCCGGATCGGAGGCGTGAGGTAATACCAATTCGGGAAACCAGTCATGCCGGTTTTGTATGGCTGGTAGATCTGGAAGCGATGGATACCCACCGGCTCAAGTACTTCCTGCGGATCGCGGAGGAAGGCTCGATCTCCCGCGCGGCCACCGTGCTGGGCATCGCCCAGCCGGCGCTCAGCCGCCAGATCCGGCTGCTGGAGGAAGACCTCGGCATCACCCTGTTCGAGCGGACCCGCCGCGGCGTCCATCTGACCGAAGAGGGCGAACGCCTGCGGTCGTCGACGGCGGCGCCGCTGCGTCAGCTGGAGCTTGCGGTTCGCTACGCGGGATCACCGCTGGCCCGCATCGAGCGCGGACTGCTGTTCGGCATGGTGCCCACCGCCGCCGGTGTCCTGGCCGCACCGCTGATGGCCAGCCTCGGCACCGCGTTTCCGAACGTGCACTTTCACCTCGCTGTCGCCGAAACCGACGACCTGGTGCAGCGGATGCTCAAAGGCGCGATCGATCTCGCGGTCGTCAATCCGTTCTCCGACGACCGGCTGTTCTACCGTCAGCTCCTCGTCGAGGACCTCATGCTGGTGGGCGGCCCGGCTTCGGATCTCTCGCCCGCGAATCCCGTTCACTTCAGCGAGTTGGCCAGCGTGCCGCTGGTCATGCCCAGCGCGCAGACCGGCATCCGCAACACCTTGGAGAACACCGCGCTGCGCGTGAAAGTAGCCCTTACGGCGCGCTTTTCGACAGATTCACTGGAGGCTGCCAAGCATTTGGTGGAGGCGGGCCTCGGATATGCGGTCCTGCCGCCGGCGGCATGCGGCGCGGAGGTCGAAGCCGGGCGGCTGCGCAGCGCGCCGATTTGCGATCCGGAGATCAACCACCAGCTCGGCGTGGGCGCGACCGCGGCGCTGGAACTGCCGCGCGAGTTTGCCACCAAAATCGGGATAGTGCTGCGCGAAGAGGTCGCCCGATTGACCAAATCGAACTTTTGGCCCGCCCGCTTCGTGCCCTCTCCCGTGTGGGACCCCAACATCCCGGAACCGCAAGACTAGGCGGGTCTAGGCTTCCGGCTAGGCGAAAGGAGACATCATGACTGTCACCGTTGTCGACGCAGGACCCCGACAAGTGAGCCGATCGGTCGAAGTGGCCGCCCCGGCCTCGGAGCTGTATGCCTTTGCGGCCGATCCCAGGCGCCATTGCGAGCTCGACGGTTCGGGCACGGTTTGCGACAACATCTCCATGCCGGCCGAAATGGTTGTCGGGTCCAGGTTTTCGACCAAGATGAAGATGTTCGGCGTGCCCTACCGCATCACCAGCACCATAACCACGCTGAAGCCGAACGAAGTGGTCGAATGGCGCCACCCGGTGGGCCACAGCTGGCGTTGGGAATTCGAAGCGCTCTCGCCGACCCTGACCCGGGTCACCGAGACCTTCGACTACCGCGACGCGGGTCCGATCAAGAACAGCCTGAAGTACTACGAGCGGATGGGATACGCGAAGGGCAACGCGTCGGGTATCGAAGCAACGTTGGCCAAGCTGCGCGATCGCTACGCCGGGAGATCGTGAACGCGATCGCGGTCTGAATCGTGGCTCCTTCGGAAGGCCAGCCCACCGAAGGACGTAAATGATGACCCGCAGCGCCGTCCCCATCGCAGCAACGCACTCCCTCTCGGAATCGCTGATCCGCTTGGGCCACCTAATCAGTCGCTACGGGCTGGTCGTCGTCTTGGCCTGGATCGGGTTCGGCAAGTACGTGAAGATGGAATCCCGGGTGCTGATCGAACACAACCCACTGATGAGCTGGGTCTATGACGTATTCAGCGTCACGACCGTTGCCCGTGGGCTGGGGACGATGGAAATCGTTGCGGCCCTTCTCATTGCGGTACGCCCATTATGGCCACGCGTGTCAGCGGTGGGAAGCGCGCTGGCGGTGGTGCTGTTTCTTGGGACGCTGAGCTTTTTGTTCACCACGCCCGGTGTGGTCTCGACGCACGCCGCCGGCCTGCCAGTGCTGTCGGCACTGCCGGGCCAATTCCTGCTCAAGGACCTGGTGCTGATCGGGGTGGCGCTATGGACGCTCGGTGACGCGTTGCGCGAACAGCGTTCCCCGGATGAGGCTTTTGGCTGAAACCAGCGCGGCTTGGTAGGTCTGCGGCGCCAAACTGTCCGCTTGCTCCGACAGCCCCCGGGTCAGCGCGCAGATCGCTTCGACCGTCGACCGGGTGTCGGTCTCGCCGGACAGTGACCCGCGTTGCCGGGCATCGTCGACGATCTCGAACACGACGTCGTGCAACGCCTTGGATCCGGGCGATCTCGTTGTGCCCGCGGCGCGCAGGGCTCGCAAGAACCCGGTCAGGTGGGGATAGTCGCGGACCAGGCGCGTCGACTCGTCGAGCACCGCGTCTAGCCGGTCGATGACGTTCTCGTGCCGCGCGGCGGCCGCCCACAGCCGCGGCGCGACGATCGCCTCGATCTCCTCGCCGGTCGCGGTGAGCAGTTCGGACTTGTTCGGAAAGTAGTGATACAGGCTGCCGCTGGTCATCTCGGCGGCCCGGGCGATCTCACGGATGGTCGCCTGCGAGTAGCCGACCTCGGCCACGCAGCGCATTGCGGCGGTGATGATCCGTCGGCGGGTCTCCTCGCTGTCCGCCCCAACCGGGCGCCCGAGCTGAGTCACCGGTCGTCGGGGCGGCGCGCTCGCCTGCTGATCCGGATGCGCCACGTCCGCTTCCGCCGTGTCAGGTAGTAGTCGGTGGTAAAACTCTCTGCGAGTCGCCAGCCCCGCCATCGAGCCAGCAGGCACAAGCCTGAGCCGACGACAATCCCCGCCAATTCACCCAGCGGCGCCTGACCGTACCGGGAGAGCAGCACCACGGTGCCGCTCGCCGCCACAGCGGGTGTCGCGTAGAGCGTATTGCCGCCGAAGATCGCCGGAGTGCGGTTCACCGCCAGGTCTCGCAGTGCGCCACCGCCGACGGCACTAATCGTGCCGAGCAAAATCGCTGGGAGCCAAGATAATCCGGCTGCCAACGTCTTCTCCGCGCCCGCCACCGCCCAGGTGCCCAACGCGAGCGCATCGACTACCGGATAGGTCAGCGACCACAGCCGCGCTCGCAGCGGTATCAAGAACGCGACCGCCGCTCCCGCCAGCGCAACCACCACGTAAAGGGTGTCCGTCAATGCCACCGGCGGCCCGTGCTGCAACAGCGTGTCTCGGATCAAGCCGCCGCCGAGTCCCGAGAGAATTGCGAGCGCAACGAATCCCACAGGGTCCATGCGGAATTCGCGCGCCACGACGCCACCGAGTACGGCGTTGACGAATACGCCGGCCAAGTCGATAGCGCGCGAGAACTCCCCCAACGCGAGGTTCACGGCCGCTCACCTCCGGATTCATCGGTCGGTCAAATATATTCGACGTTGTACTGCGCCCGCGGTCGAAGGGTGGGCAACCATGCGAGCGAAGACACAGCTGGGTCGTCCCGTCGGCGCCAGTGGCGAAGAGACCCGCCGCCGCATCATCGTCGCGACGATGAAATGTGTGGCGCAGGCGGGTTACCCCAAGGCGACGATCCGCGAGATCGCCCGCATGGCCGACATGACCAGCGCCAGCCTGTACAACTACTTTCCGAACAAATCCGAACTGATCAAGGCGGCCGTCGCGGCCAGAACCGACACGGCCATGCCCCGGCTGCGCCGGGCCGCGGAAGGACCGGGCAACATCGTCGAACGGATCGAAGCGGTGCTCGACGAATCCGGCCAATTGATGCATGAGTACCCGGACCTGGCCGCGTTCGAGTTCGCGATCCGGGCAGAAACCGTTGCGGCGCCGCTGCGGCCGAAGTCCCGCGGGCGACCGGGAAACCCGGGGTTCGAAGCGTTCCGCGAGATCATCGAGGGCGTCGTCGAGGACGCCCGCCAGCGCGGCGAGCTGGGTGATCATCCGGATTCACGGGCGGTGGTCGCGGCGATCTACGCGCTGGTCTATGGCCTGACGGAGCTGGCGGCAACGCTCCCGCCGCAGGACTACCACGCCGCTTTGAGGTCGGCGAAGGTGCTGGTCAGGGGTGCCTTATTTGGGGAACAACCGCCGAGTCCTTGATATGATCAAGCGATTGATTATAGAGTCGACGCACGAAGAGCGGAGTCGGGAGTTGACCGAAACTGTTGGGTGCGCGTTCGACGTCGATGCGCTGCGGCGCAAGTATGCCGAGGAACGCGCGCGCCGGTTGCGGCCCGACGGGATCGACCAGTACGTGGAGATTGCCGGTGACTTCGCCCGTTTCGCCGAAGATCCTTGGGTCGACGGGGAATTTACCCGCGAGCCGCGTACCGACGAGGTCGACGTCGCGATCGTGGGAGCCGGCTTCGGCGGGCTACTGACCGGCGTGCGGTTGCGCGAGCTCGGCGTGAAAAGTGTCCGGTTGATCGACCGGGCGGCCGACGTGGGCGGCACCTGGTACTGGAATCGGTATCCGGGAATCGCCTGCGACGTCGAGTCCTACGTGTACATCCCGCTGCTGGAGGAACTCGGCTACATCCCGGTGGAGAAATACGCCAAGGGCGCCGAGATCTTTGCGCACTGCCAGCGCATCGCGCAACAATACGACCTGTACCGCGACGCTTGCCTGCGCACCGACGTGCAGGAGATACGTTGGGCGCCAGGTGAATCCCGCTGGATCATTCGCACCAATCGGGGCGACGAGATGCGGGCCAAGTTCGTCTCGATGGCCAACGGGTATCAAGCCAAACCCAAACTGCCCGGCATTCCCGGTCTGGGATCGTTTCGCGGCCACACGTTCCACACCAGCCGCTGGGATTACGGCTACACCGGCGAGAAGCTGGAGAACCTGGCCGGCCGGCGCGTCGGGATCATCGGCACCGGCGCGACCGCGGTTCAATGCGTGCCGCATCTGGGGGCCGCCGCGCAGCAGCTGTACGTCTTCCAGCGCACACCTTCGTCGGTCGACGTGCGCGCGAACGCGGCCACGGATCCGCGGTGGGTCAACACATTACGGCCGGGCTGGCAACGCGAGCGCATCCAGAACTTTCAGATCCTGACCGCGGGCGGGCAGGCGCCCGAGGACCTCGTCGCCGACGCCTGGACGAGCATCACCCGCAAGCTGCCGGTGATGCGTCACGACGGCGACGGGTCGGTGGACCCGCAGCAGCGCGGCCGCGACATCGAGCTCGCGGACTTCGCCAAGATGGAGGAAATCCGGGCCCGAATCGACGGCATCGTCGCCGACCGGGCCACCGCCGAGGCGCTCAAACCCTGGTACGGATACTTCTGCAAGCGCCCCTGCTTCCACGACGACTACCTGCAAACCTTCAACCGGGACAACGTGACACTGGTCGACACTCGCGGTCTCGGTGTGGAGCAAATCACCGAGTCCGGCGTTGTCGTCGACGGCGTGGCCTACGAGCTCGACTGCCTGATCTTCGCCACGGGTTTCGAAGTCGGCACCGATTACAGCCGCCGCACCGGCTTCGACCTGATCGGCCGGGACGGCGTGAGCCTGACCGAGCGCTGGAGTGACGGCGTGCGCACCTTCCAGGGCTTGTGCGCCAACGGTTTCCCCAACTGCTTCATCGAAAGCATCTCGCAGGCGGGATTGACGGTGAATTTCCCGTACCTGCTTGACGTGCAAGCCACCCACGCCGCCTGGATCATCGCGTGGGCCCTCGAACACGGCGTCACCGAGGTCGAGGCGTCGTCGGCCGCCGAAGCAGCCTGGGTCGACACGGTGGTCGCGCGCTCGACCGCGACCGCCGAACGCGCCAAGACCTGCACGCCCGGTTACTACAACCGGGAGGGCAAGGCGGACGCCAAGACCCGGCAGGGCAGCTTCTTCTTCGGCACGCCAACGGAATACGCCGACATCCTGGAGTCCTGGCGGGCGCAGGGCGATCTGGCCGGGCTCGACATTCGCCGAGCCGGGCCGTGAAGTATCTCCTCGGCCGGGTCCGCGCGGCGACCCGGCGGCGACGCTCACCCAGGGTGGCGATCATCGGCGCGGGATTCGGCGGGCTGGGTGCGGCGGTGGCACTGCGCCGGGCCGGTATCGACGACCTGGTGATCATCGAGGCCGACGACGGCGTCGGCGGTACCTGGCGGCGCAACACCTACCCCGGCGCGGCGTGTGATGTCCAGAGCCACCTGTACTCGTTTTCGTTCGCGCACAATAAGTCCTGGAGCCGGACCTACGCTCGGCAGCCCGAGATCCTTGCCTACCTGGAAACTGTGGCCGACGACTTCGACTTGCGCCGGCACCTGCGGCTGGAGACAAGGGTGCGATCGGCGGAATGGAATGCGGATACCTGGAGCTGGGAGTGCCGGCTGGAACGCGATGGCCGTACCAGCACGCTGACCGCCGACGCGGTGGTCTGCGCGGTCGGATTGTTCGGATCGCTGAAGCTGCCCGATATCGCGGGGCTCAACGATTTTCGCGGCTTCGTCATGCACACCGCCCAGTGGGATCACGACTTCGCGCTGGCGGGCAAGAAGGTGGCGGTGATCGGCACCGGTGCCAGTGCGATACAACTCGTTCCCGAACTGGCGAAGGCCGCCGCGCACGTGACGGTCTTTCAACGCACCCCGCCATGGATGGTTCCCAAGGAGGACCGCCCTTACAGCGCAACCGAATTGGCGGAGTTCCGGCGCAACCCGCTGGCAGTACGCCGCGCCCGTTGGCAGATCTGGAAACTGCTGCACGACAACACCGCGACCTTCGCCGACGACCCGGTGGTCACCGCGCGCACCCAGATCGCTACCTCGTTCCTGGAGCGCACCGTAGCCGACGAACGGCTGCGGCGCGCCCTGACGCCGGACTATCCGTTCCGCTGTAAGCGGGTGCTGCTCGGCGACGACTACTACCGGGCGCTGCAGCAAGACAATGTCGCGCTCGTCACCGACCCGATCGATCGGATCACCGAGACGTCGGTCGTTACGGCCGCGGGGGAGGTCGTCGAGGTCGACGCGATCGCGCTGGCGACCGGATTCGAGACGTCGCGCTACCTGTCGGGGATCGACGTGGTCGGCAGTGCGGGGCAGCGCCTGCACGAGCGTTGGGGCGACGATCCCACCGCGTACCTGGGCGTGGCGGTCAGCGGCTTCCCGAACTTCTTCATGTTGTACGGCCCCAACACCAACCAGGGCGGAAACTCGATCGTCTACATCCTGGAAGCCGGCGCGCGCCTGGTGACCAGCGCGGTCACTCGGTTGGCGCGCCGGGGCGGTTACCTCGATGTGCGCGCCGAAGCCGAAAATCGTTACAACGAGCAGCTTTCCGCGGACTTGGAGCGCACCATCTGGACTCGGTGCGACAGTTACTTTCGCTCGCCGACGGGCCGGATCGTCACCCAATGGCCTTACACCGCACTGGAATACGCGCGCCGGACCTGGAGACTGCGAACCCGCGACTGGCTGCACCACACCGGCGTTGCTCCGCGGCGGCTGACCAATGCCGAAATCGATTACCCCGCGGATCAATTCACCGGCGGCTAGGTCGGAAGCTATCGCGCGGGGTCCTCGGCGACTTCGATTTCGCCGGCCGCGGCCGCCGCGCGCAGTTGATGAAAGTCGTCCAGGGACTTATCGGCGTAGGCGTAGGACCATTCGGCGACCGCTTCGTGCACCGTATTGCTGGTGCCGACGTAGCCACGCAGGATCGAGGCATTCGCGCTCTGCGCGTGCGCCCGCGCCAACAGCACCGCGCACGCAGTGACGTAGTCCGTGAAGGTGGACGGCGACATGCCTTCGGTCTCGATGGTGCCCTTCATGTCGTGGAACTGACGAACGTAATAGTCACGACCGTCCTTGCGGGTCGATCCGAGGAACACATCCGACATGGCCTGCAGGATCAGTTGACCATCGGTGACGCGCACCCCGTGGCCATTGGCCTCGATCGCCGCGGTGAGGCTCTCCGGTTGATGCCACCCGCCGTATTCGTCGAGCACCGAACGCGTAGCCTCCTTGATCTGCAGTATCAGTGGCGTGTCGTTCGGGCCCACCAGAATGACCAAGTAGCAACGGGTCCCGACGCTGCCGACACCAACCACGCGGAGCGCGACGTCGGCGACCCGGAAGTGCGACAACAGCAGCGCGACGTCGGCCGGCACCAACGTCAGATACTCCTGAATCGACTCCACCAGCGGCGCCTCGACATCCTCGTCGACGTGCTGCAGCACGGGCGGCGCTTCCCGCAAGCGCGGCGTCCCGTCGGGCCCAATCTCGGTGATTTGCTTGAAGACTCGCGCCGACGTTCGGGTACGCGCCCGCGATATCGTCTTCTGGATCACCGCCTGCAGGCCCTTGGACATCGTCCCCGTGTAATGCTCGGGCTCCACCCGTAGGTAGTAGCGCTCCAGAACGTCCATCTCCTCGAGCATCGCCTCCAGACTGTGTTGGTAGCCCACCAGTGCCTGCTCGACGCAACGCCGGATGGCCTCGGCGGAGTATTCGGCGTGACGGCCGCCGATGACCGCGCTGGTGATCAGGCGCTTGACGTCCCACTCGGCTGGGGCGACCGCGGCCTCGTCGAAGTCGTTCAGGTCGAAGACGATCGAGCGATGCGGGGCGGCATACAGGCCGAAGTTGGAGATGTGCGCATCGCCGCAGCACATGATTTCGATCCCCGTCGACGGGCTCGCGGCGAGATCGGCGGCCATGACCGCCGCCGAACCGCGGTAAAAGGCGAACGGGTCGGCGAGCATTCGGGCGAACCGCAGCGGAACGAGTTCGCTTATCCGGCCCGCATTTTGGGCGACGAGGATTTCCGTCGCGGATCGCGACGAGGGAGTCAGCTGCGCGAGGGAGCGTCGGGGGACGGTCTTGCGCAGGGCCCGGCCGCGGGCCACATCTTCGCCCGGAACTTCGAGTTCGATCAAGCGGTCACGCAACACCCGTTGCGGCATTCGCTCAGCATACGTAGGGCGTCGTGGCCGCGGTAGCTGTCGATCGTCAAAAGCAAACTTAATCTCAGGCTGATTCTCAACGATGCCACCCGGTGGCCTGATCGTTAGCATCGTAAAAATGTGGGATGCCAGACCGAATCGTCTGGTGATCAGTGTGAGGGGACGCCTGGATGTTGAAAGCGCGTCCGGCTTTGAGGCGTTTTCTTCCCCGCATTAGCTGGCTCAACGTCCTCGGCGTGGTGGCCCTCGTTTTTGCGACGGTTGCACTCGGGGTCAAGAACGTTCCCGATGCGGGATCCAATCAGATCCTGAACGTCTCCTATGACCCCACGCGCGAGCTGTACGGCGCGATCGACCGGGCGTTCGTCCCACACTATCGGGCGCAGACCGGTGTCACCCTGGACATCAAAGAGTCGCACGGCGGTTCGGGCCGTCAATTACGAAGTGTTCTCGATGGTAGTCAGAAGGCCAGCGTGGTGTCGCTGGCGTTGATCAGTGACATCCAGACGTTGAGCAAACACGGGCTGATCGCGCCCAATTGGCAACAGCGGCTGCCGCACAATTCGGTGCCTTACACGTCGACCGTCGTCTTCGTTGTCCGCAAAGGCAATCCGCGAGGCATTCGTGACTGGCCCGATCTGGTCAATGCGGGTGTGTCCGTAGTGACGCCGAACCCTCGCAGCTCCGGCAACGGTCAGCTGAGCGTTCTGGCGGCCTGGGGATCGGTGACCACCCGCGGCGGCACCCCGGCCCAGGCGAAGGCCTACGTGAAGTCGCTGCTGTCCCACGTGGCGGTATCCGACAGCGGAGCGCGCGGGGCGGGCGACAGTTTCACCCTGGCCAAGATCGGTGACGTCCAATTGACTTGGGAGAACGAGGCGCTGCGCGAGGTCGCCGCCAACTCCGACGATCTCGAGCTCGTCTACCCACCGGTCAGCATCCTGGCCGAGCCGGCGGTGGCCTGGGTCGACGCAAACCTCGCGGAGCCCGACACCGCGACCTATGCCAAGGCGTATCTGGAGTATTTGTTCACCGACGTCGCACAAGAGCAAGCGGCGCAATTCGGCTATCGGCCGTTCAAGCAGGAGATCCTCGCCAAACACGCCGATCGACTGCCGCCGCTCGCACTCTTCGGAATCGGCGAGATCGCCAAGGATTGGAGCGACGCGCGCGAGCAGTTCTTCGGCACCAACGGAATCCTCGACACCATCTCGGCGCCGCCCGCGGCGGCGTCGGGAACCTAGCGGAAAGACGTCGGCACGGTGGGCTTCGCGCTGAACTACGACGCGGTCAAAGGCAGGCATGACGTCATTGCCGGCCTCACCGTCGCCGCCATCTCCTTCCCCCAGGCGATGGCGTATGCGTTGATCGCCGGGGTCGACCCGCGATTCGGGGTGTACTCGGCGATCGTCGTCACGATCGTCGCCTCGATATTCGGGTCGTCCTCGCATCTGATCAACGGCCCCACCAGTGCCATATCGCTGTTGGTATTCACGGCGCTTGCCTTCATCGATTCGGAAAACAGCACCGAGCTTTTCGAAGGGCTGTTCCTGCTGGCTGTGCTGGTGGGCGCGTTTCAGATCGTGATCAGTTTGTTCAAGCTCGGCAACCTGACCCGCTACATTTCCGAGTCGGTCATCATCGGCTTCATGGCGGCTGCGGCATTTCTGCTGGCCGTCGGACAGTTGGCCAACGCGCTGGGCGTACGCGACAAGGGCAACGGGCACATGCAGGTCTTACATCGGGTCTGGCTCACCCTCTCGCATGGCGATCACGTCAACTACCGAGCTGTGGTATTAAGCACGGCGGCAGTGGTTTTGGCGGTTGTGCTGCGCAAGCTGGTGCAGCGTTACCGTTGGCCGCAGATCGACATGCTTGCGGTGCTGATCATCACTTCGGTGATCGCCTACCTCGCGGGATGGTCGATCCCCGGGGCCGGCGGTCATACCGCGGTGTCGGTGGCCGCCAAGATCCCACGGAGCCTGCCCACCGCGCATGTCCCCGAAGTCCACACCGAGTGGCTACCACACCTGTCGACCGGCGCGCTTGCGATTGCGTTCGTCGGCATCATCGAGGCTTTGTCCATCGCCAAAGCCATTGCCTACCAAACCCAGCAGAAGATCGACTACAACCGGCAGATCATGGCCGAAGGTCTCGCCAACCTTGCCGGCGGTTTCTTCCAAAGCCTGCCCGGCTCGGGTTCGCTGTCGCGGTCGGCGATCAACTTCCAGTCCGGAGCCAAGACGCGATTCTCCGGAATCGTTTCGGCCGCAACGGTTGCCGCCGCGCTGCTGTTGTTCGCCCCGCTCCTGCGTTACGTGCCACAGCCCGCACTGGCGGGCCTGCTGCTGGTGACCGCCGTACGGCTGGTCGACTTCAAGCGGCTGATCTATACCATCAAGGCGTCGCGCTACGACGCGGGACTGGTGATCGTCACCGCCTTCACCGGCGTGGCTATCGATTTGGACAAGTCAGTCCTGCTCGGTGTGGTCCTGTCGATCCTGCTGTTCGTGCCGCGTGCGGCCAAGCTGAAAGCGCGGGAGCTCATCGTCACACCCGAACGTGTTGTCCGCGAGCGTATTTCGGGCGAGGCCGCGGACGAGTTCGTGGTGATCTATGACCTGGAAGGCGAGCTGTTTTTCGGTGCCGCACCGGAATTGGATCGCTACCTGTCCGAGATCAGCAAACGGATAGTCGACGACGACATCAAGTTCGCGGTATTGCGACTCAAACGGGTTCGCCACCCGGACGTCGTGTGCATCGAGCGCATCGAGCATTTCCTGCGGGAAGAGACCGCACGCGGTGTCACCGTGCTACTTGCCGGGGTGCGTGCGGACACGCTCGCGGTGCTGAACAACGTCGGATTTAAAAGTTGGTTCACCGCAGAGCATGTCTTCCCCGAAGAGGACGAGGATTTCTCCGCGACGCTCAAGGCGGTGCGCTACGCCCACGGCAAGCTGGCTGACTTGAAGCTGAAGGAACCGTCCCCGATCGCACCGGAACTCACGAACTTCTACTACCTGGTCTAGCCGTCGGCGGCCACCCGGGCCCGCTCGGTCATCGAGGCGATCACGCCGCCGTCGTTGAGGATGTCGGTGCCGGTGAGGTAGCCCGCCTTGTCACTTGCGCAGAAGGCGAGTAGCTCGGCCATCTCCTCCGGCTTGCCCCAGCGCGGGACTGCGGCGTTGGCGACCATCGCGCCGGCGCCGGCCTGTTCCTCGAGTCGGCCCATCTCGGTGTCGATGGATCCCGGAGAGACCGAGACGATGCGCAATCCGCGCGCGTTAAAGCGCTCCGCCTGTGACTGGCTGTACCACTTCACGAAACTCTTGCTCAACGCGTAGGCGATTCCGGATCGCGCGTCTTCTCCGGCGATCTCGCACGCCGTCATCATGGCGTCCCAGAAGACATCGCCGTCATCGATCGCCGACGGAAACGCTGCCGTCGGAATCAGTTCCGCGGGCAGCATGTGGGCCGCCATCGATGCCACATTGACGATCACCGAGCCTTCGGCGCCGGTGGCGTAGAAAGCCTCGTTGACGTTGACGGTGCCGATTGCATTGGTGCGCATTACGTACTCCGCGGAGCCCATGCTCGGGCTCACTCCCGCGGTGTGGATCACCGAGGAGAGGGTGCCGAGGCCCGTTGCGGTGTCGAGCAGCTCGGTGACGGCACCCCGGTCTGTCACGTCGCAATTCATGGCGGTAACGGTGATCCCGAGGTCTTTCAGGGTTGCTGCCGCCGTATCGAGCCGGTCCTGCCTGACATCGCAGAGAACCAGCGTGTGGTCGCCGCCCACAATTTTCGCCGTGGCCAGACCCATGCCGCCCGCGCCACCCGTGATCACCGAGACTCGATTCATACCGCGACGTTATACGCAGCCCTTCGAGCGGTCGGCGCGTACTACCTCGGGAGGGCCGCTTCCTCGGCCGGGTGGTGCGGAGGACCGGCGTGCCGGACGGCTGTTCCGAGGAAAGGCGCCTTCAGCGTGGCGGTCACGTAGCCGCGGTTGACGATGAATCCGCCGACGGCGATCGCCGCGTAGATGCCGCAGAGCACCAGACGCTCCGGAGTCGAGGTGAGCGGGAACTGAACGATGAACAATCCCAGCAGCGTCCAGGCGGCGGCCCGGCCGAAGCGCAGCGCCAGGATCACCGCGACCCCCATCAACGTCTGGCTGGCGGTGAGCAAGACTTCCTCGACTTGGCGGGAGTCGAGCGCCAGGGAGAAGCCACCACCGCCCAGCATGTGGGCCACCGGCAGCGATCCGATCAGCAGCGTCCACTGGTTGACCTTGGACGAGATCAGCGTGGCGATGGCCGCGGTGCCCTTGCCGCGGGCGGCGAAGATCGTCGCGATGATGAACTCGGGCGCCTCGGAGGCCAACGGCGCGAGCCACTGCACCAGCAGGAATCGGTCGATGCCCAGCTCGGTGCCGGCCGCGACCAGATTGTCGGCAAAGGGCTTGGCACACAACAGGATCACGGCGCCGGACAAGGTGAACAGGCTGACGACGATGATGCGGCGGGTCCGATCCGAGAGCTCACCGACAGCGGCGGCGGTACCGACCAGGTCGGGTTCTTCGACATCGCCGTGGCTGACCTTGTACAGGTAGAAGCCGAACCAGGCCAATAGTGCCAGCCCCATCGCGAAATGGATCTCGCCGCCGACCGGGATCGCGAACGCGGCCAGGCCGGCGATCAACAGGAACCCGAGTTCGACGCGATTGGCGGGCTCCAGAGCCAGGCCCGTCGTCTTGCCGGCACCGATCCGGCGCGCCGCGACGACGCTGACCAGCACCACGACCGGCCACCCCAGGCCCATCAACAGCCGATTGGATCCGGTCATATTGGCCGCCGCGTACTGCGCGTATTCCGGGTTATGGCCGGACACAAACGCGTAGTAGAGGTCCACCGCGTATTCGGGCAGCACCGCGACCAGGGCGAGCACCGCGATCGCCAGTCCGCCGGAGACGTCGATCTGTGCGGCCTCGGCGGCCCACGCCAGCAGGAAACTGGCCGAGACCACCGCGGCACCGAAGATCAGCAGGGCGACAACCGGGTCCGGATGCAGGCCGATGATTCGCACCACGACCGCGGGGGCGATGAATATCGCGGTGATCAACGCCGAGCGGAAGAGCGTTCGCCGTGGCGAGCGTGCCGCCGCCGTCGGAATCGAGCCGGCGGGCCTGTCAGTGGCGAGCATCGTCGTCCTTCACTCAGGGCTTCATGGTTGTTTGGCTCGCGGCCGTGGCTTGACCTGTCCGCCAAAGCTACCCTGGCTACCCTTATCCAGCAACATTGTGAGAATGCCGATCGATGCCGATCGATTGCATATATTTGCTGGCCAGAGCCATCAATCTAAATTGTTAGGCTCGACTAACTTCTGATTGTGGCAAACCGATCTAGCGGTCTTGCGGGGACTCTGGGGGCTCGGGGACGCGTGCGGGGGAGTCTGCGGTGAGTCAGCGGAGTAACCATGGAACACCAACATCCACTACGACACATTGCTGGAGTCCGGGGTTAGCGATCGGGCCCCATCGCCACGGCCGCGGCCTGGGTGAACATTTCGACGGCCTGCTTGCGGGGCAATGACGCCACGAATTGTGCGGCGGCCTTCATGACGTCACCCGCCATCAACGTCGGGCCGTTCGTCAGGTTGTCGAAGGCCTCCGCGATGACGTCGTCGACGGAGGCGGCACCCTCGGGCACCTCGTCTGGCGAACCGATATTGCCGCGGCTGTATTCGAGTTCACGCAAGGCGGGAGTGTTGGTCTTGCCCAGAATGAGGCCCAGGACGTCGACGCCCTTGTCGTGCAACTCGGCCCAGAGCGCTTCGGCGAAAACCATGTCGAACGCCTTCGTCGCACCGTAGGCGACCATGTTGGGTCCGCCGGCCAATCCCGCTCCGGACCCGAAGATGACAATGCCGCCGCTACCCCGCTTGACCATCGCCGGGGCGAAGTGATGGCACAGCTGCATCGGCACCATGCAGTTGCGCTGCACCATCGCCTCGGCGGCGCCGATCGGATTATCAAGGAAGGGTTTGTAATTGGGATCCGCACCGGCGCAGTACACCAAGAAACCGATCTCCAGGTCGCTGGTGGCTTCGGCCACCTTGGCGGCCGCGCCCGGCTCGGCGAGATCGACGGCGAGGGTTCGGGTTTGGGCATCGGTTCGGGATTCGATCTCGGTGGCGACCTGATCGAGCACCGCTTGGCGGCGAGCCAGCAGTACGACGTTGACGCCGCGTTCGGCCAGTCCCGCGGCGAATGCCGCACCCACGCCGTCGGAGGCACCGGCGACCAGCGCCCACGGACCGTACTTCGTGGCGAATGTCATGAGCGCTCCCTAGGGGCCGAATGTGGTGATGCGAACCTGAGTGAACCGGCGGCGTGCAATGCGCCAGCCATCAGCGGTCCGGACGATCTCGTCGTCGTAAAAGCCCCACGCGTTGACGCCGGATTGGTTGTCGCCGAACATGATTACCGCATCGACGTAGGTGCGGGCCGATGCCTTGTCACCCTCGAGCGTGACGGCCTGATTGGACAAGCGGTGCAGGGTGTGGCCCGCCATCGCGTGCGTGGTGTCCATGAACTCGGTTACTTCGTCCACGCCATGCCAGGTGCCGATCTCGCCATAGTCGAGCTCACAGTCGTCGGTGAACACGGTGCGAAACAGCGGCCAGTCGCGGCGGTCGATCCCGGTCGCGTAGCGCACCAACAGGTCGGAGATGTCCTGGCGGTCTTCTCGTTCGGTCACGTCTGCCTCAATTCGGGTCTCCGTTCGGGTGGACAACGATGCGCGGCGGCCCGTCGGATCGGCGGGCGAGATCGAGCGCCTCGGGAACGTCGTCGAGCCCGATGACCTTCCCCACGCTGGGGAGCGGATCCAGCTTGCCCGCCGCGATGGCCTCGAGGGTTCCGTACCAGTCCTGGGGATGCGGGCCGCCGCCGAATTGGATTGTGACGCCTTGGCGGGTCGCGGTGGTGATGTCCAGGGTGTCTCCGGTGTACCAGCCGCCCGCGCAGTAGATGCGAGTCATCATCTCGGCGGACTCGACGATGTTCTGGATCAGGCCGGCGGCGCCCACGCATTCGAATACCACGGCCGGCCCGGGCAATCCGCGCTCGCCGCGAACCTCCCGGAATGCGTCCGCCCACGGCTGCTCCGCAGGGTCGACGACCACGTGTGCGCCGAAGCGGTCCCGGGCCAGAGTGCGCCGGTCGGCCTTGAAGTCGGCCACGATGATCGGTTCGACGCCGCGGGATGCCAGGGCGGCGACGGCCGACAGGCCGATCGCCCCCGCACCGATGACGACGGCGATCTCGCCCGGTTGGATATCTGCCGATCGCACATAGAACTCGCCGACCGCGAAGGCATCGACCATCGCGACGGCATCACTGGCAACGTCGCCGGAGACGGCCTTGGCCGCCGCCTCCGAAATCACCAGCAGCTCAGCGAAACTCCCCTGCGCTTCGGGGTGCTGCCCGATGATCCGCACTCCGCCGGCGCCGCCGTCGACCAGGCGTATCGGTATCGAGGTCACCCGGGTGCCCACGGCGAACTGATCCGAGCAGCCGGGTCCGTGTCCGAGGACCTCACCGACGAATTCGTGACCGAGCACGATATCGCGATCGGGGTCGTACAACGAGCGTCCGGTCGGATCGTCGACGGCGAGTTCGGGGTGGTCCATGAAGTGCACATCCGAGGCGCAAATCGCGGTACTCAGCGTGCGTAGCAGCAGTTCACCGGGCCCGGGTTCGGGGTCCGCCGTCTCGCGGACCGTCAGCCGACCGTCTCTCAAAACCACAGCGCGCAAAGCGTCTGCCTCATTTTCTCGAATAATCGAGTTAATCTGTCGAATGTTCGCTATAACTGTAGGAACCCGATCTCAAAGGAGTCAAGCCATTCGCGGATCCACCTCGGCGCCGACCGCGCGGGTGCTCGACGTTGTCGAGTTGCTGGCGCGGTCCGGAAACACGCGGATGCGCTTCTCCGACATTGTGCGTGAGCTCGGCCTGACGCAGGGAACGGTGCACGCGATCCTCAAGACGCTGTGCGATCGCGGCTGGGCGAGCCGCGACCCCGTCACGAAGACCTTCTCGCTGGGCCCGGCGCTCGCCGTAGTGGGTGCGCGAATGGACACCGCTCGGCCGCTCGCACACGCCGCGCGTTCGGCAGCGCTGCGACTGTCCCGCGAGGTCGGCTACGCCGGCTCGGTGGTCGAACGGTTCGGTGACTCGTTGGTAGTCACGGCTTTTGAGGGCGATCCCGCCACCCAGCCCGCGGGGATACCGGGCGATCGGATTCCGTACGCGCCGCCATTCGGCGTCGCGTTCGCCGCCTGGGACACCGACGAGGAACAGCGTGCGTGGATTCGCCGCGGCGCGGGCAGCAACGCCGATCGCGTCCAGCGCCTGGAACACGTCCTGGCGCACACCCGCGAGCGTGGGTTCGACGTCGACTGGACAACGCCCGCGCTGGCCCAGGCCGTCCATGTGGTCGGCACACTGGACAGCAACGAGATGCCGACCCCGGTGCGCCACATCCTCGACCAGCTGCTCGTCGAGTTCACCACGATCGGCTTCCTGTCCGACGACAACCCCGGTCGCCGCAAACAGCCCGTCGTGACTATCGCCGCACCGGTTTTCGACCACCGCGGCCACGTCGCCATGATGCTCGCCGTGCATCCGCTGTCTCCGCTGAGCGCACGACAGATCCAGGTCATCGGCAACAAGCTCACCGCGGAAACCACGACGATCAGCGAAGCCCAGCAACATCCGGCGGTGGTCGATCTCGAGGAGCGCAGCGCTTCCCGGGGGGCGCGCTAAGTTTCGTCGGAGCCCGGTACCGGAACGTCAAAAGCGTTGAGCGTTACCGCGACCATCGAGAAGCAACCCACCAGAAACACGATCTCGGCAGCTCCCGAATCACCGAAACGTCCAGCGGCGCAACGGTATGTCGCCGTGGGAAGGACGCCGCCGCGGTTGAGCGCGGCTGCCATGTCGTAGGCGGCGCGTTCGTCATCGGTCAGGTCGGTCGGACGTTCGCCCGCGCTGATCGTCGCGATCTTCTGCTCGGCCAGGCCGGCGCGCTGCGCGAAGTACTCGTGCCCGTAGATCGCATAACGGGCACCGAACTTGGCAACCGTGACCAGGATGACCAGTTGGTGGACGCTGCCGGGCAGCACGCTGTGGTCCCACAGCGATCGGTTGAACGCCCATGCTGGCGAGCCGAATTGGGGAAAGTGCAACCAGCCGTTGAATGGCCCGATCAGTGCGCCGTCACCGCGGTACGCGACGAGGTCGCCGAAGCCGCTGTCGATTACGGCCCGCATGTCCGCGTAGAGGGCTTGCTGCGTGGTGGTCAAACTGGTCGGTGGCAGCAGTGGAAGTCGCACTGCGCTTCTCCTTCGATCGCGGCTGTTTAACCCAGCCAATCGCCGGCGAGCGGACAAGTCCACGACACCCTTCCAATCACTGGTAAGTTGCGACTCCTACCGCAGGTAGACCCGCCTATGCTGGTCGCATGGAACTGCGGCAGCTGCGCTACTTCGTGGCGGTTGCCGAGGAGTTGCACTTCGGCCGGGCCGCCAATCGGATACACATCTCAGGGCCTGCCCTGTCGCAACAGATCATTGCGCTGGAACGCGAATTGGGGGTCGACCTGTTCGTGCGGGACCGGCGTAGCGTCCGGTTAAGTGAAGCCGGGCGCACCCTGTTGCCGGATGCGCGCCGAATGCTGGCTCTGGCCGACGACGCCAAAATTCGATTGCAGCGGGTGGCCGCCGAGAGCGCTCCGGTGCGGCTCGGTTACGTCAGTTGGTTGCCCGACGACATCGTCACCGTGCTGGGGCCGGCCGGGTCACTGCGACTCGACGAATGGGTGCTGCCGTCACACGTGCAGGCCGATCGCGTGGCAGAGGGCAGCCTTGATCTCGCGCTGACCTGGGTGACCGCGCAGCAGGCCAGGGAGCGTGGACTGACGACATGCTTGGTCTACGCCGAGCCGTTGCACGCGGTGCTTCCCGGTGTGAGCTCAGCGGACCCCATTGCGGCGCGGCGTCTTACGGTTCTGCTCGATGCCGACGAGTCGGCCTGGTCTTCGTGGAATCGCTTCGCCGGGGAGTTCGCGGCGGCAACCGGAGCACGCGTCGTCCGGATCGACGACGGCGGCATCACCGGCGACGCGTTCTACGTCCATGTGCGCCGGATCGCAGCCGCGGTTCTCGCTTCGCCCAAGCGGCACACCGCGATAACGCCACCCAGCCTGGGCCGACGTCCCGTCGCAGACCCACTGCCACTCTGGACGTGGTCACTGGTGCACCGTGAAACCGAGGACCGGGTGGGAGTCTTGCAGATCGTCGAGTCGTTGCTGAGGGTGGCGGACAGCCGACGTTGGCGGACGCCGCCGGCCGAACATTGGTGGATCCCCTCCGGCGACCCCCACAGGAGCGTGCTCGACGGCGCTGAGCAGCATTAAGAAGCTGAGTCGAACACACGTAGGCGACTGGTCCTGGACGGTGGATCGTCGCCGCGCTTGACTGGGAGTCAACTGCGGAAGGACGAGAAGACATGGGGCACAGCCACGTTGTGGACGATCTTGCCCGATTTGTCGTCGGTGCAAAGCCATCGGATTTGAGCGCACACTCGCGGGCCTTGCTCAAACGTAACGTGCTCGACAGCATCGCCTGTGCGATCGGCTCGCTCGACGGTGAACTGATCCCGACGATCCGCGAGCACACCGGCCAGTTCAGCGGTGCCGCCTCGGCGACACTCGTCGGCGGCGGTCGCGCTTCGGTGGACCAGGCCGCCTTCTTCAACGCCGTGCTGGTGCGCTATCCGGACCTGCTCGACACGTATCTGACCGTGGGCGGCCTGTGTCACCCGGCCGACAACTTCGGTGCGGTGCTGGCGGTGGCCGAGCATGTCAGCGCTACCGGGGCCGACTTCCTGCTCGCCCTCGCGGTCGCCTACGAGGTCCAATGTCGTTTCAGCGCACAGGTTCCGGTGATGGCGCGCGGCCTCAACCACGCGCTGCAGCTGGCGATGTCGGTCGCGGCCGGATCGGCGAAGTTGCTGGGCCTGGACGCCGAGCGCACCGCGCACGCGATCTCCTCCGCCGCGACCGACAACGTCTCGCTGGCCGTGGTCCACACTGAGCCGGTCTCGAACTGGAAGGGCATCTCCCCGGCCATCACCGCCATGCGCGCGGTCTACACGACGATATTGGCCGGCCGTGGGATCACCGGGCCCAAGTTGTTGTTCGAAGGCCCGAACGGACTCGTCCAACTCTTTGATCAGCCAATCGATTTCAACACCTCCGACCGCGGACTGACGGCAGTCGACCAGACCTATCTCAAGCAGTACTGCGCATTGATCCACGGACAGGCCATCATCGACGCGCTCTTGGCGATCCGGACGGACAACAAGCTGCGCGGCGACGACGTCGCGCGGGTGACGATCGAGGTATTTCAGACCGCGTACGACATCGCCGGCGGGGGAGCTTACGGCGACAAGGATCACCCGCAGACCAAGGAACAGGCCGACTACAACCTCAAGTACCTCAGCGCCGTCGCGCTGCTCGACGGGGGAGTGGGCCCCGAACAGCTGGAGAACGAACGTGTTCTGCGCCCCGACGTGCAGGAGCTGTTGGCGCGAGTGGACGTCGTCGCGGCGGCCGACCTGACCGCAAACTATCCGCACCGCACCGCGACGCGGGTGCATGTCCGCACCTGCGACGGGCGGGAATTCAGCCGCGAGGAAAGCGATTACGAGGGATCACCGACCCGGCCGATGACGTGGTCTCGGGTGGTGGACAAGTTCGGATGGCTCGCCGAACCGTTCTGCGATGGCGCGCTACAGAACGACATCGTCGCCGCCGTCGGCCATATCGACGATATCGCCATCGCCGAGCTCACCGCACTGCTCGGCGCGGTGAGCCCGGTACCGCGACGTCCGCGCAGCCGGCCGCGGTTCTGACATCTGCGGGCGCCCTCTTGCGTCGTTTGCTGCCCGCGTTGAATGATCGGCCATGCGCAAAGATCGCGGCATCAACCGCTGGGAGTTGGTCACCTGCGCGCTCGCAGGCCATGTGACATACGCGCCCGAGGAGCAGGGACTTGCCGAGCGGCTCCGTGGCACGACCGGACTCGGCGAAGTGTGGCGGTGCCTGCGCTGCGGGGAGTTCGTCGTCGGCGCACCTCATGGCCGGGGCCACGCCGAGGACGCCCCGATGATTATGCGTGGCAAGGCTTTACGGCAGGCCATCATCATTCGCGCCCTCGCGGTCGAGCGAGTGTTCCGGGCGGTGGTGATCGCGCTCGCGGCGTACGCGGTGTGGACGTTCCGCGGCGCACGAGGATCCATCCAGGCCACCCTCGATCGCGACCTGCCGATCTTTCGGGCCGCCGGGTTCAAGGTCGACCAAATGACGCTCGTGCACGAGCTGGAAAAGGCGTTGGCCGCCAAACCTTCCACGTTGGCGCTGCTGACCCTGATGCTGACCGCTTACGCTCTGGTCGAGCTGCTCGAGGCCGTCGGCCTGTGGTTACTCAAGCGCTGGGGCGAATACTTCGCGGTGATCGCCACCTCGGTGTTCTTGCCGTTGGAGATCCATGACCTGGCCAAGGGCATCACGATGACGCGGGCGGTCACCTTCAGCATCAACATCCTGGCGGTGATCTACCTGGTGGTCTCCAAACGCCTGTTCGGCGTGCGCGGTGGTCGCAAAGCCTACGACGAGGAACGACGCGGTGAGCAGCTCCTCGACGTCGAGCGGGCCGCTATGACGACGTGATGCTCACGCCTTCGGGGTGATGAACACGCCCTCGGCTTCTACGGTGACACCGTCCGCGTCGGCGATGTGACCGACGGAGAACGTCTTGACCCCTTCGATGCGGTCGATGTGTGCTTCGGCCCGCAGCGGACGGCCGAGCGCCGTGCGGCGCCGGTAACGCGAGGTCAGGGTGCCGGTATAGGCAGGTCGGCCCGGCTGGTGCGCCGTCGCCCCCAGCACGTGGTCGAGGATCAGGGCAGACACCCCGCCGTGCACATGCTCCGGCGGACCTTCGTATGCCGCACCGAGATTGAACTCTGACCACACCAGTCCGTCGGCTTCATGATGCAGCACCAGCGGTGGGGCAACCGCGTTGCGCAGACCGACCACCGCATTGCCCCATGCGACGGTGTCGCCGTCCGGCATCGTGTGCACGCCAAAGGTCCCCGGTCGCACCGATGCGCTCAATTCGTCTGCGGCACTGTCGATTTTGGCCTTTGCCGCCGCTACGGTCGCGGGGTCCGCTTCGGTCCGGATGCTGAGATCGATGAGCCGACGGACCGATTCGGCCAGCGGGCCGTAGATCGATTCCAGCCGGCGGTAGTCCATGCAGAGTATCTCGTCAGACATATAGGCAACCTAACAGTCCGCTGGCGGCGTACTGCCGGCGGATGTGGCAGACTGGAGCTGCCCAGCGTTGGGCTTAGGGGATTTCCCTTGTGGCAGCGACATTTTCGCCAGCGTGAAGCTAACCGTTATCGCCAGGGCACCACGATGCCGTGGGTCCCGCGTTGCTGCGCCGTAGACCGGATTAGTGCTGGTCACAGACGTGGTGACGGGAATAAATGCCCGGGAATGTGCGCTACGACACAAGCCGGATTATCACTGCGTTTACCCGCTTGCTGCACACTTGTAAAACAGCTGCGGTGAAATTGACGAGTCGGCTGACTAGGCCGGCGAAGGAGGGGTCGAGACTGTGCCTACACTGCAGACCTTGATCAACCAGAGCTCTACCAACCTCGATGTAGTTGCCCCGATCAAGGCTCGCGCCTGCGATGCGCTGAATCTTGTGCTGAGGAACAGGCCGCGCGGGCAGGGAGACGAATCACGCGTCATGCGCAGGGGTGCGGAGCGCTGCTGACACCCTGACCGGGTCGATAGAATCGCCGGCGGTACCAGAGCCAAATGGCCGGCGATTGGAGTTCGAGTTGCCCCCCACCGGAGCGCGGTGACGATCGGCGTCATTTGTGCGATCCCGCAAGAGTCGGATTATCTGCGCAGTGCGCTGTCCGGGGCGCGGCGCGAACAGATCGCGCAGATCACCTTCGATACCGGCGAACTCGATGCGCAGCGGGTCGTCCTGGCCGCGGCCGGCATGGGCAAGGTCAACACCGGTCTGGTGGCGACGCTGCTGGCCGATCGATTCCGTTGCCACACAATCATTTTCACCGGTGTCGCGGGTGGACTGAATCCGCGGTTGCGCATCGGTGACATCGTTATCGCCGACCGGGTGGTACAGCACGACTTCGGGGTCATCGAAGACGAGCAGCTGGCGCCCTACCAGCCCGGGCACGTCCCGTTCATCAACGCGACCGAGCGTTTCGGCTATCCGGTCGAACCCGAACTCTTCGACCGCGTCAGACGCAGTCTCGAGGGATTCGTCCTTCCGGTGTTGCCACCGGCGGCGGGCGGCACCGGCACGCCGCCGCGGATCAGCTACGGCACCATCTTGACCGGCGACCAGTACCTGCATTGCGAGTCCACCCGTGACCGGTTGCACGACGATTTCGGGGGCCTGGCCATCGACATGGAGGGCGGTGCGCTGGCCCAGGTCTGCGAGGCGTTCGGCATCCCCTGGCTGGTGATCCGCGCGCTGTCCGACCTGGCCGGCACCGACTCGGGTGCCGATTTCAACCAGTTCGTCGAGGAGGTCGCGATCAGCTCGGCGCGCGTCCTGCTGCACCTGTTGCCGGCGCTGGGCTGAGTCGGTTGTCCTGCGCGGCGCGGTCGCGTTCGCGCCGCCGTGCTCGTGAGGCCCGCAGGTTGGCGACGTTGCCGCACGTCTTCGCGTTGCACCAGACGCCGCTGTTGTTCTTCGAGCGGTCGTAGAAGGTCGACACGCACGGTTGGTGATGGCAACTCTTGAGCCGCCGCCAGGTGCCGTCGCGTTGGCCCAGCACGATCTCACCCCACAGTGCCGAGGCCAGCCAGCGCCAGCCACTGCCTGCGGGTTCCAGTCGGACTTCGCCGGTCTCGGACACGGCGAACGACGCCGAGATCGCCGCTGCGCCCGTCCCGGCCGCCGCCTCGCCGCGCACCAGCTGCGCGATCACCGCGCGCAAGGCGCGAAGCTTCGGCAGATCCGCGTCCGTGATGGCAGGCGGGTCGGCCGGCACACCGCGCAGCTCCGCCCAGGTCCGTACCGCGTCGCTCACCCAGTCCCGCGCGAGCGTGGCGTCGTCCAGTAGATCCGAGCTGTCGCGCTTCACGTCGATCGTGTTGAGGAAATCCTGGACCAAACCCAGTCCACCGGGCGCGGTCGCGAGTTTGAAGCGCTGTGACGCAGACCATGAAGACATGACCAAATGCTACTTGACTATGTCGCAAGCAGCAACTAACTTGACAGAATCAAAGTTATTTCACCTAAGTCAAGGAGTGCGGATCATGGTCAACATCAAGGGGTCGACGGTCGTGGTTACCGGCGGACAGCGCGGACTCGGCAAGGCCATCGTGGACGAGTTCCTGCGCCGGGGCGCGGCCAAGGTCTATGCCACGGCGCGCACACCCAAGCCCAGCACCGATCCTCGCGTCGTAAGCGTCGCGCTCGACGTCACGAAGCCGGAATCGGTTGCGGCGTTTGCTATTACGGCAGCCGACGCCGATATCGTCGTCAACAACGCGGGCGTGCTCGGCGCGGCCAAGCTCCTGGACAGCGACATCGAGGAGGTCCAGGCCGTCTTCGAGACCAACTACTTCGGCGCGCTGCGGGTCGCGAAGGCGTTCGCGCCGATCCTCGCCGAAAACGGCGGGGGCGCGCTGGTGAACATCAGCTCGGTGCTGTCCTGGGTGGGCGGCTTCGGCGGCTACGGCGACTCCAAGGCCGCCATCTGGTCGCTGAGCAACTCCTTGCGGGTTGAGCTGGAGAAGCAGGGCACGCTGGTCACCTCGGTACACCTGGGCTACACCGACACCGAAATGACCACCGGGTTCGACGTCCCGAAGAACGACCCGCGGGACGTGGCCCGTCAGATCGTCGCCGGCGTCGAGAACGGTGACGCCGAGGTGCTGGCCGACGACATGACCCGCCACTACAAGGCGGCGCTGTCCGGGCCGGCCGAGTTGCTCCGCGCCGATTGATCCTCAGCCGGTTTGGGGGTCGGCATAATGCCGGCCCCCATTGCCGTAGGCGACGTGTTTGGATTGGCGTATGGCTGATACGGACCCCGAAGGCATTGTGAGCGCCACCCGCGTCATCTCGGCCAGCGCCGAGCGCATCTTCGAATTGATCGCCGAGCCGTCTAGCCAGCCGAGCTGGGACGGCAACAACAACCTCGCCTCGGCGGCTCCCGGGCAGCGCGTCCGCGCGGTCGGTGACGTTTTCAAGATGACGCTGACCAACGGTGCAGTGCGGGAGAACCACGTCGTGGAATTCATCGAAGGCACCAAGATCGCTTGGCGCCCAGCCGAACCCGGAAAGCCGCCGCCCGGTCACCTGTGGCGCTGGGAGCTCAGTGGGATCAACTCCACACTGACCAACGTCACGCACACCTACGACTTCACCGCGCTGACCGACCCGAAGCGGTTGGAGAAGGCGTATTCGACGACGTCGGAGATGCTGCGCGATTCGATGGACAAGCTCGCGATGCTCGCCCAGCGCCTCGGGTAGGGCCCGGTATGCCCCTTCCATCGCCGGGAAGCGATCGCGGCGCGATCGTCACCGGCGCGTCTTCGGGCATCGGCGAGCAGTTCGCCGAGATGCTGTCGGGGCGCGGCTATCAGGTCGTGCTGGTGGCCCGCAGCGCCGACCGACTCAGCGCGCTCGCCGGGCGCCTGGGCCCCAACGCGCACCCGCTGCCCGCCGACCTGTCGGATCGATCGGCGCGGGCTGCTCTGCCGGACCGCATCGCCGCCCTCGGCCTGACTCCGGACATCCTGATCAACAACGCAGGGCTGTCCACCCTCGGCCTCGTCGCGAAATCTGTTCCCGAGCAAGAAGTTAACCTCGTCGAGGTCGATGTGGCCGCCGTGGTCGATCTGTGCAGCAGGCTTTTGCCCGGCATGGTCGAGCGCGGTCGGGGCGCCGTGCTGAACGTTTCGTCGGTGGCCGGGTTCGGACCGCTGCCGGGCCAAGCGGCATACGGCGCCGCCAAGGCGTTCGTGTTGTCCTACACGCATAGCCTGCGCGGCGAACTGCGTGGCACCGGCGTGACCGCGACCGCGCTGTGTCCCGGGCCGGTGGATACCGGCTTCGGTGAAGCAGCGGGCTTCAGCAAGGAGGAAGCCGAGGCCGCCCTACCGCGGATCATGTGGATTTCCGCCGACAAGGTCGCACAGGCGGGAATCGACGGGCTGGCCGCGGGCAAAGCCGTCGTGGTCCCGGGCCGGATCAACCGGATCGCGGCGGCGTTCTTCCGGATCGCGCCGCCCGAGTCGCTGTTGCCATTGCTGGTGCGCAATCACCCGGCTTTCAAACGGGACTGAACCTCAGCCGTTTTTGGCGCGCACCCACTGGAACGTGCCGACGTTTTTGACCCGCACGCTGAGGAAGCCGTTGTCTTCGAGGATGTCGCCGATTTCGTCTTCGCCGAAGATGTGCGCGCCGATGTTGGGCAGCAGCCGCCACGCCCACGCGGCACGCCCCGCGGTCGGGACCATGATGGCCAGCCGTCCGCCGGGTCGCAGCACCCGCGCCATCTCGGCCAGCGCTGCGGCCGGATCCGGAATCAACTGCAGCACCGCCATCGAGACCACCGCGTCGACGGTGTCGTCGCGCAGCGGAAGTCGTTGTGCGTCAGCCCTTATGAAGCCGACATGTGGGCCTGCCTCGTTGCGCACGGCCCGGGCCAGCATCGCCTCGGAAATGTCGACGCCCAAGGCCAATCCGTCCTTGCCCGCCGCACGTGCCAGCGACGCCGTGACGGTGCCCGGCCCGGAGCCCACGTCCAGCGCGGTACCGCCCGGCGGGATGTCCAGCCAGTCGGCGGGGTGCTGCAGCGCGGCGATCAGCCGTCGGGAGATAGCCTGCGCGTTGTCGTAAAGCATTGAGCCGATGGGAGATGCCCACGCCGCCTGGATCGGGCCGGTGTTCTTCGGGATGTCCTCGTCGCCGAGCAGATCGAGATACCCCTTGCTGGCATCCGGAATCGCCGGCGGATCGGCAAGCAGATCCAGCGCTCGGCGCAACGCGGGCGGCAGCGAAACGTGCACATCGGTCATGCGTACTCCTTCGATCAAATATCAAGCTGTACGCCGAGATCCGGGAGCCGCGACGCGGCCAGTCTCCCCAAAGCAGCCTACGCGCGACGGCACGCCACCTCGCCCCGGCGAGATGTGGCCATGGTTAACGCCTGACGACCGCGTGCTCGCTTACCAGCGCATACAACCGCCACTGGCCCGGAACGCCCTTGAGCGCGGTCTCGCCGCGGTCGGTGAACCTGTGCCGTGAGCCGGTGACGATGTCGCGCAGCGTCGACGACACCAAGACCTCGCTCGGGCCCGCCGCCGCGGCGACCCGGGCGCAGATGTGCACCGCCATGCCGGCGATGTCGTCCTTGAGCGCGCCGCCGCGTACCTCCACCTCACCTGCGTGGATGCCCGCCCGCACCTCGATGCCCAGCACCCGAACCGCGTCGACGATGGCGTCCGCGCAGGCGATCGCCGCGCTCGGGCTGCTGAACGTGGCGACGAATCCGTCTCCGGCCGTGTTGACTTCGCGGCCGGAGAAGCGCTGCAGTTCCTGGCGCACGATGGCGTCGTGGTTGTCCAGCAGATCGCGCCAGCGATCGTCACCGAGCAGGGCGGCCCGCTCGGTCGAGCTGACGATGTCGGTGAACACGATCGTGGTCAGCAGGCGTTCGGCGTCCGAGCCGCCGCGCAGGCCGGTGATGAACTCCTCGACCTCGTCCAGCAGCGGAGCCGTGTTGCCGGTCCAGTACAGGGCATCTTCGCCCGGTAACTGCACGAAACGCGACCCGGCGATGTGCTCGGCCAGGTAGTGCGCGTGGCCAATCGGGCTGAACTCCGGATTGTCGCGATGCAGGATCAACGTCGGTGTGGTGATGCGCGGCAGGATGTCGCGCACGTCGGAGCGCCGGATGGTCTCGATGACCACGCGCGCCATGCTCGGGGATGCGGCCCGGTTCCCGGAGTGGTCCCACCACGCGCGGAATGCCTCGTCGCTGGCAACCGAGGGCGCAATGATGCCGAGCATGTCGAAGCCCTTCTCGACGGCGTCCGGCTCGACCCCCACCGTCGTGTACGGCTGGGCCTCCACCTCGTCGCTGCCAATCGGGTAGTCAGGACCACGCAGCGTTCTCGCCCCGCCGTTGAAGATCACCAGGTTGCAAACCCGCTCGGGGAATTCGGCGGCGAGCACCAGCCCGGCCAACGAGGTGAACCCCGGGGCGAACACCGTCGCCCGATCGCACCCGGCCGCGTCCATCACGGCGATCGCGTCCTGCGCCCAGGACCTGGGTCCGATCATGTCCAACGAGGGAACCCGCGACGACATGCCGATCCCACGTTGGTCGAACCGGATCACGCGGCTGAAGGACGCCAGCCGTCGATGAAAGCGGTACATCGACGGCTCACTGTCGACACAGTCAATCGGAATGAGGGGGCCCGGCAGCACCAGCAAGTCGATCGGGCCATCGCCGAAGACCTGATAGGCGATGTCGAGTTCGCCGCAACTGGCGTACCGGGTCCGCGGAACCGGCGCCACGTCACCAGGCTAATGCAGGGCTACGACAAACCCGGGGCCAAGCCGCCGATGATGGGCACCAGGTAGCGCCCGGCGTACTCCCGGACGGCGGTGTGATCCGAGGTGTCGAGCCGATCGGTGGGGAAGACGATGATGCCGAGCGCCACGCGCAGCAGCACGTCGGCGATGTTGGCCAGGTCGGCGTCGGGTATGCCCGCCCCGCATCTGCGCAGGGTGTGAGCGATCCCGGCGGCGAACTGGCTGATCGGGAAGACGTGCGACCGGGAGAACAGCCCGAGCAGCTCGGGTTCGCTTTCCACGATGCGCGAGTACAGCGGGGAGTCCTGGACCAGGCGCACACCCAGCGTGAACGCCTCGACCACTGCTTCCTGCGGATTGCAGCCGGCGGTGGCCCGGTCCAAGGTGGCGAAGAAGCGCTCGCCCTCGCGGCGGACCACCCGTTCGACCAGGTCGTCCTTGGTGGGAAAACGCCGATAGAGCGTGCTGCGGCTGACTCCGGCCCGGGCAGCGACATCCTCCATGTTCGCGCGGCGCACGCCGTAGGTCTCGAAGACCGCGCGCGCGGTGTCCAGGAGGGCATCGTCGGTTTCGCCGCCGTCGACGAGGGCGCCGTCCAGGCCGTGTTCCCGCATGGATGACGACCTCCTCGGCAATGTCGGTGCCAGAATGCTACGTTGAAACAAAGATACAACTTTGTGTCACTGATTCAGGGGAGGCCGGCATGACCGCCCAGAACGACCAGTTGGCCGGCCCGACGGCCGGAACCCGCTTCGACACCGGTGTTCGGGAAGCGGTCCCGGTGTTAGTCGAGGAGCCGGTTGGCGACGAGACCGCCGGGGCTGCGCCGCGGCTGGGGCCCGATTCCCTGATCTGGAAGTTCTACGGCGATCACCGCACGCAATTCTTCGGGTTCCAGCGCGTCGCCGGTGTGGAGAACTGCATCGAGCAGCTTGCCCAGGGAGTGCTCGATCACTCGGTGATCTTCAGCGACACGTTGGGCCGTGCCAAGCGAACCGCGCCGCCGTTGATGAAGACCGTCTACTCCGACCGCCCGCACGAGTGGGGTCGCAAGGTCCGCGACTTCCACAAACCGATCAAGGGCACGATCAGCGACGGTTCGCGGTATCACGCGCTGAACCCCGAGTTGTTCTATTGGGCGCACGCGACTTTCGTCGACCAGGTCATCTACAACACCGACACGTTCATCCGGCGGCTGTCGGACGCGGAGAAGGAGCAGATCTTCGACGAAGGCAAGGTCTGGTACGGCCTCTACGGCGTCAGCGGGCGCGGCCAGCCGCAGACCTACGCCGACTTCGTCAGCTATTGGGACGACATGCTCGAGCGGTTCGTTCCGCACAAGACCGTCCTGTACGGCACCGGCTACATTCGCAAGGGGATTCCCGGACCGCGTTGGATACCCACGGGCATCTGGAAGGTCCTATCCGCGCCGCTGAACGCCTACACCCGTCTGGTATTGGTCGGGACTATGCCGCCACAGATGCGCGAGGTGTGCCAGCTCGAGTGGGATGCCAAGAAGGAGAAGCGGTTTCAGCGCTTTGCGGCGGTCGTGCGAGGGCTGAATCCAGTGCTCAACCGGTTTCCGCTCTGGTTCCTCTACACGCCGTGGGCGGTGACGGCGTGGCGCCGGGCGGACGTCGACCCGCGCCGGCTGCACAACCGCGCCGGAGCATGACCGTGCGCGCAGCGCTAGACCGCTCGCATCAAATCCGCAGCAGCCGTTCGGCATTGCCGTGGGCGATCTTCTCCCGGTCGGTGGCGGACAGCGTCGTCTGCTCGAATCCCTGGACGGCTTCGTAAGAGGATTCGTAGGGGTAGTCGATGGAGAACATCAACGCGTCGGCCCCGACCTCCAGCACGGCTCCGAGCATCACCGCGGGGGAGAACACGCCACTGTTGGTGAAGACGATGTTGGTGCCGAGGTAATCCGACGGGGCGCGCCGCAACGTGCTGGTTTCCGAGAGCGACGTCGACGCGAAGCGGGAGTCGATGCGGCTGCGCTGAAACGGCAGAAACTCGCCCATGTGCCCCAAGATCATCGTCGCCGCGGGATGGCGGTCGAATACGCCGCCGAACAGAATTCGCAGTGCATGCCCGCTGACCTCGGCGGCCCAGCTCCAGGTTGCGCCGTACAGCTCGGGCCGCCCCTCGATGACCTGCCAGCGATCGGCCGGCGGTGCGCCGGGGTGCAAATACAGTGGCACACCAAGGGATTCCACCGCCGCCCACAGCTCGTCGTATTCGGGCGCATCGAGGTAGCGGCCGCCGGGTCCGGTGATGCAGTCGTTGATCAGGGCGCCGCAGAATCCGTCTTGGGTGACGGCGCGTTCGAGTTCGATCACCGCCGCGGCGGGATCCTGCAAGGGCAACGCCGCGAATCCGCGGAAGCGATCCGGATTTTCGCTGATGGCCTTCGCCAGGTAGTCGTTGACGAAGCGCGCGTTGTCACAGGCTTGTTCGGCGTCGATGTCGACCTGCAGACCGGGAGATGTCAGCGAAAGCACCTGGATGTCGATGCCGGCATCGTCCATCTCGGCCAGCCGGTGTTCGCCGAAGTCGGGGAGCCGGAGTTCACAGCGCTGGGCCCATTCCGTCGTCATGCGCTGCTGCAGCTGCTGATGCTCCGTGGTGGGCTGACGCTCGGCCAGCTCGGGGATGAAAAATGCTTCTTCCAAGGCGATGTAGCGCATCGGCGTTCCTCACTGTTGGATTGCTCTGTCTCCCTTCGACTCTGCCCGCGCGCTACCTATTTGTGAAATGAATATATTGCATAGCGGGTATGTCTACCGTGCATATTGATCCGACTTGGTCTGAGGGTGGTGACTCAGGCGGAAACTCGTGGTTACCTCAAGGCATATTGAGGCATCCCGCTACGTCAGCCCCAGCGTGAGGAGCACAACCGATGCAAATGACGGGTAATACCGTTCTGGTCACAGGCGGCGGCACCGGAATCGGCCGCGGTTTGGCGGAGTCGTTCCATCGGCTCGGCAACCAGGTAGTGATCGCGGGCCGCCGTCGTGAGCTGCTGCAGGCCGTCGTCGAGGCCAACCCCGGCATCGGCTGCCTGTCGCTGGATCAATCCGACGCGGCCGACGTCAGGCGGTTCGCCGTTGAGCTGACGGACCGCTACCCGGACTTCAACGTCTTGGTCAACAACGCCGGCACGCAGCGTGTCGAGGACCTCACCTCCAGCAACGTCGGCCTGGCGGAGCAGAGCATCGCGATCAACCTGCTCGGCCCGATCCGGCTCACCTCGGCCCTGCTCCCGGCGCTGTTCAGAAAGCCGCGTGCCACGATCCTCAACGTGACGTCCGGCCTGGCCTTCATGCCGAGTGCGCTCACGCCGACCTATTGCGCCTCCAAGGCCGCGTTGCACTCCTACACGCAGTCGCTGCGCTTCCAGCTTCGTGATACCGCGATCCAGGTCATCGAGATCATTCCGCCACACGTGCAGACCGCGCTGCAGGGCGGCGAGCGCGGATTCGACCCGAGGGCGATGCCGCTGGATGAGTATGTCGCGGAGACGATGTCCCTGTTGCGGACGGAGCCGCTGGCCGAGGAGATCGTCGTGGAGCGCGTCAAGAACTTCCGCTACGCCGAACGCGACGGCACCTACCGCGACATCTATCCGGCCTTCAACGAGGCGATGACGGCCTGGCTGCGCAGTGCGGGCAGCACCCAGGGGGCCCGCTAAAAACCTTGCGGCCACGCAGAATTCGCTGCGCGATGGGCTAACGTTCAGTCTTTGTATGCCCGGTGGGGCCCGAGCCTGCGTGGCGGCCGGAACCGGCATAGGACAGGATCGAGGGCATGGCCGATATCGACTTTTCGTTGTTGGACGTCCCGAGATCGGCACCGGTCGACGACCCCGAGGCTTACTTGCGGGCGGCGATCGCGTGGCACTTCGGTGCGGACACCGGCTCCGCCTTTTGGCTCCGGACCGCCGAGAAACTGGACTTCGATCCATTGACGGACGTCAAGACCTTCACCGATTTGCGGCTGTTTCCCAATCTGCTCGGTGAGCTGCGCAATGTGCCGGTCGAGGATCTGATCCCGCGCGGATACGGCTCGCCGCCGCCGGTGCCGCAGGTTTTCGAATCCGGTGGCACCACCGGAGCTCCGAAACGTACTGCACAGCTTCCGGATTGGGTCGCCCAGATCGTCGAATGGCAGACCGAGGACTTCGCCACCGGCGGCTTTCAGCGCGGCCGGGGCTTTTTGTGCCTGATGCCGAGCGGCCCGCACGGCGTGGGCTTCTTCTCACGGCTGGTCGCCGAGCGGCTCGGCTCGGCGTTTCACGCGATCGACATCGATCCGCGCTGGGTGAAGAAGATTGCCGCGCGCAATGCCGCCGGAGAAGTCGCCGCCTACGTCGACCACGTCCTCGAGCAGGCGGTCCATGTGCTGCAAACGCAGAACGTCGCGAACCTACATGCCACTCCGCCGCTGCTCGAGGCGATCGCTCGCAACGACGACCTGGTGGACTTGGTGAACGCCAAGATTCGCTATCTGTTGCTCAGCGGCGCGCACGTGGACGCCGACACGCTGGACCTGTTGCGCGACATCTTCCCCGAGACGACGATCACGATGGCCTTCGGCAGCACGATGATTCTGTCGCAGGCGGTCACCCGAATCGAGGGCGACACATTCGTTTTCGATCCGCGGACACCGTACGTGGTGTTCTGGGTGATCGATCCCGACACCGGAGAACAAGTGCCCTACGGGCAGCTGGGCCAGGTGGTGATGAACCACGTCAGCAAGGGCATGTTCCTGCCGAACAACCTGGAACGCGACATGGCGATCCGGATGCCGGGGCCCGCGGGGCAACTCAGCGATTCGGTCAGCGCGGTACGGCCGGTCGCCACTTTCGAGGGCGAGGCAGTCATCGAGGGCGTGTACTGAGGTGCCCGGCGAAAACCCGAGCATGACAGCCGATTTGGTGCTGCTCGACGCGCTCGGACCCAGCGGCGAGTACCGGGCCCGCAATCGAGAGGTCGTCGCTACCACGGCAGGGGTGCCGGTCGCCGAGCTGAGTTTGGTACCTGCGCTCTATGTGTCGCGCGCCATCGGCGCGCAGCGCAAGGTCGCGCCGCTGCCGGTCGCCGAGCGGGAAAACGCATTGGCCGCCGCGGCCGACATCTTCCGTACCGCGGAGATCGGCGGCCTGGGCTTCGACGCCTATGTCGAACTGGCCAGCCGGATTTCGGGCGTACCGATCGTGGTCACCCGCACCGGGGCCCGCAACGTCGCAGCCGCCGTTGCGCACGCCTTCGACGCGGTGCACCCGGCCCAGCCGATCGGCGCGGCCCGCGACTGGCGCGAGGAACGCACCCGTGCCGGCAGTGCGGTCTGGACGCGGCGCGGCGAGATATTCGCGGTGCACGCCGCGGGCAACGGCCCGGGCGTGCACGGCCTGTGGCCCCAAGCGCTCGCCCTGGGCTACCGGGTCGCGGTGCGCCCGTCCCGGCGCGAGCCGTTCACCGGACACCGACTGGTTAGTGCCCTGCGCCAAGCCGGATTTCGGGCCGAGGATGTCGTCTTCCTGCCCACCGATCACGGAGCAGCCGACGAGATCATCCGCTGCGCCGACCTGGCGATGGTGTACGGCGGCCAGGACGTCGTCGACAAGTATGCCGTCGATCCGACGGTGATGGTGAACGGACCGGGCCGGGCCAAGATCCTGATCACCGCCGATCGCGATTGGCGTGACTACCTCGACCTGATCGTCGACTCGATCGCGAATCTTGGTGGTATGGCATGCGTCAACACCACCGCGGTGCTCTATGAGGGTGATCCGGCCCCGCTGGCCGCCGCGATCGCCGACCGGCTGGCGACGATCGAGCCGTTGCCCACCGAGGACGAGCGGGCGATCCTGCCTACCCAACCCGTCGACAAGGCGCAGGCGCTGGCCGCCTATCTGGCAACCAAGGCCGCCGGCACCACCGCGCTGCTCGGCGCCGATCAGGTCGTCGCCGCGGTGGGTGACGGCTACGCCGCCCTGCGTCCGGCCGTGCATCTGCTGGCCGAGCCGGATGTCGACAAGCTCAACGTCGAACTGGCGTTCCCGTGCGTGTGGGTGTCGCCGTGGTCGCGCGCCGACGGCCTGACGCCCCTGCGACAATCGTTGGTGATCAACGTGATCACCGGCGACGACGACTTGATCGACAGCGTGCTCGGCGACCCGACCATCAGCAACGTCTACCGTGGAAACCACCCGACGTTCTACGGCGCGCCCGAGATCCCGCACGACGGATTCCTGGCCGACGTGCTGATGCGCAACAAGGGTTTCATCCGGGACTAGCAGCCGGCGATGTAAGGCAACAGCGCCATCTCGCGGGCATTTCGGATCGCGGTGACCACCTGCCGCTGCTGGCGCACCGTCAGGCCGGTGACCCGGCGGGATCGGATCCGGCCCCGTTCGGAGAGGAACATTCTCAGCGTCGTAATATCCTTGTAGTCAACGTATTTGATACCAAGGCTGCTGAGCAGGTTCTCCTTTGTCTCGACCGGCTGGGTACGGCTCGGATGGCTGTTGTTGGCGGCCATCTACCAACTCGCCTTTCGTACGCCGGGAAGTTGCCCCGCGTGGGCCAGCTCGCGCACCCGCACCCGGGACAGCCCGAACTTGCGCAGATGCCCGCGGGGACGACCGTCGACCGAGTCGCGGTTGCGTACCCGCACCGCGCTGGCATCGCGAGGCTGGCGGGCGAGCGCCGCCTGTGTGGCCAGACGCTGATCGGGATCAATTGCCGGAGAACGGATGATCTGTTTGAGCAGGGCGCGGCGCTCCGCATAGCGGGCCACGATCGCGCGACGCTGGTCGTTCTTGACGATCTTGGATTTCTTGGCCATTCAGCGTTCCTCCCGGAACTCGACGTGGCGGCGGACCACCGGGTCGTACTTGCGCAGCGTGAGCCGGTCGGGGTCGTTGCGCCGGTTTTTGCGGGTGATGTAGGTGTAGCCGGTGCCGGCCGTGGAGCGGAGCTTGACGATCGGGCGAATCTCGTTGCGCGCCATCAGATTCGCTGACCTTCTCGGCGCAGGCGCGCGACAACGGCTTCGATGCCGTCGCGGTCGACGACCTTGATGCCCTTGGCGCTGACCCGCAGCGTGATGCGCCGGCCCTCCGACGGCAGGTAATACGTCTTGATCTGAATGTTGGGCCACCACCGTCGCGAGGTTCGGCGATGCGAGTGCGACACCGATTTACCGAAACTCACGGTGCGGCCGGTGACCTGACAATGCTTGGACATGACGCCTCCCGCCCACGGTTATTGAAAATCATTGTCGACAAGCACTGTACCGGGGCGGAGGCGGTATTGAAAATCATTTGCAATAAGTCGGAGGTGCCGATCGCCGCTCGGAGCGGTACCGGGCGTTCGCCCGGTAAGGGTGGTCTGGTAGCTGTAGGTTACGAGTCGCACAGCGTTGGGAAAGCAGCGCTGCACCAGGACTCGGCACGCCATCTCGGTGAATGCGGTGTGAAGGTGAACTTGATAGGCCAGGCCATTAAGACGGCGACGGACCGATTGGCCAACCCGGCGCGGGTGGGCGATCCCGACAAACTGCGTGCCGCGGTTTCGGGCAAGACGGTGCTGGTCACCGGCGCCTCGTATGGAATCGGGGAGGCGACTGCCCGCAGGCTGGCCGCGGCCGGGGCGACGGTGCTGGTCGTCGCCCGCTCGGTGGAACGGCTCGACGACCTTGCCGCGGCGATCAATGCCGGCGGCGGGCACGCCGTCGCCTACCCGACGGATCTCAGCGACGAGGACGCCGTCCACGCGCTGACCAAGCAGATCACCGAGAACCACGGCCCGCTCGACATCGTCGTCAGCAATGCCGGTAAATCGCTGCGCCGTTCGCTGCACCACCAGTACGACCGCCCCCACGATTTCCAGCGCACCATCGACATCAACTACCTGGGACCGATCTGGCTATTGCTGGGACTGCTGCCGGCCATGCGGGAAAACGGCGGGGGCCTCGTGGTGAACGTGTCGAGCGTCGGCGTGCGCGTGGTGCCGGGGCCGCAATGGGGCGCGTATCAGGCGTCCAAGGGCGCCTTCGATCGCTGGCTGCGCAGCGTGGCGCCGGAACTGCACGCCGACGGGGTGGACGTCACGTCGGTCTACTTCGCCCTGGTTCGAACCCGGATGATCGCCCCGACGCCGATCCTGGGCCGCCTTCCCGGTCTGTCGCCCGGCCAGGCCGCCGACGCCATCGCCAAGGCGATCATCGAGCGCCCGCGCACCAATGAGCCGCCCTGGGTCTTTCCGGCGGAGCTGGCTTCGGTGCTGCTGGCAGGTCCCGCCGATTGGGCGGCCCGATTGTGGCATCGTTCGCTGGCCAGCCGGTATTTCGCCGATTCGCGCGGGCGAAAGGACCGGGGATGACCGACGGAGTGGTCGCCACGACGGCCCGGGCCCTGGTGTCGTCACGGCTGCTCATTGTGCCCACCCCGATCGCGGTGCTGCGGCTGATCCGCGAGCTATATCGCGGCGGCACCAACCTGTCCACGCTGTTGGCTGTCGCGGCGGCGCGCTGGCCGGAACGCACGGCGATCATCGACGACGACGGGGCGCTGAGCTACCGAGAGCTGCAGTCCAAAACCGAGGCGCTCGCGCACGAGCTCGTCCGCGACGGTGCCGGACCGGGCGAGGCGGTGGGGATCATGTGCCGCAACGGCCGTGACTTCGCGGCGTCCGTGTTCGCCGCGTCCCTGGTCGGAGCCGACGTGGTGCTGGTGAACACGGAGTTTCGCAGCACCGCTCTCGCGGGTGCGCTGGGTTCGCACCAGGTCAGAAACATGTTCTGCGACGACGAATTTACCGATCGAGTCGCAGAAGCCGCACCGTCGGTGGGCGTGGTCGATCCGGCGAGGGTGCAGAGTCAGCCGGGCGTGCGGCGTCCACGCGTCGTCGAGTCCGGGCGACTGATCCTGCTGACCTCGGGTACCACCGGTGTGCCCAAGGGCGTCCCGCGGATGCCGCGGATGAGTTCGGGCGTCGGCGTCGGCATGACGATTCTCGAACGCACCGGGCTGCGCGTCGGGTCGCGAATCGCGGTGGCGGTACCGATGTTTCACGGCCTTGGCCTGGGCATGCTGATGCTCACGATCAGCCTGGGCGGCACGGTACTGACGCATCGGCGCTTTGATGCCGAGGCGACGCTTGCCCAGGCATCGCTGCAGCGTGCCGATGCGCTCAGCGTGGTCCCCATCATGCTGGCGCGCATCTTGGACCTGCCGAAACGGGTCCGGATGCGAAACCCGTTGTCGCTACAGGTCGTGATATCCAGCGGCGATCGGCTCGACCCGAGCCTCGCGAGACGCTTCATGGACTCCTACGGCGAGATCCTCTACAACGGATACGGTTCCACCGAGGTTGGGATCGGCGCCCTGGCAACACCTTTCGAGTTGCGTCATGCCCCGGACACGGTGGGAAGGCCCGTCGCGGGATGCCCGGTTCGCATCTTCGACAAAAACGGGCGAGCCGTCGGGCCGCGGGTGACCGGCCGCATCTTCGTGGGCGGCGAGCTGACGACCGAGGGCTATATCGGCGGTGCTGACAAGACCGTCATCGACCGGATGACCAGCACCGGGGACATGGGCTATCTGGACAACTCGGGTCGGCTGTACATCGTCGGCCGCGAGGACGACATGATCGTGTCGGGCGGTGAGAACGTGTATCCGCGTGCGCTGGAAAACGCGCTCGCCGCGCATCCCGACGTCGCCGAGAACGCGGTTGTCGGGGTGCCCGACGAGCAGTTCGGCCGCCGGCTGGCGGCGTTCATCGTTGCCCGTGCCGAGCGTCAGATCGATGTGACGGCGTTACGGGAATACTTGAAGGACAAGGTTTCTCGCTTCGAACAGCCCCGCGACATCCACGTCGTCGACAGCATTCCGCGTAATCCCGCCGGCAAGGTCATCCGAAAGGAATTGGCGACCTAGGCGTCCGGTCCGTGTTCGTCCTCGCCGTCGGGCTGGATGACACCGATGGCCTTGTTCAGCCAGTTGGGTGCCAGCCACGAGATCGCGGTGGCACCGGCGGTGGCTCCCATCACGCCCGACCAGGCGACCGGTCCCAGCGGTGTGCACCCGAAGAATTGGCTGACCACCGGGGTCTGCACGATGCCGACCAGCACCCCCGCGCTGCCCAGCGCGGTCGCCACGACGAGCGGGCTGTGCTGGCGCGTCAGCAGTGTCTGGGCCAGCTGCGTGGTCACCAGCGCAGTCAAACCCATTGTCGCCGTGCGACGTTCACTTCCCGGAGTCCAGCGCCCAATCGTCCAGGCGGCGGTCGCACCCGCAGCCGTGACGACGCCGCGGGTGACGATCTGGCGCATCAGTGGGGCGTCGAGCGACGGCGTGGGCCCGGTGAGCACCGCGAGTCGGTGTGCGGCGCGGGCCCTTTCGGCCTGTTCTTCGGTTTCGTACTCGGCCTCGTCGGGTTCGACGTACTGCGACGTGACGGCAACCGCGAGGGCGGGGAACATGTCGGTGAGCAGGTTCACCAGTAACAGCTGACGGGTTCCCACCGGTGCGCGGCCCTGGCCGAACGCCGTCCCGATGATGGTGAACAGCACCTCGCCGACGTTGCCACCGACCAGGATCGTGACGGCGTCGCGAACACCGGCCCACATGCTGCGGCCCTCCACCAGCGCGTCGAGCAGCACGGACAGATCGCGATCGGTCAGGACGATGTCGGCGGCGCTACGAGCGGCCGACGAACCGCGGCCGCTCACGCCGATGCCCACGTCGGCCATCCGGATGGCGGCGGCATCGTTGGCGCCGTCGCCGACCATCGCCGTCACCCGACCGCAGCGCTGCAGCGCGGCCACGATCTGCACCTTCTGCTCCGGGCTGACGCGGGCGAACACCTGGACGTTGGAAACGACCTTGGCGGCGGCGTCCTCGTCGAGACCGGCCAACTCGGCGCCGGTGATCACGCGGGCATCCGCCGGCAGTCCCAGTTGACGGGCGATCGCCCGAGCCGTGATCGGGTGGTCTCCGGTGATCAGCACCACCTCGCGACCGGCGGCCTCCAGCGCCTCGATCAGCGGGCGCGACGATGCCCGTGCGGTGTCGGCCAGACCGACGTAGCCCAGCAGCTCGAGCTCCTGCGCGTGGGTGTCGACGGCGTCGACATCGGTGTCCTCGTCGTGAGTGGTCCCGTTGGGCCACGGGCGCCGGGCCACCGCCAGCACCCGCAAGCCCCGCTCTGCGAGGCTGTGTACCACCGATTCCGCGTGCGCGCGGTCGGCTTCCGGGTCGGCGAACCGGCAGCGGGGCAGCACCACCTCGGGAGCGCCCTTGACCATCAGCATCGGCTTGCCGGCGTCGGCGCTCAGGGTGCCGATCGCGGCGGCATAGCCACGACTGGACTCGAATGGCACCTCGGCAAGCAGCTGCCACCCCGAATTGTTCTTGGTGAGAAGGAAACTCGCCGCCGTGATGATGGCCTCGTCGGTGGCGTGCGCGTGGCCCTGACCGTCCTGGGGCTGGGGGGACGCCCAGGCCGCCGCCCGCAGGACCGCGGCCGAGCGCGGATCCTCGGCCTCGGGGAAGGGATCGCCCGGGCGAGCATCGTGCGGCATCGCGCACAGGACGCGCAGCCGGTTCTCGGTGAGCGTGCCGGTCTTGTCGAAACACACGGTGTCGACCCGGCCCAGCGCCTCGATCGTGCGCGGCGAGCGGACCAGCACCCCATGCGACGTCAGCCGCTGAGCGGCGGCGAGCTGGGACAACGTGGCCACCAGCGGCAGCCCCTCCGGTACGGCGGCCACCGCGATCGCGACACCGTCCGCGACGGCCTGGCGCAGCGACGCGCGGCGCAGCAACGCCAGCGCGGTCACCGCGGCACCGCCGGTCAGGGTCAACGGCAGCACCTTGGAAGTGAGCTCGCGCAGCCGGGCCTGGACCCCGGCCGCCGTTTCGACGTCGGCGACCGCCGAAATCGCCCGGTGCGCAGCGGTATTGACGCCGGTGGCCACTACGATCGCGCGAGCGCGGCCCGCGACTATCGTGCTGCCCTCGAACAGCATGCTCGCTCGCTCGGGGTCGTTGACGGCGACGGGATCCACCTGCTTGTCCACCGGCAGCGACTCCCCGGTGAGCAGCGACTCGTCGACCTCGAGGTCCTCGGCCACCAGCAGGCGCGCGTCGGCCGGCACCACCTCCGGGGCGGCCAGGTCGATGACGTCGCCGGGCCGCAGCGACTTGGCGGAGACGGTGACCGTGCGGGTGGCGTTCTGGGCCGCCTCCAGGCGGCGCCGGGTGGTGGCCACGGCGGGGACCGCGACGCGGCGCACCAGCTGGTCCTGCTCGGCGAACAGCTCGGCGGCCGCCGCCTCGGCCCGCAACCGTTGTGCCCCACCGGTTATCGCGTTGGCGGTCATGACACCGCCCACCAGCAGGGCGTCGATGTTGCTGCCGACGATGGCCGATGCGGCGGCTCCCACCGCCAGAATCGGGGTCAGCGGATCGGAGAGCTCGACCCGCGTCGCCGCGGCCAGGCGCGCCAGGTTGTGCAGCGGCGCGCGCAGGCCCGCGAAGGGTGGGCTGTAAGACAGGTCGTCGAGGCGGCGACGCCAGGATGGGGTCAGCGTTTCGACGGCCAACGGCCGCGAGCCGCCGGCCAGCCGCGAGTACACGATCTCCGGGTCCAGCGCGTGCCAGGCGGTGAGCGGTTGCGGGGTCGGGTCGGGCAGGCGCAAAACCCTGCTGGCCGAGAAGGTTCCGGCCACCAGCGCGGTGACCGCGGCGGCGTTGACCGGGTTGAGCCAGCGGCGGAAGCTCGCCGGGTTTTTGGGCCGCTCCTGCTCACTGCCGGTGACCAGCAGCAGCCCGGCCAGCGTGGTACCGCCCTGGGCAAGGTGAATCGCCGACTCGCTGGCCGCGCGGGCCACCGGAATCGCGGACAGGATCCGCACCGCGTCGGCGAGGTCGGTGCCGGTGATGATGTCCGCGGTCCACGGTGTGGCGGCGCGTGGATCATCAAGTGCCACACCAACATCGGCAATCGCCAAGGCGGCCAGCGTGTCGGTCGACGCGAAGTCGCGGTGCACCGCGGTGATCAGCAGCACCGGGCCGCGATCGGCCCGCAGGTCACGCACCACGGTCAGCAGCGGGGTGCCGGGCGGATGCGTCGCGGCGACGCTGGCGGTCAGATCCTCGGTGCCGGCCACGTGCCGCAAGACCACTCGGGCGCCGGTCCGATTCGCGGTCTGTAGCAATGGGATCGCGTACGGGTCGACTTCCCAACCGACCTCGACCCTGCCGACGCATTCGCCGTCCACCATCAGGTCGGCGCTTTCGAGGCCCTGTGCCGGGGTGGCCGACGGGCCTTGCACCGGAACCCATCTCAGATGCGCACCGGTGGCGGGCAACTCGTCGGGATCGGGTTCGGGCGCCTCTTCGCCGTGCAGCAGCGCGTCGGCGACCTCGTAGACTCGGTCGTCGTCCCAGCCGGGTGCCTCTCCGATCGATTTCAGTACGGCACGGTGGTCACCGCGCAGCGCCGCACCGTCGATGACGACCACCTTCACCCGGTCCAAGCGGCGCAGTGCGCCCGGGTCGAGGACCAGTTGTCCGCCGTTGGCGAGTCCGCGACCCAGCGTCGAGGCGAACGCCTGGCGGCCCATGTGCGCGGCCCGGGGCACCCCGGCCTCGATCGCGGCGGCCGCGTCTTCGGTGCCACCGCCGGCCACCAATGCGCTGGCCGCGGCGATCAGCGAGCCGTTGGCCGCCGATTCGACATAGGCCTCCACCGGCCCGGCCATCGAGCCCTTCTCGGTGTCCATCGCGGCGTCGATGGCCCCGCCGACCACGACGTGCGACGCTTCGCCCGCCGCCGCGGCGGCCCAGCTGTGCCGTGGAACGTGCGACTTGGCTCCGGCCGAGGAGATGACCGGAACCACCGGAGCCTGCGGCCGCTCGGGGGAGGCCAGATGCGGCTCCCGCTCTCGCCACACCCGACGGTGCGCCGCCGCCTCGGTGATCTGCAGGGTCCGCTGCGTCATATCGAGCAGCGGGGTGCCGAACGACTGGGTGAGCCCGTGCGCCGCTGCGGTGGTGGCGGCCAGCACGATATCGGTGCCCACCCGCCCGAGCCGCGACTCCAGCACCGCCACCATGCGCGGTTGATGGTTGATCAGGGCGGCGGCCGCCCGGGTGGTTTGCGGTGCCGCGGGCAGCCGGGTCACCCAGCCGGTGACGGCGGCGGTCATCGCGACCATGTCCATGGCCGCCGAGGTGAGCGGCACCAGAATCGCCAGCGGGTTACCCGGGTCGGCGAACGGCGCGGAAATCGGTACGTCCGACTTCGTGGAAGCCAGGTCGGCGGCAATGGCCGCAACCGTCGACCGCACCTCGTCGAGGACCGCGTCGTAGTCTTCGGCGTCCTCGGAGAGTTCGAAAACCAGCCGGCCCAGCGAGCCCTCGACATGGGCTTCGGCCACGCCCGGAATCCGGCGAACCGGTTCCTCGACGACCGCCGAGTACTCGTACCAGCGTGAGAAGGGCAGCAACGGATCCAGGTCCAGGTGCACTCGCCGGCCGCTCTGCCAGCGCACCGGAGGCGTGATGGGGGCAGGAGATCCGTTCGACGAGGGATTGATCCCGAGTGCCCGGCTGGTGGAGTCGGCCATCGACTGCACCACGGGTCCGGCAAGTTCGACTACCGGGCTTGCCAAGAGCTGCACCGCGCCCGCAGCGCCGGCGGCAGTGGACACGCCGGCTTTCACCAGCTGGGCTGCTCCGTCGGTGAGACCAGCGACAACGCTGGTTACACCCGGAATCTTCATTCGGTCATCCTTAAAATGCGTCCGTCGCGCTAATAATCCTGGGGTGCTGGGGGCCTGTCCACATCTGCGCGCGAAGGCAGGCCGTGCGACGACACCAACGGCTCTGGTGGGTGGGTATTCGCTGGGTTAACAGCGGGTGTAATCGCGTCCCTAGGGAAGTTTACCGGCTGGATGGCAAATCAAACGTCGCGAACAACGCCGGGTCGAGGAAAACGGTAATCGCGGCGATTCCACCGGATCCCGGGGTGATGACGTGTATCGAATGGGCCCGCATCACGCCGTCGTCGGCGCGGCGGTACTCGGCCACGGCGGGTTGGGCATTTGCGGCAGTCCGGACCATCACAATGTCGCCGGCCGTTGTAAATGCCCGTGCGGCAAGGAATTCCATCACGGTTTCGCGGCCGGTGAACCACACCGGCATCGGCGGCATTTCGAGTTTGACGTCGGCTTGCAGCAGCTCGGTCAGCGCGGCCATGTCGGCGTTTTCGAACGCCGCACAGTAACGGTCGAGCAATTCGCGGCGATCGGCATCCTCGGGCTCGGCCGCGTCGTCTTCGGTGGGGGAGACCTCGGCGAGGCGGGTCCGCGCCCGCTGCAGCGCGCTGTTGACCGAGGCCGGGGTGGTTTCCAGCAGTTCGGCAACTTCGGCGGCGCTGAACTGCACCACATCACGCAGTATCAGGACGGCCCGCTGCCGCGCGGGGAGTTCCTGCAGCGCCGTCATCACGGCCAGCCGCACACTGTGCCGTGCCGTCACGGTGTCTTCCGGTGTCGCGAACGCACGGGTGTCCGGGATCGGCTCCAGCCACTGATGGGCGCCGGCGCCGGCGTCGAGATCGGCGTCCGGGTCGACCGAGCTGTCGCCCAGACCGGCCGGCAGTACGCGCCGGGCGCGGTTCTCCAGCGCGCGCAGGCATGCGGTGGTGGCGATCCGGTACAGCCAGGTGCGCAGCGCGGCGCGCTCCTCGAACGCTTGATAACCACGCCAGCCGCGCAGGTAGGTCTCCTGGACGAGGTCTTCTGCGTCGTGCACCGAGCCGAGCATCCGGTAACAGTGCGCGATCAACTCGCCGCGATACGGGGCCGCCTGCTCGATGAAATCTTGCTGAGCCGGCACGGTCGCTCTCCTATGTCTCGCCGGGTGGGCCGAAACGCTACTCCTTCTATAGAGACATCGAGGCGCCGAAATTCATCGGTGTTGTGGCGATCAATTCGGTCGATGCGCCGTATCTGAACTAGTGGATGTCAAACCAGGCCGGCGTTGCACCGGCAGAGTTCGGTAGGAAGCGAGTACGGACATGAATCGGTCCAACCACACCCACGCCGGCGAGCTTGCCGGCAGCACCGCGATCGTGACCGGGGCGAGCCGGGGATTCGGTCGCGCCATCGCGACCGCGCTGACCGAAGCCGGCGCCGAGGTGGTCGGCGTCGCACGCACGGCCGCGCTGCTCGACGCGGTTCGCGGGCAGCTCGGCGACGCCTTCATCCCGATGGTCGCCGACGCCGCCGATCCGGCCACGGCGAGTGCGCTCATCGACAAGTACACCCCGCGCACCCTGGTGTTGTGCGCCGGGTCTGCCCCGCAGATGAGACCGTTGCAGGAGCACAGCTGGGAAACCTTCAGCGCCAACTGGAATGTGGATGTCGCACAAGCGTTTCACTGGACCCGTTACGCGCTGCAGCGACCACTGGCGCCGGGCAGCTCGGTCATCCTGATGTCCAGCGGTGCCGCGGTCAACGGGTCGCCACTGTCGGGCGGATACGCGGGCGCGAAGTCGACGGTGAAGTTCATCGGCAGCTATGCGGCCGGGGAGTCGGACCGGGCCGGGCTGGGGATCACCTTCGTCTCGGTGCTGCCGCGCCTGACGGCGGCCACCGAGCTGGGCGCCGCAGCCGCGGCCGCCTATGCCGAGCGGCAAGGCGTCGATCTCGACACCTTCGTCGCATCGCCCGGACCCGCACTGACCGCCGAACTGGTCGGCACGTCGGTGTCGGCGATCGCCGGTGCCGAGCCCGCGCAGCACGGCGCCTATCTGCTCACCGCGTCGGGCCTGTCGTCGCTGTCCTGACACCAAATCGAAAGGCGGGCAACACAATGGACACACCACCGATCGTGTCGGCCCAGGAGTGGGAGGCCGAGCATCAGCGTCTGCTGGTCAAGGAGAAGGAGGTGATGCGGGCCCACGATGCGCTGGCGGCCATGCGGCGGCGCATGCCCTGGCTGGCCGTGGATCAGCAGTACGAATTCGAGGGGCCCGACGGCACGGTGAACTTGCCGGGGCTCTTCGAAGGCCGGCGTCAGCTGATCGTCTATCGCGCCTTCTTCGGACCCGACGTCCACGGTTGGCCCGACCATGCCTGCCGCGGCTGCTCGATGATCGCCGACCATATCGGGAACCTTGCTCATCTCAACGCCCGCGACACCACCCTGGTCTTCGTGTCGCGTGCGCCGCAGCCCGAAATCGAGCGCCTCAAGGCGCGGATGGGCTGGCAGATGCCGTGGTACACGATCACCGACAGCTTCGGTGCTCGTTTCGATGTCGACTTCGGCGTGCACGAGTGGCACGGCACGAACGCATTCATCCATGACGGCGACCGGGTCTTTCGCACCTACTTCATCAACAACCGGGGCGACGAGGTGCTGGGCAACACGTGGAGCTTCTTGGACCTGACGGCGCTCGGGCGCCAGGAGGCCTGGGAGGATTCGCCGTCGGGATACCCGCAGTCGGCACCGTATGAGTGGTGGGATTGGCACGACGCGTACGGCCAGCACGAGCCGTCGCGATGGTTCGGCGAGCCCGACCCCGACGATCCCGACGACCAGCGGCCGCCGCGCGCCGACTAAACGGGTCGCCTAATTGCCCGGAATTAGGTGCGAATAACACGAATGCGCGGTAGCCGTCCAACGGCTACTCGCGCATTATTTTCCGACGCGTGAATTCGTTCTACAAAATTCGGTGGTGCGCCCGGTCGACCTGGTATCCGGCCGGGAAAGACTTCTCGATGACCTGCAGCTGGTGGTCCACCCGGGACTCCAGTTCGAGAACGACGCAGCTATCGCCGAGGGATTTTGATTCGAGAACAATGTACCGCTGGCCACAATCGGTGATCGGGTCGCCCGAGTGCAATTTCTCGACCGCAACCGACTCCGGAGTTGCATCTGCCTCCATCCATGCCACGTTAGGTCAATTCGGCGAATGAGGGAATAGACCACCGCTAGGTGCTGTCGGCGTGGCGCTGCTTGAAAAAGACGCTGACCCGAGAGATCAGGCCGTCGTCGTCTTGCTCGAAGAGGATGCACTCGGGCCACGTCGTCGCAACGTCATCGATCTCGAACGTCTCCGACAGCTCGGCGTACGACACCCGGGAGTCGACGTGCGAGACCCGCTGCACGTGTAACCGATGGCCCTGGAGACTGGTGCATACCTTGCGCAGGTAGGCGACGTAGTGCGCCTTGCCCTCGACGACATCGCAAAACGGACCCTCCCGGGTTAGTCCTTCGTCGGCGATGGTGTCGGCCAGTCCCTCCCAGTCGTGAGCGGCCAGGCATTCCAGGTAGCGCTCGACCACTCGACCTTGCGTGCTCATGTCACCTCCGCTCGCTTCTGGGTCCACGGTAAGCGCGCCGCCGCGGCGGGGCTAGATTCGATCGCCATGAGCTGGTGGACCGTCCACGCCGACCGGACGCTGTCTGAGTTGGTGCCCGCGCCGCCCGACGCGGTGCGCGACTACTACGTGGACCTGAACAACATCAAGCTCGTCCACCCGCTGATCGTTTCGGTGGAAACGGTGTCGCGCAGCGAAACCCAGGACGGCTACCAGCAGACCTACCGAGTGGTCGATCAAATCCCATTGGGGCCGTTGACCTTAAGGACCACCTATCAGGCCCGGTTGCGCGTGCCCGTGCGCGGCGATGTGCTAACCGAGGCCGATCAGTCACCCGGGGTGCGGCTGCGCGCCACGGTGAGCTTCGATCCGGTCGACGGCGGGACCCGCATCACCGAGCGGATAGGGTTCACGGCACCGCGGCTATTGGCCGGGGTGACCGTCCGCGAGGGGGTCAAAGCACACATCAAGATGCTGGCCGGCATTCGGCGTCACTTCGAGGCCGGTTGACCGATCCTCGTCTGCGCCGGCGATCAAGCGTCGGCGAAATCGATCACGCCCCGAATGTTGCGGCCCTCGCGCAGATCCGTCATCGCCTCGTTGACCTCGTCGAGCCGATAGTGGCGGGTGACCAACTCGTCGAGCTTCAACGCGCCCGCCTGATATAGCGACAACAACATCGGCACACTCGTGCGCGGATTCATCCCGCCGTAGAGGGCTCCCTTGAGTTGTTTGGCCGACAGCACCATCTCCTGCAGGACCAGCGGAACCATCCCCTCGGTATACGGGGTGATGCCGGTGACCACGCAGGTCCCACCCTTGCGAAGCAGCCTCATGGCCATGGGGATCAGATCCACATGCAGAATACCGGGGGTCAAGACGACGCGGTCGGCCATCACGCCGGCGGTGATGTCCCCCACCAGGGGTGTCGCCTCCTCGGCGGAGGCGGCGGCATGCGTGGCACCGAAGATCTTGGCCGAATCCCGCTTGTATTCAACCGGATCCACCGCGACGACATATTTCGCGCCGGCGGCGCGCGCTCCTTGCAGGGCGTTCATCCCGACGCCGCCGGTGCCGATGACTACCACCGTGTCACCGGGTTCGGTGCCGGCCGTCACCGTCGCGGAGCCCCAGCCGGTGCTGACGCCGCACGATACGAGCGAGGCGGCATGGAAGGGTACCGTGTCGCCGATCTTGATGACGGACCTTTCCGTCAGGACGGCGTACTCGGCGAATGTGCCGAGTTGACCATAGGCCATGAGGTTTTCGTCGCCGAGATGCCGGCGGCACGTTCCGTCGGTCGGCATCTCTCGGGAGAACAGACTTGCGCCGGCATCGCAGATGTAGCTCTGCCCGTTCACGCAAAACCGGCAATCGCCGCATGCGGGAATGAACGACATCGCCACGCGATCACCCGGTCGCACCGTCGTCACGCCCGGCCCGACTTCTTCGACGACACCAGCGCCCTCGTGACCGCCGATCAGCGGGTACCAGTCCGGCTCAGGGATACCCGTCGCGGCCCGCACCTCGGCAGTCGGCAACACGTCGCCGGTGAACAGATGGTCGTCGGAGTGGCAGATTCCGGCGACGACCATCCGCACCAGGACTTCACCGGCGCGGGGCGGATCAAGCTCAACCTCGCAGACCTCCCAGTCCTGACCGACTCCGCGAATCACAGCGGCACGACACTTCATTGCGACCTCCTTGATTTCTCCTGGCACTCGCGGCGCGGTTCAGTGCGCCAGGCTGGCGCGCAGTTCCCGCTTGAGTACCTTGCCGTAGCTGTTTTTCGGTAGCTCGTCCACGAATTCGTAACGCTTGGGCCGTTTGAAGCGGGCGATGCGCCGCAGCAGATGTGCGTCCAAAGCCGCGGGATCGACGGCGCCCACGATGAACGCGACCACCACCTCGCCCCACTCGGCGTCGGGTGTGCCGACCACGCACGCCTCCGCGACGCCGGGGTGCTCGAGCAGCACCTCCTCCACCTCGCGGGGGTAGATGTTGCTGCCGCCGCTGATGACAACGTCTTTCGACCGATCACGCAGCGTCAGAAAACCGCGCGCGTCGAACGAACCCATGTCGCCGGTGTAGAGCCAGCCGTTTTTGAGCGTCGCGTCGGTCGCGTCGGGATTGCGCCAGTATCCGGACATGACCGCGTCGCCGCGGCATACGATTTCGCCGATCTCGCCGGCGGGCGCCGGGAGGCCGTCGGCACGCAGCACCGCGACCTCCATTCCCGACCGCGCATAACCGACCGAACCCAGAATCGCATCGTCGTTCGATTCGTGATCGACACCGCGCAACCCGGTGATCGTCATCGGGGACTCGCCCTGGCCGTAGATTTGGGCGAAGATCGACCCAAACGCCGTGATCGCCTTGCGTAGGCTTTCGACGTACATGGGCCCGCCGCCGTAGACGATCTTCTCGAGATTGGCCGGACGGCCGCGGCCCGTGTCGACCAGTCGTTGCACCATCGTCGGAGCCAGAAATGCACTGACGGCCGGGTGGTGTTCACAGAGATCGAGGAACTCGTCGGGATCGAACGCACCGGATTCGGGCACCACCTGGCGGGCAGCGCGCAGCACGTACGGCAGGACGTAGAGGCCGGAGCCGTGCGACATCGGCGCCGCGTGCACGAGGCTGCAGTGCTGGTCGACAGCGTCGATGTCGGCGAGGTGGGCGACGGTCATCGCCGTGAGGTTGCGGTGCGACAGCATCGCGCCCTTGGATCGGCCGGTGGTGCCGCTGGTGTAGAACAGCCACGCCAAAGCGGCCGGATCGGTGTGCGGTGGCGGCGCCGACGGGGCGGCACCAAACCGGCGTGAATAGTCCTCGCAATCAATGATTTCCGTGCGTGTGGTGGTGATCGGCGCGAGCTCGGCGCCGATCTTGGTCGAGGCGAACACTTGCGTGGCGCCCGCATCCTCGAGGATCTGCACCATCTCAAGTGGATGCAGCTTGAAGTTGATCGGGACGACGACACATTCGGCGGCCCAGATCGCGAACATCAATTCGATGATCTCGGGGCAGTTGTGGCTCGCGATCGCGATACGCGCCCCCGCACCGTGCTGCTGCCGGACCGACGCCGCCAGCCGTAACGCACGATCGCGCAACTCAATCCACGTGCAAACTTCACGGTGCCCGTGATACACGGCGCCGCGATCGGGGAACCGGCTCGCGGCCTGCTCGAGCAGCGCGAAGAGGTTCATTGCTCGATCCACCGCGATTCCAACGCGAAGTCCGACAGATACTTCGTCGAACTCCATCCGCCGTCCACGACGATCGTTTGGCCGTTGATGAAACTTCCGCCCGGCGAGCACAGGAAGGCCACGGTGCTGGCTATGTCGTCGATGCGGCCCAACCGCTGATGCGGGGTCATCTCGGTGTTGATTTTGCGGAATCGCTCGTCCTCCAAGCGCCTCTCGACCATCGGCGTCACCGTCACCCCGGGTGCGACGGCGTTACAGCGGATGCCGGACGCGCCGTACTGGCAGGCGATGTGGGTGGTCAGGGCGGTCAGCCCGCCCTTGGCGGCGGAGTAGGCGCCGCCGCGCAGACCGCCGACGACGGCGAATGTCGATGTCACGTTGATGATCGCCGACCCGGGGGGCATGTGTGGCAGCACGTCGCGCGCGAGCCGAAAGGGCGCCCGCAACATCAAACCCAAGAAGTAGTCCAGGGTTTCGTCGTCGGTCTCGTGCAGCGGTTTGGGGCTGCCCACTCCGGCATTGTTGATCAGGAAGTCAATGTGACCCCAGCGCCGCACCGCGAGATCCACGATGCGCCGCGGCGCGTCATCGTCGGTCAAGTCGACCGCGAGCGTGGCGACGCGATCCGGATCGTTGATCGCCCTCTCGAGTTCGGCGAGCCGATCTGGGTCGCGGCCCGTCCCCAGGATCGACATGCCCATCTCGGCGAGTCTGGTCGCGCAGCCCAAGCCGATACCGCTGCTGGCTCCCGTGACGATTGCGACCTGCATGTCACCCGTCCCTAGTTCTTGCGTCGATCAAAGACGCTCGGATCTGATGCTTGAGAACCTTGCCCGCGTCGTTTTTCGGCAGGGCATCGGTGATCACGACCTGCTCTGGTGCCTTGAATTTGGCGACGCCCTTGCTCACCAGCAGCCCAAGCAGGCTCGCGACGTCCGGGGTGGCCGTCCCCCTGGGAACGATCACCGCACACGTGCGCTCGCCGGTGCGCTCGTCGGGCAGCCCGACGACGGCAATCTCGGCGATGCCGGGGTGGTCGGCAAGCAGGTCCTCGACCTCCTTGGCCGAGATGTTCTCGCCGCTGCGGATGATGACGTCCTTGGCTCGCCCGGTCACGACGAGGTACCGGTCGTCAACCCAGCGCCCAAGGTCCCCGGTGCGGAAAAAGCCTGCGGCATCGAAGGAGTCGTCTTGCGCGTGGTGGTAACCCACCAGCATCTGCGGGCCGCGCACGCAGATTTCCCCGTCACCGGCGGGTGCGGACTCGTGCGCGACGAGCTTGATCTCCGCGATCCCGGGTCTGCCGTCGGTGTCCGCCGCGCAATCGGCTTCGTCGGACCCCGGAGCGCCGACTGTCGCGACGGGCACTTCCGTGCACCCATACACCCGGGTGACCACGGCACGGGTGAAATACGCTGCGGCACGGCGAATCAGCGTCGGCGATACGGATGCGCCGCCGCAGATGAACACCTTCAAGTCGGGCAGCCGGGTGCCGGCTTGCTCGGCGGCAGACAACAGCTGCTGCAGGAATGGCGTGGCCCCGGCCATGTGGGTACATCCCTCGGCGTCCATCAGCGCGACCGCCTCCGACGGATCCCATCGGTCCATCAGCACCGCGGTCGTCCCCAGCAGGAGCGGGCATTCGAAGGCATATATAGAGCCACCGATATGGGCGATCGGCGACGGGACCAGGAACGTATCGACCGGCTCGATCATCCAGTGGTCGCGAATCTGACAGATCAAGGCATGGATCGAATTATGGGTGTGGAGGACGCCTTTCGGGCGGCTCGTGGTGCCGGAGGTGTAAAGGATCATCCGCACCGAATCGGGATCCAGCTCGGGAAGCACCGCATCCCGTGCCGGCCGCTCCGCCAGCAAGGCCCCGTACGGTGTGTGCGAATCGGCAGCGCCGCGGACCACCACCACTGCCGGTGCCGGGCTCATCGCTGCCGTCACCCGGTCGAGCATCGCCGCGTAGTCATGCCCACCGTATGCGCCAGGGACGAAAATCATTGCGGTATCGGAGTCTTCGAGGATGAAACGCAGATCGTGGTCGCGCAGCGACGGCAGGATCGGGTTCACCACCATTCCGGCCAGCGTCGCGGCCAGATAGATGACGGCGGCCTCGTGCCAATTCGGCAGCATGAACGACACCACGCTGCCTGTCGGCATGCGCGACACCAGAGCGGTTGCCAACGCGCAGGCCTGCGTGTAGAGCGCGACACAATCTAGCCGAATATCCTTGTCCACCAATACTACTCGCTGTGGCGATATTTCGGCGGCGGTGCGCAGCGAATCGGCCAGCGTGGTGTGCACAAAGAGCTTGAGGCGGTATGCCTCGGCTGTGTCCTGCGGGGCCCGGGCGATCACCACGACCTCATCTGGGGGTGGCCTGACCAGTGACGCGACGCATGGTCATCGCGTACCGAAACCTCGACGACAGGTGGGTGTTGATCGTTACCTGAGCCACCTCGCCGTCGGAGGTCGTGTAGGTGCGCCGCATCTGCAGGGCAGCCGTTCCCGCTTCGACGCCCAGGCCGTCGGCCAGGTCCGGCGACAGCAAGACGGCGGCGATCTCCTGATGCAACGCAGCGACGCTGACGCCGAACAGATCCTCGATCAGCGGAAAAATGGGGCCGGCATGCCGTTGCAGCAACCTGCCGACCGCGGCGAAACTGCGGCTGATGTAGTACTCGGTTCGGCACATCGGCACCGACGCGCCGTCGGCCTGCCGGTAGCCGCGTACCGAGAGCCACTGGGTGCCGACCTCGAGTCCGGTCGCAGCGGCCAGCTCCTCGTCGATCGTCACCATCGCGTTGGATTCGATGGTCAGTTGCGCGCCGGCCGCGAACGCGAGGAGGTCGTCGATTGACATCGCATCCTGGGCATAGGAACTCGATGCCGGCCTGGGCACCACCCGGGTGCCCGCCCGCGGTCGAGACGCGACCAGGTTGTCCTCGCGCAGTCGGCGCAGCGCCTCGCGGACGGTATAGCGACTCACCGCGAAGCGCTCGCACAGTTGGTGTTCGGTCGGCAGCTGCGAGCCCACCGGGTAGACGCCGTCGACGATCTCCTTGCGCAGCGTGCGTGCGATCTGTAGGTAGCCTTGGTCACCCGCGATGGTCTGGGGCATCAGCCGCCGTCCTTGCGCAGTGCCAGCACGCTGCCGTCGCCGTCGGCCGAGATGAAGATCGTCCCGTCGGCCGCGGCGGTGATCCCGGCGAACGGGCCCTGCGGTCCGGAAAACGGCGGCATGCCCTGCAGCGGCTTGGGCGTGACGCCGGGCGGCGGACCGACCGGCAGCCCGGACGCGATCGTGCGCCGAGCGCTCCTGGTCAGGTCGAACGCGACCAACTCCTTGGCGCCGGCATCGACGACGTAGAGCACTCCGTCTTGCACCAGAATGCCTTGCGGGCGTTCCAGATTCGCGACAACGGTATCGATCTTCGACCCGTTCACCCTGACCACCCGGCCCGCCCCGGCCTCGGCGACCAGGCAGGCTCCGTCGGGATCGATCGCGACGCCGACCGGCTCACACAGGCCGGTGGCCAGCACCTCGGTGCCGCCGGACTGCAGCGACAACACCCGCCCGGTGCCCAGCTCCGCGAACACCACACCGCCGCGACTCAGCGTGACACCGTAGAGCTGGTCGAAACCGTCTGCCAGCACCTCGGTTTCGTTCGCCTCGGGCCGGTAGCGACTGACCTGACCGCCGGACGTCGTGACGACGAACTCGCCGGGCCCGCCGGCGACTAGGCCGCGCAGGAATCCGGGATAGCCGAAGCTGAACAGCATGCCCGCGGTGTGCAAGGTCCCGTCGGGCAGGGCGACGTAAAAGTAGGTGCCGTCGGCGATGTAGAGCCGTCCGTCGTGGCCCACCGCGAGGTCCAGCGGCCAGTTGAGCCCGCCGGGCAACACGGATCGCGTTGTGCCATCCGGAGATATCTCGGTGATCTCGCCGGTGAAGTTGGAGACGAACAGCTGCTCACCGACGAAGGCGCAGTTGTCCAGGCCCGGATTCAGCTGGGCGAGCAGTTGCCGTTCGCCGCTGCGGGGATCGATGCGCAGCACCTGTCCGCTCGCCACCTGCGTCGAAACGATATGGCCGTGCGCGTCGAACTTGACCGAATCAGGCACGCCGAGATCACTAGCGACGCACTGTGGTTCGCCCCCATCGGGGTCGATACGCCAGATTTCGTTGGCGCCCATCACCGGGAAATAGAGCAGGCCGTCCGGGCCGACCTCCATCGCATTCGGTGAGGGCACGTTCTCCAAGAGCACCCGTGGCGGCCCGCCGGCCAGGTCGAACTCCAGCAACCGTCCGCCCGCACGGCATTCACCGATGAACAGCCGGCCCTGATGAAAGGTGATGCCGTTGGCCGACGGCACGTCGTCACGCAACACCCGCGTCCGGCCGCCGGTGTCGCGCACGCTGACGCGGCCGTCCATCACCTCGGTCGCATACAGGTTGCCGTGATCGTCGAACGCGACGTCGTCGGGCGCCACGATGTCGCCGCCCTTGGGGCTCGCGGTCATGAGTTCCCCGGTGCGGTGATCCAGCGCGCTGATCTGACTGCCGGTGACCTGGGCGATGTAGATGCGACCGTCCGGCCCGGTACGCAACCCGTTGGCACCGAACAGCCGACTGGGCGCCGTGACTCGTTCGAGCTCCCAACCCTCGGCGACGTCGACGGGGTGCGTCGCCGGGTACCGCGAGGGCTGCGTAGAGATCGCCATGACTCGCCGAGGTCCTTCCGTCAGCCGTTTGGGCTGGACGCTATCAAGTCGTGTTAGTCCAGACAATAGCCGGGAAAGCGCGGCGTCACGACCTTGACAGCCAAGTCTATAGATCGGAATAGTGTTCTCCAAGGGACAGAATGCGATATTTTGTCCGGACAAAACGGGTGATAGTTGCGGCGGCGGACGATGACGACAAGCCAAGTCCAAGGCCGGCGAAAGTAGGTCATGGACGAGCGCGCGGATCCTCTACGGCTCGACGGCCGCGTCGTGGTGGTTTCCGGCGCCGGCGGCGGCGGCATCGGCACCACCGTCACGGCCATGACCGCCGGCGCCGGCGCCACGGTGATCGCGGTCAGCCGGTCGAAGGAAAACCTGGACGAGCACATCGATCCGCTGGCCGCCCACGGGCTGGCCGTGGTGCCCGTTGTCGCCGACGCGTCCACCGACGAGGGCATCGCCACGGTGATCGAGCACGCGCGCCGCGCCGAGGGCAACTTGTACGGGCTGGTCAATGTGGCCGGCGGAGCGCAACCGTCGACGTGGATGCCGTCGACCCGGGTGACGCGCAGCGACTGGCGCAAGATCTTCACCGACAATCTCGAAACGGCGTTCTTTATGAGCCAGGCCGTGGCGAGCGAACTCGTCGCGCAGCGACAGCCGGGATCGATCGTGTCGATCTCCTCGATCAGCGGTATGAACACCGCCCCGTTTCACATCGCCTACGGGACGGCCAAGGCCGCGATCGTCGCGATGACCCGCACGATGGCCGTCGAGTTGGCGGAATCGGGAGTCCGGGTGAACGCGGTGGCGCCCGGCGTCACCGAGACGGCGGCGTCGCGCACCTACGTCGACGAGGACCCCGAACGGGACCGACAGGCAATCGCGATGGGCCGGCGCGGGCGGCCCGAGGAGCAGGCCGGCGCGATCCTGTTCCTGCTGTCTGAGATGTCGAGCTACATCACCGGTCAGACCCTGCTTGTCGACGGCGGGCTGGACCTCAAATGGACCCATCTCGGCGCCGACAACACATCGCTCTTCCTCAAGGACGAATCCTTCCGCGCCGAGATTAGGAGGATGTGATGACAGACGTGGCCAAAGGCGTGAATTCCGAAGCGGCCGAAGAACTATCGAGGCCGACGACCATCGGCGTGGAGGCCTACATCTCCGGGGACTATGCCCGCGCCGAGCGTGACAAGCTGTGGCGCCGGGTCTGGCAGCAGGTCGGGCGCGTCGAAGAGTTGCCCGAGGTGGGCAGCTACCTCACCTACGACATCCTCGACGACTCGATCATCGTGGTGCGTACCGGCAGCAACGGATTTCACGCTCACCACAACGTCTGCATGCACCGTGGCCGGCGGCTGATCGACACACCCGAAGGTGCCAAGAATGCTTGTGCCCGAGCGCGTAAGTCGTTCGTCTGCGGCTTCCACGGCTGGACCTATGGTCTCGACGGCGCGTGCACTCACATCCGCGAGCAGCAGGACTGGCAGGAAGCGCTGACGCCGGACAACACCCATCTGCGGCCGGTCCGGGTCGACACCTGGGGCGGGTGGCTGTGGATCAACATGGACCCCGACTGTGAGCCGCTGGCGGACTACCTGTTCCCCGCCGCGAAGATTCTGGATCCGTTCGGCTTAGAGAACATGCGCTACAAATGGCGCAAGTGGCTGTCCTTCGACTGCAACTGGAAAGTCGCGCTGGAGGCGTTCAACGAGACCTACCACGTCTACACCACCCATCCGGAGTTCAATAAATTCGGCGAATTCAAGGGCTGGGCGAAAGTGCAAGGCAAGCACAGCCACATCGGCTATGACGCACCCGAGGACATGGAAGCCACCAAGTCCAAGATCCGCCTCGGCACCGGCGCCGACCCGCGTGTGTCTACCGCCCAGATGCAGGTGTACACGATGGAGGAAACCAACGCCACCACCACGCAGACGCTGGTGAATGCCGCCAAGCGGCTGGTCGACGAGTTGCCGGAGGGGACACCGGCCGACAAGGTTCTCGAGCACTGGCTGGCGTCCGCCCGTCGCGACGACGAGGCGCGCGGGGTGATCTGGCCGACGATTCCCACAGACATCCTGGGGCAGGCCGGCACCGCGTGGCAGATTTTTCCAAACTTCCAGATCGGGCAGGGTCTGACCAGCGCGCTGTGCTACGGCGCGCGGCCGCACCCCAGCTATAACCCCGACAAGTGCATCTTCGAGGTGTCGGTCTTCGAGCTCTACCCCAAAGGCGAAGAACCGCAGACGGAGTGGGAATACACGCCGGTCGGTGACCCGAGGTGGCGGTCGGTACTTCCGCAAGACTTCTCCAATATGGCCGCCGTGCAGCAGGGCATGAAATCGCTGGGCTTTGCGGGCACCAAGCCCAACCCATACCGGGAACGCAGCACGGTCAACTTGCACTACCAATTATCCAGGTACATGGGTGTCGGTGAGCCCCAAGAGCTTTCAGGTAAGGAGTAACCACCGGCATGACTCCCGACCTGGAAAAGCACCAAGACGGTTGCGGGCCGACTCAGACGCCCGACGACTTCGACATCGCCGCGCTGCGCGAGAAATACCGCCAGGAGCGCGAAAAGCGGCTGCGCAAGGAGGGCGGCGCGCAGTACCTCGAACTCGACGGTGACCTGGCCGATCTCTACGAGGTGGACCCGTACACACCGGTGGCCGACCGCGCCCCGATCGACGAGGACATCGAGGTGGCCGTCCTCGGCGGCGGGTTCGCCGGGCTGTTGTCGGGCGCCTACCTGAAAAAGGCCGGCGTGCAGGATGTTCGGGTCATCGACATGGCGGGGGACTTCGGCGGAGTGTGGTACTGGAACCGCTTCCCGGGCATCCAATGCGACAACGATGCCTACTGCTACATCCCGATGCTCGAGGAGCTCGCCTTCCTGCCGAGCAAGAAGTTCGCCGACGGCGCCGAGATCTTCGCGCACTGCCAGGCCATGGGTAAGCACTTTGGCCTCTATGACGGCGCGATCTTCTCAACGCAGGTCGAGACCATGCGCTGGGACGAGACGAGCAAGCGCTGGCGACTGATCACCAACCGCGGCGACGACATCCGCGCGCGGTTCGTGGTGATGGCGCAGGGCTCATACAACAAGCCGAAGCTGCCCGGTATCCCCGGTATCAAGGAGTACCTGGACAGCGGCGGCCACGCGTTCCATTCCGCACGCTGGGACTACGATTACACCGGCGGCGACTCTAACGGCGGCCTGCATAGGCTGGCCGACAAGCGGGTCGCACTCGTCGGCACCGGGGCTACCGGCGTCCAGCTGGTGCCGCATCTCGGCCGGGATGCCAAGCAGCTCTTCGTGTTCCAGCGCACCCCGTCGTCGGTGGACATGCGCGCCAACACGCCCACCGACCCGGCCTGGGCGGCGGCTCTGCAGCCCGGTTGGCAGGAGGAGCGCAAGCGTAACTTCCACAACTGGTCACCGTTTGTCGGGGTGGTCTTCGGCGAACCAGATCTGGTGTGCGACTTCTGGACCGAATTGGGCCGCAACATGACCGCCCGGATTGCGGCCAGCCCGGATCCCGCCTCGCTGGGGATCGAGGAGATCATGGCGATCCGGGAGGAAGAGGACTACAAGATCATGGAGCGGCTGCGCCGCCGCGTGGCCGCGCTGGTCGACGACCCCGACACCGCCGAGGCGCTCAAGCCGTACTACCGCTTCATGTGCAAGCGGCCGTGTTCGAGCGAAACGTACCTCCCGGCGTTCAACCTGCCCAACGTGACGTTGGTGGACGTGTCGGAATCCAAGGGAGTGGAACGCCTGACGGAAAAGGGCATCGTCGCCAACGGCGTCGAGTACGAGGTCGATTGCGTCGTATTCGCCAGCGGGTTCGAGATCTCCACGGAGATCAGTCGGCGCTTTGCGGTCGACGTCATCGAGGGCCGAGACGGGCTGTCGCTGTTCGACTACTGGCACGACAGGTACCAGACGCTGCACGGCATTACCACCCGCGGTTTCCCCAACCAGTTCTTCACCGGCTTCATCCAGGGGGGCGTCTCGGCCAACACCACCGCGATGTTCGAGCAACAGGCCGAGCACATCGCCTACATCATCGCCGAGGCGCATAAACGCGGCGCGACCACCGTCGAACCCAGTCAAGAGGGCCAGGACGGCTGGGTCAAAACGGTCGCCGAACTCGCGATCGACAACTCGGCATTCGAGATGTCCTGCACCCCTGGCTATTACAACAATGAGGGTCAGGGTGGCGCCAAAGACAATGGTGCGTTCCTCGGTGATTTCTACTCGCCGGGCTTCTACGCCTTCGGTGACCTGATCGCCGAGTGGCGCGCCAAGGGTGACCTGGAAGGCCTTGAGCTTTCGTGAGCGAGTTGCGGTTCGACAACCGCGTGGCCGTGGTGACCGGGGCCGGTCGCGGGCTGGGCCGCGCCTACGCGCAACTGCTCGCCTCACGCGGGGCGAAGGTGGTGGTCAACGACGTCGGCGGCAGCCTCGACGGCGCCGGGGCCGACGCAGGTCCGGCCGAGCAGGTGGTCGCCGAGATCACCGCGGCCGGGGGAGCGGCCGTCGCGTGTGGCGCGTCGGTCGCGACCCGAGAGGGCGGCGCGGCGATCATCGCGGCCGCTCTCGAAACCTTCGGCCGCATAGACATTCTGGTGCACAACGCCGGCAACGTCCGGCGCGGCTCGCTGAAGGACATGAGTTACGAGGACTTCGACGCCGTGCTCGACGTGCATCTGCGCGGCGCGTTCCACGTGGTGCGGCCGGCGTTTCCGCTCATGTGCGCGGCAGGCTACGGCCGCATCGTGCTGACGTCGTCGATCGGCGGCCTGTACGGAAACCACAACGTGGCCAACTATGCCGCCGCCAAAGCCGGTGTGATCGGGCTGTCTAACGTCGCCGCGCTCGAGGGCGCCGCCGAGGGTGTGCGGTGCAACGTGATCGTGCCGGCCGCGGTGACACGGATGGCCGAAGGCATCGATACCTCGGCCTATCCGCCGATGGGTGCGGAACTCGTTGCACCCGTGGTGGGTTGGCTCGCGCACGAGTCGTGCACGGTGACCGGTGAACTGTTCATCGCGCTGGCGGGTCGGGTGGCGCGCGCCGTGGTCGCGGAGAGCCCGGGCGTGTGCCGGTCATCGTGGACGATCGAGGACGTCGGCAGCCACCTGGATGCGATCCGCTACGTCGAAGCGCCGCTGATCTTTCCGGTCGCCCCGGATGGCCATGACGAGCACATCCGCTACAGCTTCGACCTGGCTCAGAGGTCTAACGAACTACATGGCTCAAACGACCAAGGAGCGCTCCATGGCTAGCCCGACGGGCCCGATGACCGGGGTGCGCGTGGTCGACCTCACCGCAATGGTGATGGGACCGTACTGCACGCAGATCTTGGCCGACATGGGTGCCGACGTCATCAAAGTCGAACCGCCCCAAGGGGATAACACTCGCTACATCTCGGTGGGTCCGGCGCCTGGCATGAGCGGGGTATTCGTCAATGTCAACCGGGGCAAGCGCAGCGTCGTGCTGGACCTGCAAACCGAGGCGGGAACCGCTGCGCTGCGCGCTCTCGTCGAGACCGCCGACGTATTCATCCACTCGATGCGCGCCAAGGCAATCGCGAAGCTCGGCTTCGGCTATGACGATGTCGCCGCCATCAATCCCGCAATCGTCTACACCAATTGCTACGGGTATGGGCGACGCGGACCCGATCACGACCGTCCCGCCTACGACGACACGATTCAGGCCGAATGCGGCCTGCCCGCGGTGCAGCAGCAATTGACCGGTGAGGCCGATTACGTCGGCACCATCATGGCCGACAAGATCGCCGGGCTGACGGCGCTGTACGCGACGACGATGGCGTTGTTTCACCGCGAGCGCACCGGTGAGGGGCAAGAGGTCGAGGTCGCCATGTTCGAAACCATGGCGTCGTTCATGCTCGTCGAACACGCCAACGGTGCCATGTTCGACCCTCCCCTGGGGCCGGCGGTGTATCCGCGCACCGTGGCGCCCAACCGCCGCCCGTATCGCACCAGCGATGGCTACATCGCGGCGTTGATCTACAACGACAAACACTGGAACGCCTTCATGGAAGCCGTGCAGCCGCCGTGGGCCAGCGAGCTGTATTCGACGCTGGAACAGCGCGCTCGCGAGATCGACACCGTCTACGGGCTGGTCGCCGAGACGATGAAGGAGCGTTCCACCGCCCAGTGGCTAACGCTGTTGCGCCAACTCGAGATACCGGTCGCGCCGCTGAACACCCCCGGCGCGCTCTTCGACGATCCGCATCTGGCCGCCGTCGGCATGTTCGAGACGGTGGACACCCCGCACGGGCCGGTGCGCTTCCCCGGCGTGCCCACCTGGTTCTCGCAGACGCCGGGCCGCGTCGCGGGGCCGGCACCAGAGCTCGGCGCCGACACCGCGGCCGTCCTCGACGAACTCGGCCTGGCTTTCGACCCGAAGCCGGGATAGCGCTTGATCAACGAAATCTATTGTCAGTAGAGGAGTTTCTCACAATGACCGTGCCCGTTTACAAACGCATCCTCGACCTGTTCGAGGCTGAGGGCGTGAATACACTGTTCGGCATCCCGGACCCGAACTTCGTGCACATGTTCGCCGAGGCCGATGCGCGCGGGTGGTCGGTGGTCGCACCGCATCACGAACTGAGCGCGGGATTCATGGCCGAAGCGGCGTCGCGGATGACGGGCAACCCCGGACTGTGCATCGGCACCCTGGGCCCGGGCATGGCCAACATCGCCGGAGCGATCCAGTGCGCGCTGGTGGAGAACTCGCCGGTGATCTTCCTCGGCGGGCAGCGGGCCCGCGTCACCGAGCGCCGGGTGCGCCGCGGCCGCATCCAATTCGTACAACAGGAGCCCCTTTTCGCCGCGTCGGTGAAGTACAGCAGCTCGATCGAATACGCCGACCAGACCGACGAGATCATTCATGAAGCCATCCGCAAGGCGATGTCCGGCACCCCGGGTCCGTGCTACGTCGAATTCCCGTCGCACGTCATCCTCGAGGAACTCGATGTCGCCGAAGCGCCACCGCCCCGTACCTACCGGCTGGTCAACCAGGGCGCCGGCACCCGCGAGGTCGCCGAGGCCGTCAAGCTGATCCGCGAGGCCAAGAGTCCGGTCCTGCTGGTCGGCCACGGCGTGCACACCACCCGTACCCAACAACAGGTCAGGGAGCTGGCCGAGCTGATGGCCTGCCCGGTGATCCAGACCTCCGGCGGCACCTCGTTCATCCCGGGACTGCAGGAGCGGACATTCCCCTACTTGTTCTCCCCGGCGGCCAACGACGCGGTCGAGGAATCCGACCTGTGCGTCGCGCTGGGTACCGAACTCGGTGAGCCGATGCACTACGGCCGGACCCAGCATTGGGCGGGCAACAATGCGAACCGCAAATGGGTTCTGGTCGAGCAGGATCCGACCGCCATCGGCGTCAACCGCCCGGTCGACGTGGCGCTGGTCGGCGATCTGCGCGGTGTCGTGCCACAGCTGGTCGCCGCGCTCAAGGATTCTGCACGCAAACCCACGCCCGCGCTGGCAACCCTGGTTGAAAAGGATGCGAAAGAGCTTGCGGACGTGGCGGAATCGGCACCGTCTGGACGCTCGCCGATCCACCCGGCGCGCTACGTGGTCGAGGCCACCAAGGCGTTCAACGAACTCGAGGATGGCATCATGGTGCGCGACGGCGGCGCGACCGTGATCTTCGGTTGGACCTACTCGCAGTCCAAGCCGCGCGACGTCATCTGGAACCAGAACTTCGGCCACCTCGGCACCGGACTGCCCTACGCGGTCGGAGCGTCCGTCGCCGAGGGCGGCAACCGCCCGGTGATGCTGCTGACCAGCGACTCCGCCTTCCTCTTCCATATTGCCGAGTTGGAAACCGCTGCGCGGCAAAACCTTCCGCTGGTATGCGTGGTGGGCGTCGACCACCAGTGGGGCCTGGAAGTCGGCGTGTACAAGCGCACCTTCTCCCAGCCGTCGCCGCAGCCCGGTGTGCACTGGAGCAAGGACGTCCGGATGGACAAGGTTGCCGAGGGCTTCGGCTGCCACGGTGAATACGTCGAGAAGGAAGAGGAGATCGGCCCGGCGATCGCTCGCGCCTACGCCAGTGGCAAAGTCGGTGTAGTGCACGTGTGCATCGACCCCAAGGCCAACTCCGAGGAGATGCCCAAGTACGACCGATTCCGGACCTGGTATGCCGAAGGCACTCAGTAGGCAAAAGGATTGCGAGAAGGAGGAGCCATGCGCGAATACCTGAACTTCTACATCGACGGCAAGTGGGTTGAGCCGTTGCAGCCCAATACTTTCGACGTGGAGAATCCGGCAACCGAGGAGGTGTCCGGCAAGATCTCGCTGGGCTCGGCGGCCGACGTCGACGTGGCGGTCAAGGCCGCTCGGCGCGCCTTCGCCAGCTGGTCGCAAAGCAGCCGCGAACAGCGGCTGGACCTGTTGCAGGCCATCCTTGCCGAATACCAGAAGCGCTCGGGCGACCTCGCCGAGGCGGTCACCGAGGAAATCGGCGCGCCGGCGTCGCTGGCCGCGGGGCCGCAGGTCTTCCTCGGGATCGGTCACCTGAGCACGGCCATCGAGGCCTTGAAGAACTTCGCGTTCGAGGAACACAAAGGGGCGAGCCTGATCACCAAGGAGCCGATCGGCGTCTGCGGACTGATCACGCCGTGGAACTGGCCGATCAACCAGGTCGCCGTTAAGGTATACCCGGCGTTGGCGACCGGCTGCACCGTGATTCTGAAACCCTCTGAGGTAGCACCGTATTCGCCGTATATCTTCGCCGAAATCCTTGATGCCGCGGGTGTGCCGCCGGGAGTGTTCAACCTGGTCAACGGCGACGGCGCGGGCGTGGGCGTCGCCCTGGTCAGCCATCCCGACGTCGACATGGTGTCGTTCACCGGATCCACCCGCGCCGGTATCGAGGTGGCCAAGCTGGCCGCGCCGACCGTCAAGCGAGTGACCCAAGAGCTCGGCGGCAAGAGCCCCAACATCGTGCTCGACGACAGCGGCTTCGCCGACGGTGTCCGCGCCGGTGTGTCCAACATGATGCCGAACTCCGGGCAGAGCTGTAACGCACCCACGCGCATGCTGGTGCCGAACTCGCGTATGGCCGAGGCGATCTCCATCGCGCGGGAGGCCGCCGAGCAGGTCACGGTGGGCCACCCCGACGCAGGGACGACGATCGGGCCGGTGGCGTCGAAGACGCAGTTCGACAAGGTGCAACGGCTGATCCAGCACGGCGTCGATGAGGGCGCGACCGTGGTGGTGGGAGGCCCGGGCAGGCCGGACGGGCTGGACACGGGCTACTACGTCAAGCCGACGGTCTTCGCGCACGTCACCAACGACATGACGATCGCGCGCGAGGAGATCTTCGGGCCGGTACTGTGCATCCTCGGCTACGACGACCTCGACCAGGCCGTCGAGATCGCCAACGACACCGAATACGGTCTGGCCGGGTTCGTCTCGGGGGCCGACCTCGACAAGGCACGTGAGGTCGCTCGCAAGATTCGCGCCGGCTGGGTGACGATCAACCATGCCTTCGACATGAACGCGCCCTTCGGCGGCTACAAGCGCAGCGGCAACGGTCGTGAGTGGAGCGAGTTCGGTTTCCACGAGTATCTGGAAGTCAAGAGCACCCTGGGCTACGCCCCGGACAAGGCCTGACACTCTAGGCCAAAACCGAACACGCCACAGCCGAAAACCGGCGCGTGTCTGCGCCGTATCCGACGCCGTCGCCCCTAAGCTAGCTCAGATCAAGAGGAGGGGCGACGACGTATCGGCAGCAACTACCGCGCCGGGCACCACAGTGGTCAGGGCGCGCTTAAAGCGGGCACTGAGCCGGACGGGACAGACTCCGCGCCGGCGGGTTGTGCTCGGCAGAATCGTTGGGTAGACCCGGTACGTCGTGTCGGCCGGCTGGCGATCTGGGATAAACCCGAGCAGCGCAGCGGCATTCCCGCACTCGATGGACTGCGCGCGGTAGCGGTTGCCCTGGTGCTCGCCGACCACGGCGGCATCCCCGGTGTGAGCGGCGGGTTTCTGGGCGTCGACATCTTCTTCGTGCTCAGCGGATTCCTGATCACCTCGCTGTTGCTCGACGAGCTCGGGCGTACCGGTCGCATCGACCTCACCGGCTTCTGGATTCGCCGGGCCCGCCGGCTGCTTCCGGCGCTGGTGTTGATGGTGCTGGCCGTCGGCGCCGCCCGCGAACTGCTTCCCGCTCAAGCTCTTACCGGGTTGCGCGACGACGCGATCGCGGCGTTCTTATGGGTGGCGAACTGGCGTTTCGTCGCGCAGAAGACCGACTACTTCACGCAGGGTGCACCGCCGTCGCCACTGCAGCACGCCTGGTCGCTCGGCGTCGAGGAGCAGTACTACTTCGTCTGGCCCGTGCTGCTGATCGTGGTCACCCTGCTGCTGGCCGCGCGGGCCAAGCGCTACTTCATGAGAGCCACGGTCGGCGATGTGCGCTTCGCCGTCTTCGTGATCGCCACCCTGGGTGCGCTGGCTTCCGCGGCGGCCGCGATCGTGTTCGTCGCCGGCAGCACGCGTGATCGCATCTACTTCGGCACCGACACTCGCGCGCAAGCCTTGCTGGTCGGTTCCGCGGCGGCGGCTCTGCTGGTTCGGGATTGGCCGTCGCTCAACCGCGGCTGGTGCATGATCCGTAGTCGCTGGGGACGGCGGGTGGCCCGCTTGCTGCCGATGATCGGGGTAGCGGGGCTGGCGGCGGCGGCGCACTTCGCGACGGGCGATGTCGGCGATTTCCGGCACGGCTTGCTGATCGGTGTCGCGATCGCGGCGGTCTTCGTGGTCGCCCCGGTGGCGATGGAGCAGCGCGGCGTGGTCGCCCGCATTCTCGCCGCGCCACCGCTCGTCTGGCTGGGCACCATCTCCTACGGCATCTACCTGTGGCACTGGCCAATCTTTCTGGCGCTCAACGGCGAACGCACCGGATGGTCGGGACTACCGCTGTTCGCCGCCCGGTGCGGGCTCACGCTGGCGGCGGCCGCCGCGTCGTATTGGCTGATCGAACAACCCCTCCGCCGCTGGCGGCCGGCCCGGGTGGCGCTGCTGCCGCTGGCCGCCGCCACCGTGGCCAGCGCCGCTGCGATCACGCTGCTGCTGATTCCGGTCGGCACCGGAACCGGCCTGCGCGAGACCGGCCTGCCCCCGGACGTTTCGGCGGTCGCCGCGGTGTCGAACACCTCGCCGGGTGGAAGCCGCCCCGTCGGGCCGCGAAACCCCAACCGGCCGTTCACCGTTTCGGTCTTCGGCGATTCGATCGGGTGGACCTGGATGCACTTCCTCCCGCCGACGCCCGGATTCGCGTTCCTCGACCACACGGTCATCGGGTGCAGCCTGGTTCGCGGCACCCCCTACCGGTACCTCGGCCAGACCTTGGATCAGCGAGCCGAATGCGACACGTGGCCGGGCAGATGGGCAACGCAGATCAGTCAGGACCAGCCGGACGTCGCGCTGCTGATCATCGGCCGCTGGGAGACGGTGGACCGGGTCAACGAGGGGCAGTGGACCCATATCGGTGACCCGACGTTCGACGCGTACCTCAACGCCGAGCTGGAGCGAGCACTGAATATCGCGAGCGCCAGTGGGGTCCGGGTAATGGTTGCCACGGTGCCGTACAGCCGGGGCGGCGAGAAGCCGGATGGCCGCTTGTATCCGGAGGACCAGCCGGACCGGGTCAATCAATGGAATGCCATGCTGCGCAAGACTGTTGCGCAGCACCCGAATGTTCAGATCCTGGATCTGAACAAAAAGCTCTGCCCCGACGGCGTCTACACTGCCAAGGTCGACGGCATCAAGGTTCGCAGTGACGGCGTCCACCTCACCCCGGAAGGGGTCAAGTGGCTGACGCCGTGGCTCGAAGAGTCGTTGCGGTAAGCGCTCAGTCGTTGGTGCGGCAGCTGACTTCCATGCTGTCGCTTTCCCGGACCAGGAAATTGAAGCTGGTGTAGCCGTTGGCGGGATCGCGCACCCGATCTAGATACGGCGCCATGTCGGGCGCGCTGGCGTTGTCGGCGACCACCAATGCGCCTGTGGTAAGCCGGGGTTCGAGCAATTTGATCACCGGAAGATAGAGATCCTTCCACCCGTCCAGCAAGACGAATTCGACCGGCCCGGCCTGGCCCTCCAACGTGGTCAGCGCATCGCCTTCGAGAATCGTGATCACGTCGTCCAAGCCGGTCTCGGCGAACGTCCTCCTCGCGGCGGCAATCTTGCTCGCGCTGAGCTCCGTGGTCACCACGCGCCCCGCGCCGTTGTCGCGGACGGCCGCCGCGAGATGAATGGCCGAGATACCGAACGACATTCCGAACTCGACTACCGTCGTCGGACGGGTCGCCCGAACCAGTGCGTACAGCAGCCGGCCGGCGTCCGGCGTCACCGGGATGTAGAACTCGCTCATCGCCTCGGTGCGTTCTGCGGTGGTCATCGGGCGCTCGAGCTGACCATGGCGCTCACGCAGCAGTGACATCTGGTCCTTCGTCTCTGTGTACATCCGGTCGAGCACGCTCTCGACGCGAGGGTCTTGCAAGGTTGTGGCCATGCCGTAGAGGGTATGCCTCGGCGACTTTCACCGGGCGGTGACCGCAGGCTCCGAGGTGTGACCCAGAACACGGAGGATCGCAATTGTGACAAAAGGAGTTTGACGAGCAGCGGGTGGCAGTGCCAGCATGGTTGGGCAAGCACCTCGGTAGGTGAGGCGTCTGCACGGACACAGGCCACTGACCCCGAACGTCGAGAGACGCCCCGGGTCAGGACAGCTCTTCCCGGACACAAGGGTTGAGCCCAAGTGGCTTCTGGACGAGGAGCGATCGCAAGCGCGGCGAAGCCGGGCGCAGCGGGTCGCGACCATCGGTCGATCCAGATACGCCGTGCAGTGCCGAAGCTCCGACGAGAGGGGTGCGGCCGGCGGGCTGATGGCCCGGCATTCGTACCTCTCCCGCGTGTGAAACGTGGACACCCGCGCGTGTCATGGCCGTGAGGAGGTGAGGGCGAGATGAGTCCCGGCGATAGTTGCTATCCGAAATCCATCTTGAACCGATCCGGTTCCGGCATTTCTTTCTGCTGACCCAGCTCAATTTGGCTGTCCTGCAACCGTATTGACGGCGGCGAAGGCCAGGTTGTATTTGGCGTGCCGACGAACTGATCGGGCTTCCGACAGGGGGAAACCCATGACTTTTGTTGTTGCCCAACGTATTCGCGGCCTTGGAAGGTTGCACGGACGGTCGATGCTGCGTGCGGGTCGGCTGCTGACAAACAGGTTGTGCGCCATGCACATCCCGACGCCCGAAGAGCGGGCGAACCTGTATGTGTCGCTGACGCCCGTCGCCGTGCTCTCGTCCGCGCCGGGCGGACAGTCACCGGGCGGTGGGGGAAACCACCGGTGATTCGGTCCGCCAGCGGTCCCCAGCGGCGGGCGGGGGGTTGGTAGCCCGCCGCTGGGGCGCGTTGAACACCCGACTTGTGTAGCCCGACTCCGAGATAGCGAGAACGACATGACGTTGACTTCCACCCATTCGCCGGCCGCGCAGGCCGCGTTGGATTCCGCGCACACCGGCGACATCGTCGGAGCCTTCGGCCGTATCAAGCGCGACGACGCCGGCGCGCTGGGCGGCCGGTGGCGGCGGTTACGTACCCTGCTGGTGATCACCGGGCCCGGATTGATCGTCATGGTGGGCGACAACGACGCCGGTGGCGTCGCGACGTACGCGCAAGCCGGCCAGGACTACGGGATGAGTCTGTTGTGGACGCTGGCCTTGCTCATTCCGGTGCTGTACGTGAACCAGGAGATGGTGCTGCGCTTGGGTGCGGTCGCCCGAGTCGGTCACGCACGCCTGATCTTCGAGCGGTTCGGAAAGTTCTGGGGCGCATTCAGCGTCGGTGATCTGCTCGTCCTGAACACTCTGACGATCGTCACCGAATTCATCGGTGTCGCACTGGCGTTGGGATTCTTGGGCTGTCCGAAGATCGTCGCGATCCCTGCCGCCGCGGTCCTGTTGTTCGCCGTGGTCGCCGGCGGCTCGTTTCGGCGCTGGGAAGGGCTGATGTTCCTGCTCATCGCGGTGAACGTGGTGATGATCCCGATGGTGCTAATGGTGCATCCGAGTCTGAAAGTGGCTGTCGGCGGTCTGGTTCCACAGTTTCCGGGTGGACTGAACTCGGGAGTCCTGCTGTTGATCATCGCGATCGTGGGGACCACGGTGGCGCCATGGCAGCTGTTCTTCCAGCAGTCCAACGTGGTGGACAAGCGCATCACGGCACGCTGGATTCCTTATGCCCGAGCCGACTTGATCATCGGCATCGTCGTGGTCATTGTCGGGGCTACGGCGCTGATGGCGGTCACCGCCTTCGGTCTGGCCGGCGCCGGCGGCTTCACCGATGCCGGCGCGGTCGCGAAGGCCCTGCGCCACCCCGTTGGCGTGCTGTTCGCGATTATCCTGCTCGACGGTTCGCTGATCGGGGCCAATGCAATCGGGCTGGCCACCACCTATGCGATCGGTGACGCGATGGGCCAGCGGCACTCCCTGCACTGGAAAATCAGCGAGGCGCCATGGTTTTACGGCGGATACGCCCTGCTGCTCGGGGCGTCGGCCGCGGTGGCGTTCAGCCCGGATCACATCCTCGGGTTGGTCACCCAGGGTGTGCAGGCGCTGGCCGGCATCCTGCTGCCCTCGGCGACCGTATTCCTGGTTCTGCTCTGCAATGACCGGGCGATCCTGGGGCCGTGGGTAAACACGTTGTGGCAGAACGTCGTTGCGTGGGCGATCGTGTGGGCACTGGTACTGCTGTCGCTGGCACTGACGGCGGCGACGTTCTTCCCGAACCTGTCCACGGCCGCCCTCGAGGCATCGTTGGCGGCCGGTGCGGCGGTGGGCGTCCTTTGTGGCGCCGTGGCGATCATCGGCGACCAGGGGTACAGCGACACTCGCGCGGCCAAACTCGCCTCGCCACTCGGCCGTGCCGAAAGCCGAGCCCTGCGCCGGCAGGAACAGCAGACCTGGCAGACTCCAGACCTGAGGTCGCTTGCCCGCCCGGCTCTTTCGCCGATTCGCCGGACGGGGCTGTTGATCCTGCGCGGTTACCTGGTGCTGGCAGTCGTATTCGTGATCGTCAAGATCGTGGAGGTCGGTGTCGGCTGACGACTACGGCGAACCATTGGGCAGCAGAACAATTTTGCCATGCGTGTGCCGGCGCTCGAGTTCCTCGAAGGCGTCAGCCACCCGATCCATCGGGAACGTCGCGGCCACGTCGAAATCGACGGCGCCGGTGGCGATGAGGTCGGCCACCTCGGCGAGCACTTCCGGGGTGGACGCGTCGGTGCTGCCTTCGGTCTTGGCGCCGACTTCGCCTGCCTTCTGGAAGGAGATGATCGTGTCGATGCGTTCCGGTGTCACCCCCAGATCCACGGCGAGCTGGACGTAGTCCGGGCCGAACAAGTCGATGAACGCGTCGATTCCGTTCGGGGCCGCCTCGCGCAACCGCTCGGCCAACCCTTGAAGATCACCGCCGTAGCCGATCGGAATGACACCGTGCGCCCGCAGCCATTCGGCGTTGCCCGCGCCGGCGATGCCGAGCACTCGCGCCTCGCGCAGGACCAACAGCTGGACGACGAGACTGCCGACACCTCCGGCCGCCGCCGACACGGCGACGGTCTCGCCCGGCCGCGGTGCGACCGCGCGCACAGCAGCGTATGCGGTCGCGGCGACGACATAGAGCGAACCCGCTGCCTCCCAACTCAATTGCGCAGGCTTGGGGATCAACTGATCCACCGGGACGGCGGTGTGGGTGGCATGGCTCGATCGCCGTAAGCTGAACCCCAGCACCTCGTCGCCGACCGCGAACTCGGTGACCCCCGGACCGGTTGCCGTCACGACACCGGCGAGGTCGCTGCCTTGCCCGGAAGGAAACGTGGTGGGGAACATCTCGTCCAGTGCTCCCGATCGGATCGCGGCCTCACCGGGATTGATGCCGGCGGCGCGAACCTCGACAACTACCTCACCCTGGCCGGGTGCCGGCATGTCGATATCTGCCACGTACAGCACGTCACGGCCCCCGTAGCGGTCGAACCGTACCGCGCGCGCCACTTCAGCCGTCATCTCGATCTCCTAACCACTTGAATCGAAACTTGCGCCCGGCCCCTGGCCAGGATAGGCGCGAACCGGCGCCTGTCGACCGGGCGTATGTTCATATGCGCTGGCCCTGTCCTCGACCGAAAGGAAGCCCATGCGACGCGCGCGTAGGACTGTCACCGGTTGGGTGGCCGCCACCATGGCGGTCGGCATCGCGATCACCGGCTGCGCCAACGGCGGCAAGACGTCGGCCCCGCAGTCCAGGAGCGGTGCTACTGCTGCCCCCAGCACCCCGGCGGGACCTCCGCCGGATTACAGCGCGCTGCTGATCCAGCCCGGTGATATCGGCGGGGATTTCACGGCGCCGCAACCACCGGTGCTGAACTCCAACAACACGACCGGCGTTGCGCAGCTGTTCGTCAATGCGGACAACAGCCGGCGTATCGGCGACACCATCCTGGTCGTCGCCGATCCCTCGATCGCTGCTGCCGCCCTGGAGAACACCAAGACGAACTACGCGAAGAAGGTCGCCGGCACGTGGCAGCCCGTCGACGTCGGCACCAACGGGGCGATGATTTCGGGTGCTTCGCCCGATAATTCGCAGGCGATCGCGGTGTTGTTGTTCACCGAGGGCAGGGCGCTGGTCAACCTGGAATTCGACAGCGCACCCAACGACCCGATCGACCCGGCCGTCGCCACCGATGTCGGCCGCAAGCAAGCCGCGGCGGTCAAGAACGGTTTGCATGGTTAGCTTTTCGGGCTAGACCAGCCCGACCAGCCGCAGATCCGCGACGTACTTCTCGATCAGCCGCTCCGACAAGTGCGGAATGTCTTTGTCCGCACCAATTTTCGCCGCCTGCACCGCACCGCGGAACACGTCCGTCGGCGCCGGCGCCCCACGCAATGGTGCCTCGGGCTTCCGGTAGACATCGAGCAACGGAAGCACCGAATGCTGACGCTGTTTGTCCGGCAGCGCCCGCAGCGCCGTCTCGAAACGCCCGAACCACTCGTCGTGGTCGTCGATGCGCCGGATGTCGTTGCCGCCGGCGATCAGCCAATCGACGAACACATCCAGCGAGATGCCGTCGTCGTGCGGGTTCATCACGTCGAAGGACCGGTACGTTCCGGCCGTCGCCGTCTGCTCGCCCAGCGTGGTCACCGACTCCGCCACGAAGTCGGCGGGCAGACCGTCGTAGTGCGCCACCGCCCGGTTTCCTTGTGGGTCGGTTTGGTAGAACGACGACGGTGCGATACCGGTCACCAGCAAGCTGAAGATCAACCGGGTGAACGCATCCGGGATATTGAGCTGTCCCGCGTACTGGCTGTGCGCGAGGATCATGTCGGACCGGAACACCGCGGCCGGCAACCCGCACAGGTCGTGCGCCTCTCGCAGCAGCACCTCGCCGCCCCACTTGCTGTTCGCGTACCCGTTCGCATAGCTGTCGTCGACGCGACGTACCGCGCTGACGGTGCGGATGTCACCGTCCTCGGCGAACGCGTGGGGATCCACCGACATGGCCACCGCAACGGTCGACATGTACGTGACCGGCTTGATGCGCGTCGTGATCGCCAGGCGGATCAACTCGGCGGTACCCACGACGTTCGGGCCGAACAGCTGGTCGTACGGCAGCACGTGGTTGACCAGTGCCGCGGGGTGCACGATCATCTCGACGTCTTGGGCGAGGCGCTCCCAAGTCGCTTGGCCCAAGCCAAGATTCGGCTCAGCAATGTCGCCGACAATGATCTCGAGATGATCGGCGGCCAGGGTGCGGTACCGCTGCAGGAGTTGTGGGTCACCGCTGTCGAAAACACCTTCCAGGCGCTGGGCGGCGGCTTCGGTATCGGTGCCGCGGATGATGGTGATGAGCTTTCCGCCTCTTTCGGCCAGCCGTTCAAGCCATTCCAGGGTAAGGAAGCGACCCAGATAGCCGTTGGCACCGGTGAGCAGCACCGTGTGCGGCGTGCCGGTGGCGTGCGGCAACTGCGGGGCTGCGGCCAGGGTGGCGGCGTCGATGAACTTGTCGAGGGTGAGTTCGGATGCGCGGACTTCGGTGGCGTCGCGGCCGTGCACGGTCGAGAACGTGGGGCGCTTGGCGCCGGATTCACGTTCGGATTCCACATATTCCGCGAGTTGACGCAAGTCGGACGCCGGGCTGATGATCTGGCCCACCGGCACTTGCACATCGAAGATGTCCTGCAGCAGGTTAGAGAAGGTCAGCGCGGACAGCGAGTCGCCGCCCAGATCCAGGAACTGCGTATCGGGCTGCGGCGGACCGCCGGGCAGGCCCAGTAACGCTTCGGCGGCGCGCGTCAGGGTGTCGAGGACCGGCCGGTCAGCCGCGCCTTCGCGCAGCGCGCGCAGCTCGGCGGTGCGGGTGGCGGCGAGCTCGGCGTAGAGGTCTTCCAGCCGGGCGCCGTAGTGCTCCTTCAGCTTGGGGCGCAGCAGCTTTCCGACCCCCGACAGCAGGCCGTTGTCCTCGCTGAACGGCTCGGAGTCGACCAGGAAGTCGGCGGGCACTTCGTAGGATTGCAGCTCGGCGAGTTTGGCAGTGCGACGAAGGGATTCGCTCAGCGCTGCCTTGAGGCTCTCCGGATCACCGGCGAAACGTTGCTCGGCTTCCAGGGTCGGGACCACGACCGCCAATAGGTAAGGCCGCTCGCTGTTGCCGTACACGAAGATCTGCCGCACCAGCGCGGCGCTGCTGAAGACGGCTTCCAGGCGTGCCACCGCGACGAATTCGCCTTGCGCCAACTTCAATACGTTGTTGCGCCGGTCGACATAGACCAGTCGATCCGGTCCGACTTCGGCCATCACGTCGCCGGTGCGATAGTAGCCGTCGGGGTCGAACGCATTCGCCGTCACATCGGGGCGTTTGAAATACCCGCCGAATGCGGTCTGCGACTTCACCAGCAGCTCGCCTCGCGGGTGTGGCTTGTCGGTGTGGAAATAACCCAATTCGGGCACGTCGATCAGTTTGTAGTCGAGGATCGGTGGCCGGCTCACCACACCGTCCTTGAACACCATCCCGACCTCGGTCAAGCCGTAGCCGTCCAGCACATGCACGTCCAAGCATGACTCGATAAAGATCTTCATCTCGGCGGCCAGCGGCGCGGTGGTGGAGAAGCTGGTGATTACACGACCGCCCAGAAGTTGTTCGCGCAGTTCAGCTTTCGCCGTTGCGTCAGCGTCCTGGGGTTCGGCGCCTTGACCGATCAGGCGGTCCACCGCGCTTTGGTAACGCTGGTAGAGCATCTCGACCACCCGCGGCACCATGCCCATTTCGGTGGGGCGCACCAGATTCCAGTCGTCGAACAACGTGGACAGGTCACTCTCCGGCACGAAATAGCTGGTGCCACCGGCTTGGAACGACGACGACAGCGGTATCCGTCCGCCCACGTGGTTGAGTGGCATGAAGTTGACGTTGAACACCGGTATATCAGCGAATTCGGGGTAGAGCTCGTTGGTCCACAGCTTCAAGATCATGCGCTCGGTGTACATCGCACCCTTGGGCAGGCCGGTGCTACCCGAGGTGTACATGATCATGGCCAGCCGCTCGTCGGTTTCGCCGGTGTAGATCGGCTCCTGCGGCAATGCGCGGCCGCGCTCGACCAATTCGGCGAAGGTCTCGATGGTGACCGCCATGTCGGCGTCGGCCAATCTCGCCCGCGCGCGCTCGAGGTTCTCCCGCTGATCGTCGATCTCCGGCTGGTAGTCGAAGACCACCAGACGCCGCAACGATGTGCTGCCCAGCGCGGCCTCGACGGCGAGGTCGAGATACTCCGCCCCGGTGGCGAGCACCTGGGGTTCGATTTCGGCAACGATCGGCTGTAGCCGCGACGCCGTTGCGTTGTGCTGCAGCGGGACCGCCACCAGGCCCAGGTAGCCGGTCACCAGGTCAAGCGTCAAGTACTCGGGGCTAGCGAAACCGAGAGTCGCGACCACGTCCCCCGGCGTCACCGCAACGGCCTCGCCGCGCCGCCACGCCGTGGCGACGGCGCGGACGTTGGCCCACAGATCGCGGTAGCTGATCGTGTCGAATCGGGGGAGCAGCCTGGAGGTGGTGCGGCCGGTCGCGGGATCGGTGGTCAACTCGCGAGCGCGCCACCCTAATGCGGGGCGGTCACCGTAGCCTTCCACGAACATCTCCAGGATCTGCGGAAGGCGAAGACCGGGCCGGCGCGCCGCGGCCTGCAGCGCGAGATCCGGCTTGGCGTTTCGATATTGCTCGTCGGTCGCCTCCACCCGGCTGATGCGCTCGGCCACTCGTTCTCGTGGGGTGGCCGTCGCACTCGCGCTGGTGCCGTTGTCGCGCGTCACATCGGTAGTCATGCCAGCCCCCAGGCTCTAGTTCGGACGACTCCTTAGCGCCAACCATTGGCCCGCTAGGAGTCTTCCACCCGATCACTGTGACCGTCGCCACACCCAGCGTGGGCGGCCCGGGACTGCTACGCGACGACCTGAATGGGGTCGCCGACGTTGACGTTGTTGAAATACCACGCGGCGTTGTCCGGGCTCAGGTTGATGCAACCGTGGCTGACGTTGGCGTGGCCCTGCGAGTCGACGGACCAGGGTGCCGAGTGCACGTACACCCCGCTCCAGGTGACGCGGACCGCGTATTGAGCGGTGATCTTGTATCCCTCGGGCGAACTCAGCGGGATACCGATAGTCCGCGAGTCCATGACGACGCTGCGTTGCTTCTCGAGCGCGGTGAAGTTACCGACCGGCGTCGGGCGGCTGGGCTTACCCATCGAGGCGGGCATCGTGCGCAGAATCTCGCCGTCCCTACTGACCGTGAAGGTGTGCCCGGAGAGGCTGGCCACACCCAGAAACGCATCGCCGGTGTCGAAACCCGTTGTCAGTTCCTGCACACCCACGGAGACGTGGCTGTGGGCAGGCCAATACTGGTTCGGAACCCATTGCACGACGTTGTTTTCGGGCCACTCGAAGTGGCCGGTGATGTTGTTCGGGGAGGCGACGTGGATGGAGCGTTCGACGGCGGATCGGTCGCTCACCGGCGCGGTGAATTTCACGACGACCGGGTGCGCGATTCCCACCACCGCGCCGTCGGCCGGCAAAATCGAGGCAATTGCGGGGGTTGGCGCCGGTACCGGGACCGAGGCGACCGCGTGGGAACCGGACCCCAGCACGCCGAAACCCGTGATCGCGACCATAACAAATAGATAACGAACCCCACGACGCATGGCGTCAACCCTCCGAGATGGTGCGATCAACACCACGATATTCTACTGGCTGTCTGACCATTACGGTTTTTAGCAAACAATGACACTCCCGGCCGGTCTCCACGATAACGATCGGATCACCGGTTGAGTTCGATCGCCACCGACGGGTTAACCTCGGCGGAATCGGTGCCGCCAGACCGAGGAGGTGCGAGTGCTCTTTCGTCAGCTGGAGTACTTCGTCGCGGTCGCCCAGGAGCGCCACTTCGCTCGGGCCGCCGAGAAGTGTTATGTATCGCAGCCCGCGCTGTCCGCCGCGATCGCCAAGCTGGAACGTGAACTCAACGTCACGCTGATCAACCGCGGGCACAGCTTCGAAGGCCTCACCCCCGAAGGTGAGCGACTGGTCGTGTGGGCCAAGCGGATTCTGGCCGAGCATGACGCATTCAAGGCCGAGGTAGACGCGGTGCGATCGGGAATCACCGGAACGCTTCGGCTGGGCGCTGTGCCCACCGCATCGACAACGGCGTCGCTGGTGCTGTCGGCCTTCTGCTCGGCGCATCCATTGGTCAAGGTGCACATCAATTCCCGGTTGGCGGCCACCGAACTGTACCGGCGCTTGCGGGAATTCGAGCTCGACGCCGCGATCGTGCACGCATCGCACGATGACGCGCACGACGTGGACCTGGTGCCGCTTTATGCGGAGCGCTACGTGCTGCTGTCGCCGGCGGATATGTTGCCGTCCGGCGCAACGACGTTGCGCTGGCCGGATGCCGCGCAGTTGCCGCTGGCCTTGCTCACCGCCGACATGCGGGACCGCCAAATCATCGACGAGGCCTTCGCCGGCCACGGCATCACCGTCAGCCCGCAAGTCGAAACCGACTCGGTGGCTTCATTACTCGCACAGGTCGCCTCCGGCAACTGGGCGTGCATCGTCCCGCATACCTGGCTGTGGACCTCGTCGCTGGGCGGCGAGATCCGGGCGGTCGAAATGGTCGATCCGGTCGTCAAGGCCGAAATCACTTTGGCCACCAACTCCTCGGGGCCCGGGTCGCCGGTTGCCCGGGCGCTCGTCGCCTCCGCGCAAGAACTCTCGCTGGACGAGTTCTTCAACGCTGCGCTGGTTGGGGTTACCCGTCGGCGCTGACCTTCCGGTTGGCTGCGCTGGTCGGGTTGAGGCTCGCCAGGTGTCCGCTCTCCACCCCGGCCGCCGGGTCGAGTTCACAGTCGATCAGTGACGGCCCGTTCGATGCGAGCGCCTCGGTGAGCGCCGACTGCAGCTCGGCCGGGGTGGTGACGTGATATCCCTTGCCGCCGAACGCCTCTGCAAGTAGCTCGTGCCGGGCTCCGGCGTTGAGCACCGTGGGGGCGGGGCTGTCTCCGGTGGGCTCTTCGTCGCCGCGGTACACGCCGCCGTTGTTGAGGATGATGACCGTCACCGGCAGGCGGTAGCGGCAAATGGTCTCGATCTCCATGCCGCTGAACCCGAATGCGCTGTCGCCTTCGATCGCGACGACGGGCCGGCCCGTCTCGACCGCGGCGGCGATCGCGTAGCCCATGCCGATGCCCATCACACCCCAGGTCCCGGTGTCGAGGCGGTGCCGTGGCAACTCCATCTCGATCACGTTGCGGGCCAGGTCCAGTGCATTGGCGCCCTCATTGACGACGTAGACATCCGGATTCGCTTGCAGCACTGAACGAATCGCACCGAGTGCGTTGTAAAACCGCATCGGGTGCGGATTTTCGGCGAGCCGCTCGCGCATCTTGGCGTCGTTACGGGCTCGGCGATCGGCCAGCTCGTCGGTCCATTCCGTCGGCACCGTGATCGGCCGGGTGGCCAAGCCGTCGCGCAACGCGAACATCACCGATCCGATGTCGCCGGCCAGCGGCGCCACGATCGGCTGGTTGCTGTCGAACTCCGACGCCGCGATGTCGATCTGCACGAACTTGGCGTCGGCGGCCCACTGCGGCGATTCACCATGGCCGAGAAGCCAATTCAGCCGCGCACCGACCAGCAACACCGCGTCGGCGCGGGCGATGGCCAGCGAGCGTGCGGCCGCCGCGGACTGGCGGTGCGAATCCGGCAGTAGGCCCTTGGCCATCGACATCGGCAGGAACGGAATTCCGCTGGATTCGACGAAGTCCCGGATCACGCCATCGGCCTGCGCGTACGCGGCGCCCTTGCCGAGCACGATCAGCGGCCGCCGCGCCCGCGCGAGCACGTCCAACGCGCGATCGACCGCCTCCGGGGCGGGCAGCTGGCGCGGCGCGGGATCGATGACCCGCCAAACGCTTTCGGCCCCCTCGGCGGCGTCCATGGCCTGCCCCAGCACCGCGCCCGGGATGTCGAGGTAGACACCGCCCGGCCGCCCGGAGACCGCGGTGCGGATCGCGCGTGCGATGGCGAGCCCGATGTCCTCGACCCGCTCGACCCGGTAGGCCGCCTTGACGAAGGGCCGCGCGGCGTTGAGCTGATCCAGGTCCTGATAGTCGCCGCGCTGCAAGTCGACCAGCGCTCGATTGCTCGAACCCGAGATCTGGATCATCGGGAAGCAGTTCGTGGTGGCGTTGGCCAGCGCGGGCAGACCGTTGAGAAACCCGGGCCCGGAGGTCGTCAAGCACACTCCCGGGCGGCCGGTGAGAAACCCGGCGGCCGCGGCGGCATTTCCGGCGGAAGTCTCCTGCCGGAAACCGATGTACCGCATGCCGCAGGCCTGCGCGACCCGGGCGAGGTCGGTGATCGGGATGCCGACGATGCCGTAGATCGTGTCGATGTCGTTGGCCTGGAGCGCCTCGACGACGAGGTGGAAGCCGTCGGTCAGCGCAGTGTCCTGCGACTCGTCCGGCGCAGCGGTAGATGATGCCGAAAGTGTGGTCATTGCCCGACTCCTCGCGTGTCCATGCCTGTCATCCACCACTGTGGTCCGGGTCCGCGCCGCTGTCCAAGACCAAGCCACTATGCACCGATTCACGGGGGTTATCGACCGCTTCTCAGCCGATCGATAGCCACGCATTATCGATCGTGAGCTGAACAGTATTGGACGAACAGGGAGGTTTCTCTGCATCGTGCAATCAGGTGCTGTTACACATGCGATAAAGCGGAAGGACTACGGCGATGTCTGATGTGATCACCCCGGCGGCGGAGCTGACCGGCGAATCCCCGAGCATCGCCGATCTGGTCGCGGCGGCGGCAATTCGCGAGCCGGAGGCGACGGCGCTCGTCGTTACTGCGGATCGCACGCCGGTCAGCTACGGCGAGCTGGTCCGACTGGTCGACGACCTGGCCGGGCAGCTCAAGGAGGGTGGCTTGCGGCCGGGAGACCGGATCGCGCTGCGGTCGGGCAGCAACGCCGAATTCGTCGTCGGCTTGTTGGCGGCGTCGCGCGCGGGGCTGATCGCGGTACCACTGGACCCGGCCTTGCCCGTCGGCGACCAGCGTGCCCGCGGTGCGGTGGCCGGTGCGGGTGTGGTGCTGGCCGACGGCGAGGGTCCCGGTGACAAGGAGGAGCCGGGATTGGTGTGGTGGACGTTCGCGGTGACCGTCGGCGGTGACGGTGCCCCGTCGTCGGTCGACCTGGACGCGCCCGCGGCGCCGAATCCGGACGTGGCAACGCCCGAGGGTCTGCGCGACGACGACGCGATGATCATGTTCACCGGCGGCACCACCGGGATGCCGAAGATGGTTCCGTGGACACACACGAACATCGCCAGCTCGGTGCGGGCGGTCATCGCCGCCTACCAGCTGGGCCCGGCGGACGCGACGGTCGCGGTGATGCCGCTCTACCACGGCCACGGTCTGATCGCCGCGCTGCTGTCGACGCTGGCATCCGGCGGGACCGTGCTGTTGCCCGCGCGCGGGAAGTTCTCGGCGCACACCTTCTGGGACGACATCAACGCCGTCGGGGCCACCTGGTACACCGCGGTTCCGACCATTCACCAGATCCTGTTGGAGCGCGCCAAGACTGAGCAGCCGGGTGGCGGACGGGTGTCGCTGCACTTCATCCGCAGCTGCAGCGCTCCGCTCACCACGGAAACGGCTCAGGCCCTGCAAGACACCTTCGGGGCCACCGTGGTGTGCGCGTTCGGGATGACCGAAGGCACCCATCAGGTCGCGACCACCAGCATCGAGCAAGACGAAAACCCTTCCGAGACAGCGGGTCTCGTCGGCAAATCGACCAGCCCGGAGATCCGGATCGCCGCGCCCGGAGGTCAACCGCTTCCGCCCGAAGCCGTCGGCGAGGTCTGGCTGCGTGGCCCGACCGTGGTGCGTGGCTACCTCGGCGACCCGGCGATCACCGCCGCCAACTTCACCGACGGCTGGCTGCGCACCGGCGACCTCGGGTCGCTGTCCCCGGCGGGTGACTTGAGCATTCGCGGGCGGATCAAGGAACTCATCAACCGTGGCGGCGAGAAGATTTCGCCGGAACGCGTCGAGGGCGTGCTGGCCGGCCATCCGGGCGTTCTGGAGGTGGCCGTGCTCGGGCTGCCGGACAAGATGTACGGCGAGACGGTCGCCGCGGTGATCGTCGCGCGGGGTTCGACTCCGCCCAGCCCCGAGGAGCTGACGGAGTTCTGCCGTGACCGGCTGGCGCCGTACGAGGTGCCGGCCACCTTCCTGCACACCAGCGAACTGCCGCACACCGCTAAGGGTTCGCTGGATCGGCGGGCCGTAGCCCAACAGTTCGGCGGAGCCTGAGAAAGACTGTGCGCCAATCTCACTGGCCCGACGTCACGTTCCCCCACGCCGCGCGCGCACCCGAATCACCGACCCGATAGGTCTGCACGAGCGTGGCCACCGCCGCGATGACCACCAGCGCCCCGACCGCGGCGTGCAGGGTGAGCTTCATGTCCACACCGTGCGCCTCACGGACGTGCAGCACGGCCAGCACCGTGACCGTCGCCGCCAGTGCCGCGACGATGTAGATCAGGGTGGAGCCGAGTTGCTCGTGGTTGGTGAGCACCGGCGTCTGAGCACCGACGCGAGCCGACAACCAGACGCCCGCGGTGGTCGTCAGCGGGGTCAAGACAAGCGTGCCCACCGCCAGCAGCAGAACCAGCCAGATCAGCCGTCGCCGCGCCGCGGGCCACACCACGCACAGGATCGCCAGAATCGCCGCCAGCGGAGCTAGGACAACGACGAAATGATTGAGCAGGATGTGGGCAGGCAGCCCGTTAAACGTCGACATACTCGAATCCGGGGCTCCCAATCTGGCTGTTTATCAGGTGCTTTCAAACAGTAGCCTGCAGCCGGGTCGCGGCGGACTCCGGCATCGGTTCGTAGCGGGCAAACGTTCGGGTGAAGGACGCGGCGCCATGTGCCAGTGAACGCAAATCGATCGCGTATCGGGTCAGCTCGACCTGCGGCACCTCGGCGCGCACCAGTGTGCGGTCCTGGCCCGCGGTGTCGGTCCCCAGCACGCGGCCGCGCCGCCCGGACAGGTCTCCCATCACCGCGCCGACGAAATCGTCGGGCACCAGCACCGAGATCTCGTCGATCGGCTCGAGCAGAGCAATTTTCGTCGCGGCGGCGGCCTCCCGCAGCGCCAGGGAACCCGCCATCTGGAACGCGAAGTCCGACGAGTCCACGCTGTGGGCCTTGCCGTCGAGCAGGGTGACCCGGATGTCGACCACCGGGTATCCGGCGTGCACACCCTTTTCCATCTGTGCGCGGACTCCCTTCTCCACGCTCGGGATGAATTGCCGCGGGACCGCGCCGCCGACCACCTTGTCGACGAATTCGAATCCGGAACCTTCCGGCAGCGGTTCGACGTCGATGTCGCACACCGCGTATTGGCCGTGTCCGCCGGACTGCTTGACGTGGCGACCGTGGCCTTTTGCCTTGCCGCCGAACGTCTCCCGCAGCGGGACGCGCAGTTGGACCGTGTCCACGGCGACGCCGTACCGGCTGGCCAGTGCCTCGAGAACCACCCCGGCGTGGGCCTCACCCATGCACCACAGCACGATCTGGTGGGTTTCCTGATTCTGCTCGATTCGCAGGGTCGGGTCCTCGGCGGCCAACCGGCCCAGCCCGACCGACAGCTTGTCCTCGTCGGTCTTGGCATGGGCCGCAATGGCGATCGGCAGCAGCGGTTCGGGCATGGCCCACGGTTTGAGCACCAGGGGCTCGGCCTTGTCGGACAGGGTGTCGCCGGTTTCGGCACGGCTCAGCTTGCCGATCGCGCAGATGTCGCCGGCCACCACCTCGGGTGCGGGTCGTTGCTGTTTGCCCAGCGGGAAGGACAACACCCCGATGCGTTCGTCTTCGTCGTGGTCGGGGTGGGTATTGCCCCGGGAGTCGGAGCCGTTGGTCTGCCCGAAGAAGGACGAAAAATGACCCGACACATGCACCGTCGTGTCGGGCCTGATGGTCCCGGAGAACACCCGGACCAGACTCACCCTACCGACGTACGGGTCAGACGTCGTCTTCACCACCTCTGCCAACAACGGCGCCGCCGCGTCACAGGCCAGCTCCGAATGCGGGGCGCCATGCGGCGTAAACACCTCCGGTAGTGGATGTTCCATCGGGGACGGGAAGCCGCGGGTGGCGATCTCGAGCAGTTCCAGGGTGCCCACACCGGTGCCGCTGCAGACCGGGATCACCGGGAAGAACGACCCACGGGCGACGGCGCGCTCCAGATCGTCGATCAGCACGGCCTCGTCGATCGCCGCACCGCCGAGGTAGCGCTCCATCAGGGACTCGTCCTCGGATTCCTCGATGATGCCCTCGATCAGGGTGCCGCGCGCGTCCTCGATCCGGTCGGCGTCGGCGGGATCCGGCGCCTCGATAGTCCGGGTGCCACCGGAGTATCGGTAGCGCTGCTGCGACAGCAGGCCGATCAGGCCTTCGCAGGCTGGCGAGCCGGTCGGCAGGTAGAGCGGTAAAACCTTGTCGCCGAACGCGTTTTGCGCGGCCTGCAGTGCCTCCATGTAGTTCGCGCGGGCATGGTCGAGCTTGGTGATCACCACGGCGCGGGGCATGCCGACCTGGCTGCATTCCTGCCAGAGCGACTTGGTCGGTTCGTCAATACCGTCGCAGCCCTCGTTCGCCGCGATCACGAACAGTGCGCAATCCGCCGCACGCAATCCGGCGCGCAGCTCGCCGACGAAGTCGGCGTATCCGGGTGTGTCGACCAGGTTGATCTTGATGCCGCCGTGCGACAGCGAGGCCAGCGCGACGCCCACCGAGCGCTGTTGGCGAATCTCGGCGTCGTCGTAGTCGCAGATCGTGCTGCCGTCGGTGACCGATCCCGCCCTGGTCAGCACGCCGCCCGCGACGAGCAGTGCCTCGACCAGCGTCGTCTTGCCGCCGCCCGAGGGGCCGACCAGGACGATGTTGCGGACATCGCCAGGACGGTTGGCGGTGGGAGCTGCTCCCGTGCCCACCGAAGCGTTCGCCTTGTCCGCCATGACCTTCCTCCAGTTCGCTCGGCCGGCCGCGGTGTGTCCTAGCTCACAGAACGTATTAGGCAACCTTTCTCCCAACTGCCGCCCAATACAAGGCCACGGGCCGGCCACAATTTCGCGCGCGACGCGCTAGGTCAGGCGTGCCAGCTCGACCAGCGGCGCACCGTTATCTCGATGACCGGGCCGTTTAGCGAAACCGATTGATACTGAGGATATTTGGCGCGTAGCAGCCGGTAGCCGGTGTGCAGGGCCACGCCGTCGGTATGAATGCAAGCCTCCCCGTCGGCCCGGACCCACCACAACTGCGTCCACTCGTCGGCGTAGTGGTCGACGAGCAGGCTGACCTGCGCGTTGCTCGCGATGTTGGCCAGCCGGCGGAGCCGCTGCGTGCTCTTCGGTTTCGCGTCGATCGCGGTGTACACCGTGTCGGTATCGACCGCGAAAACCACCGGCACCAGGTGCGGTTTTCCGTCGGCCGAGCTGGTCGCCAGCCGCGCCACCGGGGACTGCGTGAACCGGACTTTGGGGTCGAATTCGCCCACTGAACCAGCTTAGAACCAGCTTGCGCCAGCTTAGGGGCGTGCAGCCGATCAGCGTTCCGTGCGCCCTGGACTAGCTACCTGCATTACGGTGAGGTACACAAAAATGTGCGGTCCAGACGTGGAGGCTGGGCCGCTTCTGGTTCGAACCCCGATGCAGGGAGGTACGGGATGAGCAAAGGGCACCCCCGCTCAGTCTGGTGGTCATGGCTGGTCAGTGTGCTGGCTGTGGTGGGACTGGGCCTGGGCCTGACCACGGTGCCGGCAGCTGCATCGCCGTCGACTCTGGCGCTGGACCGCTTCCGCGACGCACCGATGTTCCCGCTGGACATTGCCGGCCAGGTCGGACCTTCGGTCGTCAACATCAGCACCCGGTTCGGCTACAACAACGCGATCGGGGCCGGAACCGGCATCGTCATCGATCCCGCCGGCGTGGTGCTCACCAACAACCACGTGATCTCGGCGGCCACTGACATCTCCGCGTTCGACGTCGGCAACGGTCAGACCTACGGTGTCGACGTGATCGGCTACTCCCGCACCGCCGACATCGCGGTGTTGCAGCTGCGGGGTGCGGGCGGCCTGCCCGCCGCCGCGATCGGTGGTGGCGTCGGGATCGGCGAGCCGGTCACCGCGCTCGGCAATACCCACGGGCAGGGCGGAGCGCCCAGCGTGGTGCCCGGCCGTGTCGTCGCGCTCAACCAGACGGTCTCGGCCACCGACACCCTGACCGGCGCCGACGAGACGCTGGGCGGATTGATCCAGGCCGACACCGCGATCAAGCCCGGCGACTCGGGTGGGCCGCTGGTCAACAACGCCGGGCAGGTGGTCGGCGTGGACACTGCCGCCACCGACAGTTACAAAATGTCCGGCGGGCAGGGCTTCGCGATTCCGATCGGTCACGCGATGGGCGTCGCCAACCAAATCCGCTCCGGCGCAGGGTCCAACACCGTGCACATCGGGCCCACGGCCTTCATCGGCATGGGCGTGGCCGAAAACGGCGGCAACGGAGCCCGGGTCCAACGCCTGGTTGACGGCGGCCCCGCCGCCGGGAGTGGCATCGCGCCCGGTGACATCATCACCGCGGTCGACAATGTGCCGATCAACGGTCCCACCGCGATGACGGACGTCTTGGTTCCGCATCACCCCGGGGACGTGATCACGCTGCACTGGAACTCCGGGGGCGGTCCCCGCAGCGCGCCGGTGACTCTGGGTGACGGGCCTCCCGCCTGATCCGGACGCGGAAATACCTGGCCGGAGGCCAATTCGGTTGCCGGGACGGCAGATTAGCGAGGTGATTCCGATCTGCTCGCCTCGGGTACACGTGGCATCGTGGAATCGATGAACGACGCAAACGACGCCTCGAAAAAGGACTTGGAGCACGATCCCGCGGGAGGCAGTCACGTCGAGGGGGGTGTAGTCGAACACCCCAACGCGGAGGATTTCGAGATCGCGGCCTCGCTGCCGGCCGACCCGACCTGGTTCAAACACGCGGTCTTCTACGAGGTGCTGGTCCGGGCATTCCTGGACGACAACGCGGACGGGTCCGGTGACCTGCGCGGGCTGTTGCAGCGCCTGGACTACCTGCAGTGGCTCGGGATCGACTGCATTTGGCTGCCGCCCTTCTACGACTCGCCGCTGCGCGATGGCGGTTACGACATCCGCGACTTCTACAAGGTGCTGCCCGAGTTCGGCGACGTCGACGACTTCGTGGCGTTGCTCAACGCGGCGCACGAGCGGGGGATCCGGGTCATCACCGATTTGGTGATGAACCACACCTCGGATTCGCACCCATGGTTTCAGGAGTCACGCCACGACCCCGACGGCCCGTACGGCGACTTCTACGTGTGGAGCGATACCAGCGAGAAGTACACCGATGCCCGGATCATCTTCATCGACACCGAGGAGTCGAACTGGACGTTCGACCCGGTCCGCAAGCAGTTCTACTGGCACCGGTTCTTCTCCCATCAGCCGGACCTGAACTACGACAACCCGGCCGTGCAAGAGGCGATGATCGATGTGCTGCGGTTCTGGCTCGATCTCGGCATCGACGGCTTCCGGCTGGATGCGGTGCCGTACCTCTTCGAGCGTGAGGGCACCAACTGCGAGAACCTGCCGGAGACCCACGCATTCCTCAGGCGGGTCCGTAAGGTCATCGACGACGAGTTCCCGGGCCGGGTGTTGCTGGCCGAAGCCAATCAGTGGCCCGCCGACGTCGTGGAGTACTTCGGTGACGCCAGCACCGGCGGTGACGAATGCCACATGGCTTTCCACTTCCCGCTGATGCCGCGCATCTTCATGGCGGTGCGGCGCGAGTCGCGGTTCCCGATCTCGGAGATCCTGGCCCAGACGCCCGAGATCCCGGACATGGCGCAGTGGGGGATCTTCCTGCGTAACCACGACGAGCTGACCCTCGAGATGGTCAGCGACGAAGAGCGCGACTACATGTACTCCGAGTACGCCAAGGACCCGCGGATGAAGGCCAACGTGGGAATCCGCCGCCGGCTGGCGCCGCTGCTGGACAACGACCGCAACCAGATCGAGCTGTTCACCGGGCTGCTGCTGTCGCTACCCGGATCGCCGGTCCTCTACTACGGCGACGAGATCGGCATGGGCGACGTCATCTGGCTCGGTGACCGCGACGGCGTGCGCACCCCGATGCAGTGGACGCCGGACCGCAACGCCGGCTTCTCCAAGGCCAATCCCGGCCGGCTGTATTTGCCGCCGAGTCAGGATTCGGTCTACGGCTATCAGGCCGTCAACGTCGAGGCGCAGCGGGACACCTCGACGTCGCTGCTCAACTTCACCCGCATGATGCTGTCGGTGCGGCGCCGTCACGACGCGTTCGCGATCGGGTCGTTCGAGGAACTCGGCGGGACGAACCCGTCGGTGCTGGCGTTTCTGCGCCAAGCGCCCGACGACGGAGACATCGTGCTGTGCGTCAACAACCTCTCGCGGTTCCCGCAGCCGATCGAGCTGAACCTGCAACATTGGAGCGGCCACACGCCGATCGAACTCACCGGCCAGGTGGAGTTCCCACGCATCGGACATCTGCCCTATTTGCTGACACTGCCGGGACATGGGTTCTACTGGTTCCAGCTGTGCGCATCGGAGGAGAACGCATGAGTCAGTCAGCCAAGCTGCCCTGGACCGAATGGCTGCCGCAGCAACGGTGGTACGCCGGGCGCAATCGTCAGCTGTCCCGCGCCGAGGTCGGGCTGGTCGTTCCGCTGCGCGACAAGCTCGAGCTGGTGCTGGTCGACGCCACCTACGCCAGTGGCCCCGCGGAGCGCTATCAGGTGCTGGTCGGGTGGGACGCCGAGCCGGTCACCGAGTACAACACCGTGGCCACCATCGGCTCGGCCGACGACCACACCGGCTATGACGCGCTGTATGGAACCGACGGCCCGCGGTTCTTGCTGTCGCTGATCGACCAGTCCGCGACGCGCGATTCGGCCGGCACCGAAGTGGTGTTTCGCAAAGAGCCCGATGTCAGGCTTCCGCTGGACGCGTGGCCGCGGGTCGCCGATGCCGAGCAGTCCAACACCAGCGTGATCTTCGATCGGGACGCGATCTTCAAGGTCTTTCGTCGGGTCAGCCGCGGCATCAACCCCGACATCGAGCTGAACCGGGTGCTCGGCCGGGCCGGCAACCCGAACGTGGCCCGACTGCTCGGCACCTACGAGATCGCCGGGGACGACGGCGCCGAGGACACGGCGTGGCCACTGGGCATGGTCACCGAGTTCGAGGCCAACGCCGCCGAAGGCTGGGCCATGGCCACGGCCAGCGTCCGCGACCTGTTCGCCGAGGGCGACCTGTATGCCCACGAGGTCGGCGGCGACTTCGCCGGTGAGTCCTACCGGCTCGGGGAGGCCGTCGCGTCCGTGCATGCCACCCTCGCCGAAACCCTGGGTACCGCGCAGGCCACCTTCCCGGTGGACAACGTGCTGGCCCGGTTGGCGTCGACTGCGGCGCTGGTGCCCGAGCTGCAAGAACACGCGGCGACGGTCGAAGAGCGCTTCGGCAAGCTGGCCGGCGAGACGATCACCGTCCAGCGCGTGCACGGTGACCTGCACCTGGGACAGGTGCTGCGCACCCCGGAGAGCTGGCTGCTGATCGACTTCGAGGGTGAGCCCGGCCAGCCGCTCGATGAGCGACGGGCCCCGGATTCGCCGCTGCGCGACGTGGCCGGCGTGCTGCGATCGTTCGAGTACGCCGCCTACGGGCCGCTGGTGGACCACGAGGGCGACAAGCAGCTGGCGGCGCGTGCCCGTGAGTGGGTCGAGCGCAACCGCACCGCCTTCTGCGACGGCTATGCGGCCGCGTCGCACACCGACCCGCGGGATTCGGCGCGGCTGCTGGCCGCGTACGAACTCGACAAGGCCGTGTACGAGGCCGGCTACGAGGCGCGGCACCGGCCGGGGTGGCTGCCCATCCCGCTGCGGTCCATTGCCCGGCTGACCGCGGCCGAATGAACGGGAAGTCGTCGCCCACAACATAGGAGTTCGGTATGCGCCGCTGTGCGCTGTCCGGGTGCGTCTGTAAGCATAGATCGCGTGGCGGGCGAGACATTCAACAGTGAAGCGCGGTTGTCGTGGGTGTTGGCCGTGCTGGCCGGCGTGGTAGGCGCGATCTCGTTTACCCACTCCGCCGGATACTTCGTGGTTTTCATCACCGGCAACGCCCAACGCGCCGTGCTCGGGTATTTCACCGGCGAAGTATGGCTGGCCGCCAGCGCCGGGCTGCTCATTGTGGCATTCGTTGCCGGCGTGGTGGTTGCGTCACTATGCCGGCGATATTTCTGGGTCGACCATCCGCACGGCCCGACCGTGTTGACGACCTTGAGTTTGTTGGCCGCGTGCGTGGTCGACACCATCGACGAAGGCTGGACAGAGAACCTGCTGGACTTCGCGCCGATTATGCTGCTGGCCTTCGGCACCGGGGCACTGAATACGTCATTCGTCAAGGACGGCGAGGTGTCGGTGCCGTTGAGCTACGTAACCGGTACGACTGTCAAGATGGGCCAGGGCATTGAACGCCACATCGCTGGTGGGGGAAGCGTTTCGGACTGGCTCGGCTACTTCATGCTGCTGGCCAGCTTCATGGTGGGTGCCGCGATCGGCGGCGGGATCAGTGTGGTCGTGAACGGGACCTGGATGTTGGTGATGGCCACGGTCCTGTGCGCGCTGACCACCGCCTACACCTACTTCCACCAGGACCGCCGCGCGCTGCTGAAGGAATCGGAGGAAAGTGAGGATCGGCAGCGGCGCTGACCGGGCGCCACTGCCGATGCTCGATTTCGGGTCGGTCAGCCGGCGGGAGCGGCGGCCGGGGCAGGCGGTGCAGTGGTCGGCGAGTTGAGCACCTGCAGCATGTCGGGCTTCATCGCCATCAGCTGCTGGTTCCAGTAGGGCCACGAGTGCGTTCCGTTGGCCGGGAAGTTGAACACACCGTTGCGTCCACCCGCTGCCACGTAGTTGTTCTGGAACTGCTCGTTGGTGCGCAGCGTCAGGCCCTCGAGGAACTTCGCCGGCATGTTGTCGCCGCCGAGGTCGCTCGGGGTGCCGTTACCGCAGTACACCCAGACGCGGGTGTTGTTGGCGACCAGCCGCGGGATCTGCAGCATCGGGTCGTTGCGCTTCCACGCCGGGTCGGTCGACGGACCCCACATGTTGCTCGCGCTGTAGCCACCCGCGTCGCTCATCGCCAAGCCGATCAGCGTCGGCCACCAACCGTCGGAGGGGTTGAGGAAGCCGGAAAGCGAAGCAGCGTAAGGGAATTGCTGCGGGTAGTAGGCGGCGAGGATCATCGCGGAACCACCCGACATCGACAACCCCACCGCGGCGTTGCCGAACGGCGACACCTCCTTGTTGGCCTGCAACCACACAGGCATCTCCTGGGTCAGGAAGGTCTCCCACTTGTAGGTGTAGTTCTGGCCGTTGCTTGCCGACGGCTGGTACCAGTTGCTGTAGAAGCTGGACTGGCCGCCGACGGGCATGATCACCGAAATGCCGGACTGGTAGAACTCCTCGAACGCCGGAGTGTTGATGTCCCAGCCGTTGAAGTCATCCTGCGCCCGCAGACCGTCGAGCAGGTAGACCGCGTGCGGTCCGCCGCCCTGGAACTGGACCTTGATGTTGCGGCCCATCGACGGTGATGGAATCTGCAGGGTCTCCACTGGAAGACCCGGCTTCGAGAACGCCCCCGCAGTCGACGAGCCGCCGACAACAGCGACCAGACCGGACAACAGGGCAGCGCCTACGACCGCGATCGCCAGTCGACGCGGCAGAAATGTCACAGCGCCACGCAACTTCTCAACGAATGTCATAGCGATTACCCATCCCAACTTTCATCTGCCGCATTGCGCGGTGGAATCTGTTCTCGGGCAGTGAAACACAGCGGGAGGGTCTAATTCGTTTGTCACGGCCGTGCCCGCAGATCGCGGTTGGCTAACGATTCAGAGTCGGCGAGAAATCATCTCGGTCAGGTCACGATCGGCTCTCGGAACCATCCGAACCTCTTGCAATGCGATAGCGCATGCGCTAGCGCCTAGGCGACCAGACGGCGCAAAAGTGTTGAGGCCGTGGCAATTCCAAGCAGCGCCGCCACGATCAGCACGACGAAGTCCAACGGGTTCAGCGGGATGCCGATCAACAGCCCGCGCAGCGCGTCGACCTCGTAACTCAGCGGGTTGACGGTGCTCAGCACACGCAGCCACGACGGCATCACCCCAACCGGGTACAGCGCGTTCGACGCGAAGAACAACGGCATCGTGATGGCTTGCCCGATACCCATCAGGCGATCGCGATTGCGGACCAGCCCGGCCAGCGTCATCGACAGGCAGGCGAAGAACGCCGCGCCGAGCATCACGGTGGCCATGGCCGCCAGAATGCGCAGCGGGTTGACGGTCAGGCCGATGCGCATCAGGTAAGCCAGCGCCAGCACGCCGACGACTTGGGCGACCGAGCGCACACCCGCCGCGAACGCCTTACCGGTGATCAACGCCGACGCCGGTGCCGGCGTCACCATCAGTTTGGACAGCACGCCGGCGTCGCGGTCCCAAATGATCTGGATGCCATAGAAAATCGAGATGAACAGCGCCGACTGCGCGATGATGCCCGGGGCCAGGAAGGCCAGGTAGGACACCGATCCGGTGTTGATGACATGCAGCTTGCTGAATGTCGTTCCGAAGATCAGCAGCCACAGGGCCGGTTGCACCATCCGGGTGATGAGCTCGGTGCGGTCGTGCTGCAGCTTCTGCAGTTCGACGATCGCGAACGCGCCGACGCGGCCGAACGTCGCGCTGACCCGCTGCCATCCGCGCGGTGCGCGCACCAGCGCCTCGGCCGGTATTTCGTAGGTGTGATCAACTGGCACGGCTGGCAACCTTTCTGCTGGAACGGATTTCGCGGAAGTCAGATGTCGACGACTCGGAGTCGCCGTGCAGGTCCGTGGACGCGTAGCGGCGGAAAACGTCCTCGAGCGTCGCGCTGGGCGACACCTTCGACTTCAGCTCGGTGGGTGTGCCCACGGCCCGCAGGACGCCGCGATGCATCAGCGCGACGCGATCGCAGAGGGCGTCGGCTTCCTCCATGTAGTGCGTGGTCAGCAGCACGGTCATGCCGAACTGGGCCTGCATGCTCTGCACCTGATTCCACACGCCGTCACGCGCGATCGGGTCCAGCCCCACGGTCGGCTCGTCGAGCACGAGCAGCGACGGGCGATTGACCAGCGCCTGCGCCACCTCCAGGCGGCGCACCATGCCGCCGGAGTAGGTGCCCGCCAGCCGGTCGGCCACCTCGAGCAGCTCCATCGCGTCCAGCGCCTGCCTGACCCGATCGGCGCGCTCGGCGCGCGGTACGCCGTAGAGCCGGGCGAACCATTCCACGTTCTGCCGGCCCGTCAGCGCGGGTTCGATCGAAAGTTGTTGCGGGACATAGCCGATGTTGCTCCGGATGTCGACCGTCTCGCGCCGGGAGTCCATCCCGAAGATGCGCAACTCGCCGTGCTGCACGGGGGTCAGCGTGGTGAGCATCCGCACCAGCGTCGTCTTACCCGCGCCGTTGGGTCCGAGCAGGCCCATCGTCTCGCCGGGCCGCACCCTGAGTGTCAGGTCGTCGACGGCGGTGAACTGGCCGTAGTGAAAGGTCAGGTGCCGGCAGTCGATCGCCATCGGTAATTTCGTCATCATTTCTCCTGTAATCTGCGGGCCACCATGTCGAGAACCTCTAACCCCTTTGTCAGAGAATCGATTTGGTCGTCATTGAGTTCTTGCAGCGCCTCGGACAGCAGCGCGCGCCGGGCGGCTCGCGATGCGTCGACGATCTGCTGGGTGGGCTCGGCGAGTCGTAGTTGACACGCGCGACGGTCGGTCTCGTCGACGGTCCGGATCAGCGAACCGTTGGCCACCAGCTTGGAGACCATCGTCGACGCGGTGTTGGGGACCAGCCCGAGTTCGGCCGCCGCCGCGCGGACCGAGATCCCCGGGCGGCGGCCGACCAGCCAGAGCAGCTCCGACTGTGACTCGGTGAACCGGGCGGAGTCGAGTCCCCGGCCGGCAGACCTGCGCAGCTGGCGGCGGAATCGGCCGACGACGCCGAACACGTCGGTGACCAGGTCGGTGTGCGATCTCAGTGCTTGCATATATAACTCTGTCTACGAGCTATATATGTGCGCCAGCTGTGTAGGGCCTTTATCTGGGCTACTTCTCGAGCCGGTGCAGCATGACGTCGGTCACTGCGCCGTCATCGATGCTGGTCGTCATGTAGCTGCAGAACGGTTGGCGGCGGCGATCCGTCGGCGACCCCGGGTTGAGCAGGCGTAGTCCGGTGCGGGCCGTCGTATCCCAGGGGATGTGGCTGTGCCCGAACACCAGCACGTCGGTATCGGGATAGAGCCGTGACATCCGGGCCTCGCGGCCGGACGACGGGCCGGTTTCGTGCACCACCGTGAACCGCACGCCCGCCAACGTCACGTCCGCTCGTTCGGGCAGTCGCGCTCGCAACGGGGGCCCGTCGTTGTTGCCCCAGCAGCCGACCAGGCGCGCGGCCCTGGATTCCAGCTCGTCGAGCAATTCGAGCGCAATCCAGTCGCCGGCATGGATGACGACGTCCGACCGCTCGACTTCCTGCCACACCCGGGCGGGCAGATCGCGGGCGCGTTTCGGCACGTGGGTATCGGCAATCAGCAGCAGCCTCACGAGTTCTATGCTTACCCGCGAGCAGAGGAGAAAGCATGCGTACCTTCGAGTCAGTCGCCGACCTCGCCGCCGCCGCGGGGGAGACCATCGGCCAAAGCGACTGGGTGACCATCACTCAGGAAGACGTCAACCTCTTCGCCGACGCGACCGGCGATCACCAATGGATCCACGTCGACCCGGAACGGGCGGCCGCCGGTCCCTTCGGTAAGACCATCGCCCACGGTTACATGACGCTGTCGCTGCTGCCGCGGATGCAACACGACATGTACACCGTCAAGGGCATCAAGCTCGCAATCAACTACGGCCTGAACAAGGTTCGCTTTCCCGCCCCGGTGCCGGTGGGGTCGAAGGTTCGGGCGACCAGTTCGCTGATCTCGGTCGAGGACGTCGGCGGCGGCGCCGTGCAGGCGATCGTGTCCACCACCGTCGAGATCGACGGGTCGCCGAAGCCGGCTTGTGTGGCCGAAAGCATCGTTCGCTACATCTGCTGACTGCTCGGCCAGAAGGTAGCCGTTAGAACTCCGCGATCGAGTGCTCCAGTCGTTCCGCTAGGCGGGCCTCGGCTTCGGCGCGCCGGGTCGGTATGTGAGCCGACGGGAAAGGCGTTGTCACAGGCTGGTATTCACGCAGGGTGCGGCGGGCCACGGTCATCTTGTGCAGCTCGGTAGCGCCGTCGGCGATGCCCAGTGACTCGGCGGCCACCAGCATCTTGACGAACGGCATCTCGTCGGAGACCCCGAGAGCGCCATGCAGGTGCAGGGCGCGCTGGGCGACGTCGTGCAGCACCTGGGGCATCGCGACCTTCACCGCGGCGATGTCGCGGCGCACCTTCTGGTAGTCGTGATGCTTGTCGATCAGCCACGCGGTGCGCAGCACCAGCAGCCGGAACTGCTCGATCTGGATCCAGCTGTCGGCGATCTTCTCCTGGGTCATCTGGAAATCGGAGAGATGGCCATGCCTGGTCTTGCGTGACACAGCGCGCTCGCACATCATGTCAAAAGCCTTGCGTGCCAATGCGATCGTGCGCATCGCGTGGTGGACGCGACCACCGCCGAGGCGGGTCTGTGCGATCATGAACGCCGATCCTTCACCGCCCAGCACGTGATCGGCCGGCACTCGGACGTCGTTATACCGGACGTAGCCATGCGAACCGTGCTTCGATTCGCCGCCCACCCCGACGTTGCGGATGATCTCGATCCCCGGCGTCTCGCCCGGAACGATGAACAGCGACATCTTCTCGTATGTCCGGGCGTCGGGCTTGGTGACGGCCATGACGATGAAGAACGACGCATGCTTGGCGTTGGAGGAGAACCACTTCTCGCCGTTGATGATCCAGTCCCCATTTCCAGCACCGTCCTGGGTCGCCGACGTCACGAACATGCCGGGATCGGAACCGCCCTGCGGTTCGGTCATCGAATAACACGAGGAGATCTCGCCGTCGAGCAGGGGCTGCAGATAGCGCGCTTTCTGTTCGTCGGTGCCGAACAGCGCAAGGATTTCGGCGTTGCCGGAATCCGGCGCCTGGCAGCCGAACACGGACGGTGCCCAGCGCGATCGTCCGAGGATTTCGTTGAGCAGCGCGAGCTTGACCTGGCCGAAGCCCTGGCCGCCGAGTTCGGGGCCCAGATGCGCCGCCCACAGGCCTTGATCCTTCACCTGCTGCTGCAACGGCCGCAGGATGCGCATCATCTCGGCGTTCTTTTTGTCGTACGGATCAAGGGCGACCAGGTCGAGCGGTTCCAGCTCGTCGACCATGAACTTTTCGACCCAGTCCAGCTTCGCCTGGTATTCCGGGTCCGTTTCGAAGTCCCACACCGTGGCCACCCATTCCCCGGTGCACCGTCGCACCGGCATCTTTAGAGAAAACCCAGAAGGGCTACCTCATCGTAGATGCGGTCCGTCGTAGTGGTCGTTGAAGGGAGATCGCGCCGACCAAACTCAGTCGCCGGCGCCGCGGGTTGCGATGACCCGTTCTGCTATGTCGACGAGTTTTGTTTGTTGCTCCTGAGATAACAGCACCAGCATGTCGAACGCGCGTACGTCGTCCACGTCGTAACGTTCCATGATGATGCCCTTGGCCTGGCCAATGCGGTCCCTGGACGACAGTGCCGATTGCAGGTGTTCTCCGTGACGCTCCGCCAAGATCGCCGCCGCAGCATGCGCGGCCAGCACCGATCCAATCGTTTCCGCTTCGGTGTCCCACACCCCCGCCTCGAAACCGAACAAGTTCAGCGCGCCGGCCGTCCGGTCGGCCGTGTACAGCTTGAATGACAGGCCGCTGAGGACACCGAGCCGCACGGCTGCCGGCGCGTATCGAGGCCACCGTGTCTCGCTACGCAGGTCGTCGGCGCGAACGATCGTTTCTTGAAGCGCCGCCTCGGCGCAGGGTCCTTCGCCGAAATCCTGCTGGAGTTTGTCGAGCTGTCCAGCCAAGTCATCGGTGTCGGCGAGGGACTCGAACTCCCCGGCCTTCTTCACCAGCAGCACTCCGGCGACGTCGGCTCCCGGTATCAATTGCACCGCTGTCTCGGTTACGTCGCGCAGAACCCGGTCGAGGCCGCGCGGTGTGGCAATCGCGCGGGCAAGCTCGGCCATGCGGACGGCCAGCTCATGCCTGAAGTTCGGCTGCGAAGGATCCATGAGATCGCATTCTGCACGATCTGGCGCGCGACGTGTACCCGGTGTTGCCGCACGAATCCGGCGGAAAGCGCAATACGTTGCGCCACAGCGTAAACGACGCATGCAGCGAAAGCAGCCTAGTGCAGCTTGGGTAGGACGTAGTCGCGATAGAAGTTGATCGCCGCGATGGGGTCGCCCTGCGGGAAGTGCAGAAACGGGATGGCGCCGCCGTCGAGAACCCACTGCACGGCGGTGACGTGGGTGGCGGGATCGGTGCCGACCGTCCAATTGGCCAGCACTTTCTCGATCGGGTTCGCCTCGGCGGCACGCTGAATCTCGACCGGATTGGGTTGATCGACGGCCCCGGCGGTAAATCGCCACAAGGCAGCCGTGCGGGCGGCCTCCTCGGCCTCGCCGACGACGGCGAACAATTCGGCGCGCTTGCCTAACGTCGCGGGATCGCGCCCGGCAGCGTGGGCGCCGTCGTTGAGCGCACCCAGCAGCTTCGGGTTGATGAGATCGCGGGATTGCGTGATCCAGCCGTCGCCGTATTGCCCTGCCAGCCTTGCGCTTTTGGGTCCACTGGCGGCCACGAAGATGGGCGGCGGGTTCGGTGGTATGTCGTAGAGCTTCAGCGAGTTGGTCTGAAAGTAGCGGCCCGCGAACGAGATTCGCCCGCCAGACCACAGCTGGCGAATCAGTTGGATCGCCTCGACCAGCCGGTCGTGACGCTCGGGATATTTGCCCCACATGTTGGTAGTCGCCTGTTCGTTGAGCCGTTCGCCGGTCCCGAGGCCCAAGAACACCCGGCCCGGACTCAGGATCGCCAGCGACGCGAAGGCCTGCGCCACCGTTGCCGGGTGATAGCGGTAGGTCGGACACGTGACGCCGGTGCCGAAGGAGATGCGGCTGGTGCTGTTGCCCACCAGCGCCAGCGTCAGCCACGGGAACATCGAGTGACCCTCGTTGTCCTGCCACGGCTGGATGTGGTCGCTGGCCCAGACGTATTGGAAGCCCGCCTTTTCGGCGGCCTGGGCCTGCAACACCAGCTGGTCGGTCCGAAATTGCTCGTGCGACAGCGTGATTCCCACACCCTTGGTCACCGGCGGCGGATTGCTCGGAGCACCACGATGTTCGCTCGAGCATCCCCCGGCCATCGCCCCGGCGCCGAGCACACCCACGCCGGTCGCGATCTGCCCGAATGTCCGCCGTGAAAGTCCGGTCATCGCCTCGGGGTACCCGCCGCCTGGACCGTCATACGCAGAGTTTATGGGCTGGCTCGCATCCACGGTCAGCGCCGGCGGCTTTCGATCGTCAGCTGTGCCGTGGCCGCCGTGGCGGCGATTGCGGGCCTGACCATGTCGTTGCGGGATTATTCGCGCCGGGCCGGTTTGCCATTAGCCTGGCGTTATGGCCCCCCAGGCACGTCCGGCGCGCAAAGCCGACCTCCGCGAGTTGTCTGCCACCCTGAGCCGTGCCTTCTTCGACGATCCGGTGATGGCCTGGCTGTTTCCCAATAGCATGACCCGGACCACGCACCTGATGCGGATGTTTTCCGCCATGACCCGGCACCACCATCTGCGTCACGGCGGCGTCGAGGTGGCCGGCAACGGATCCGGCATCGGCGCGGCTGCCCTGTGGGATCCGCCGGGTCACTGGCAGGAATCCCGCTGGGCCCAGTTCGCGATGACGCCGGCTTTTTTGAGGGTGTTCGGTTTGCGGACCGGGATGGCACGCGACGTCCAGGACATGATGAAGCGCGAGCATCCCGAAGAGCCGCACTGGTATCTGGCCGCGATCGGCAGCGACCCCACGGTCCGCGGCCAGGGCTATGGCCAGGCGTTGATGCGGTCGCGGCTGGACCGCTGCGATGCCGAGCACTGCCCGGCCTATCTCGAGTCGAGTAAGCCCGAAAACGTGCCCTATTACCTACGTTTCGGCTTTGAGGTCACCCAGGAAATGCCACTACCCAACGGCGGCCCACCGCTGTGGGCGATGTGGCGCGAACCACGCTAGAGGTCAAGGGTTGCTTCGCCAGCCGGCAATGCCGATGGCGATCATGCGCAGCTGTTTGACGGCGATGCGCCGAATGTCTTCCAGCGCCTCGGCGGTCTGCGCGTCTTCGATCGCCTCGGCGATCACGATCATCGAGTTGACGAACAGCGTCGCCAGCACATTGAGGTCCTCGGTGCTCCAGGCGTTCAGGCCCGGGAAGCGCGCCAGGTCGGTCGCGAGCTCGGAGGTGATCAGCCGGATCTCGGTGCGGATCGCGTAGCGCAGCACGCTCAGTCCGCTATTGCGCTCGCGCGCGATCAGGCGCCAGTGCTCGCGTCGGTCGGCGACGCTGGCGATCAGGATTTCGACGGACGACTCGATCACCCGGTTCGGGTCGAGCTTGCCGGCGCGCGCGTCGCGCAGGGTGTCGCGCAAGCTGCGAAACGACTCGTCGATGAGCACCAGCCCGAGCGCCTCCATCGACTCGAAATGCCGATAGAACGCGGCGGGCACGATGCCGACCTCGCGGGTGACCTCGCGCAGGCTCAGGGCAGAAAAGCTGCGGTCTTGCAGCAGTTTGAGTGCCGCGGCGATGATGGCGCGCCGAGTGGCTTCCTTCCGCTCTTCGCGTGAGGGGCTTTCCCGGGAACGCTCGCGGCTGGAACGGTGTGGCCGTGAGCTAGGAGTACGACCGTTCACTATGTGAACCTTACCACAGAGCTGCGGAAACCCTTGACTAGCTGCACCTATTGGCCGCACATTGTACATATGTTCACTCAAAGAAGTCAGACCTCGCGTCAGAGCTTCGCTAAGACTTTCCGGGACCGAATCCTCGGTTCCGACCTGGTTGACCTGCTCACCGGCCCGCACGGCGTCGACCGTTACACCGAGCTGGTGGACCCAACCTGGACACAGGGCGAGGCCCGCGCCAAGGTCGTCGACGTGCGCCGAACCACGCCGCGCAGCGTCACGCTCACTCTCGCTCCCAACCGGAGCTTCACGTCCGCTCACGCCTTCAAGGCCGGTCAGTACGTCAACGTCAGTCTCGAAATCGACGGCCGCCGGCACACCCGCTGCTATTCGCCGGCCAACGTCGAAGGCAGCGCGACCCTCGAGTTGACCGTCGGCCGCCATGACGGCGGGCTGGTCTCCAACTACCTGTACGAGCAGGCCCGCCCCGGCATGGTGGTCGGCCTGACCGGTGTCGGCGGCGACTTCGTCCTGCCGGAGCCCGGCTCGTCCGAAAGCCCGCGGCGGATCCTTCTCGTCTCCGGGGGCAGTGGCATCACGCCCGTCATGGCGATGCTGCGCACCCTGGTCGCCGAGGGCCACTTGCAACAGCAAGGGGGCGAGATCGCGTTCGTCCACTACGCGCGCACCCAGGCCGAGGCCTGCTACCGCGACGAGCTCGCCGCGATGCCCGGGGTACGGGTGCTGCACGGCTACACCCGATCGGGCGGCGGAGACCTGACCGGCCGCTTCGGGCCGCAGCATCTGGCCGCCGCCATGCCCTCGCCAGATGCGGTATTCGTCTGCGGCCCAACTGCTTTGGTCGACGCCGTCCGCGAGCACTGCGACAACGTGTACACCGAGAGCTTCGTGCCGCCGGCGATCACGGCTCCGTCGAACCCCTCGGGCGGCCGAATCACATTCGCGGACAGCGGCGTTGACGTCATCGACGACGGTCGCTCGCTGCTCGAGCAGGCCGAGTCGGCCGGCCTGACGCCACAGAACGGATGCCGGATGGGCATCTGCCACACGTGCACCCGCCGGAAGGTCTCCGGCACCGTGCGCAGCCTCACCACCGGCGCGGTATCCACCGCCGCGGACGAAGACATCCAGATCTGCGTATCCGTCCCTGTCGGCGACGTCGATCTATCCCTATAAGCCAAAAGAGGTGCGCGAGTGTGAATCTGGCGACGGCCACACTGCGTGTCGCGTCGTCAAATTCACAGTCGCGGTAGACCTCGGAAGGAGTTCTCATGACACACGACAAGATCACCCTTACCCCCGAGCAGGCCGACGCGTTCGGTCGTGAACTCGACGCCATCCGGGATCGCGTACTGGCAGACCTCGGCGCAGAAGACGCCGACTACATCCGCCGCGTCATCAAGACTCAGCGGGCGCTGGAAGTAGGCGGACGCGCTCTGCTGTTCCTGCCGCCGGCCTGGTTGCTGGGCACCGCGATGCTGGGCGTCGCGAAAATCCTGGACAACATGGAGATCGGCCACAACATCATGCACGGCCAGTACGACTGGATGCGCGACCCGAACATCTCCGGGCGCTCGTTCGAGTGGGACACCGCGTGCCCGGCCGACCAGTGGCGGCACTCGCACAACTACATGCACCACACCCACACCAACATCGTCGGGATGGACCGCGACATCGGCTACGGCATCATCCGGATGAGCGAAGACCAGAAATGGTCGCCTTACTTCATCGGTAACCCGCTATATGCGTTCCTGCTGATGGTGCTGTTCCAGTACGGCGTCGCGCTGCACGAGCTGGAGACCGAAAAGATCCGCTCCGGCGAGATCCGGGTCTGGGACAAGAAGGACACCCTGAAGGAGATCTGGAAGAAGACGAAGCGCCAGACCCTCAAGGACTACGTCGCGTTCCCGTTGCTGGCCGGCCCGTTCGCCCCGTTCGTCTTCACCGGCAACATGACGGCCAACCTGATGCGCAACGTGTGGTCGTACATGATCATCTTCTGCGGCCACTTCCCGGACGGGACCCAGGAATTCACCGTCGAGGAGACCAAGGACGAGTCCCGCGGCCAGTGGTACTTCCGCCAGGTGCTGGGCTCGGCCAACCTGACCGGCGGCACGATCTTCCACCTGCTGTCCGGCAACCTGTCGCACCAGATCGAGCACCACTTGTTCCCCGACATGCCGGCCCGCCGGTATGCCGACATCGCGCCCGAGGTGCAAGAGATCTGCGAGCGCTACGGGATCCCCTACAACAAGGGGCCGTTGCTGCAGCAGTTCGGCACCGTGGTGCGCAAGATCGTCCGGCTGACCTTCCCGGACCCGGGCAAGCTGACGTCGTTGCTGCCGAAGATCAAGGCCGACAAGCCGGCCGATCGCGAGCCCGTCGCGGCCTGAGACCCGCCCCCGGTGGGGGACAATAGGCGGCGTGGAGTGGACCGGAGCACGTTATGCGGACAAGCCGACGGTGGAAGTTTCGACCTGGGTTGACGCCGATCCGGCCCGAGTCTGGAATCTGGTCTCGGATATCAAGCTGATGCCGACCTTCAGCAACGAGCTGCAGTCCGTGGAGTGGGTCGGCGGCGCCGACCGGCCGAAGGTGGGTGCCCGCTTTGTCGGCCACAATCAGCACGACGCGTTCGGCGAATGGAGCACCACCTCCCACATCGTCGCCTGCGAGCAGCAGCGGGAATTCGCCTGGGCGGTCGGCGATGCCGTGCATCCGTCGGCGACCTGGCGGTTCCGGCTGGAACCCCGGGACGGCGGCACCAGCCTGAGCTACTGGATGCAGATGGGACCGGGACGCTCGGGGCTGTCGTCGGCGATCGACTCCATGCCGGACAAAGAGGAAAAGATCGTGTTCGTCCGGATGCGCGAATTCGAGTCCGCGATCAGCAAGACCCTGGCGGCGATCAAGAGGCTGGCCGAGCACGGGGTGCGCTGATGCGCACCGCGACCACGGTCGAGTTGTCCGGCGGCAGCGACGAAGTCGGCCAGGTGGTGACGCTGGCCGTCGAGGCCGAAAAGCTGGGGCTCGACGTGTGCTGGGTCGCCGAGGCGTGGGGGGCCGATGCTCCGTCGGCGTTGGGCTACCTCGCGGCGCGCACCGACACGATGCTGCTCGGCTCCGGCATCCTGCAGGTCGGCACCCGGTCGCCGGTGCTGGTCGCACAGACCGCGATCACGCTGTCCAACCTGTCGAATGGGCGTTTCCTGCTGGGGCTGGGTGCGTCCGGGCCGCAGGTCATCGAGGGCCTGCACGGGGTCTCGTTCCGCCGGCCGCTGGCCCGAATCTCCGAAACCGTCGACATCGTGCGGCAGGTGTTCGCCGGGGGCAAGATCTCCCATGCCGGCAGCGAGTTCCAGATCCCCCGCCCCGGCGAGGCGGTCCCGATGCGGGTGTCGAACGCGCCGCAGCACGCCATCCCGATCTACCTGGCCACGCTGTCGCCGGCGATGCTGCGGCTGACCGGGGAGATCGCCGACGGCTGGCTGGGCACCAGCTTCGTGCCCGAGGGCGCGGCCGAGGCGTACTTCGCCCACCTCGACGAGGGCCTCGAGCGCGCCGGTCGCACCCGCGCGGACATCGATATCTGCCAGGGCGCCGAGGTCGCGTTCGCGGCCGACGAGGACGAGTTGAGCGCCATGGTCGCCCACCGCAAGAAGGAACTCGCGTTCAGCCTCGGCGGGATGGGCTCGTCGAGCACGAACTTCTACAACCAGGCTTACAGCCGGCAGGGCTGGGCCGATGTCGCCGCTGCGGTGCGTGAGCGCTGGCAGGCCCGCGACCGCGACGGCGCCGCAGCGCTGGTGACCGACGACATGGTGCTGGGCACCACGCTGATCGGCACCGAACAGATGGTCCGCGCGCGCCTGGCGGTGTGGCGCGATGCCGGCGTCAACACCGTGCGACTCTATCCCGCCGGCGACACGCTCGATGCCAAGCTCACGACGCTGGGCCGCGCGATCGAACTGGTCCGCGAGGTGGGTTGATTCAGTCCGAGCCCCCGAGCGTGGGGCGTACGGACGAATCGAAGGCGTTTCTGTGCGGAGGCCCCGGCGGGTCAGGTAAGGGCCGTCGGGGCGTCGATGGCCTTGACGAGTTGCACCTCGGGCCGCTTCGGCACCCCGTCGGACAAAAACCACCGGAACGCCAGGTTGCCGAGCGGATAGCCAAGCGTCGTCAGTGAATTCGGGTGCGCCGTCGCGGTGCCGGACAAAACGATCGTCACGGAACCGTCGCCGTTGAGCGCGGCGCTGTGGTTGTTGAGCGACGAGCGCGCACCCCCGTCACCGTAGGTGGCCATGAACTGGTTCCACACCACCAGGTTCCAGAACCGGCACGACGGCGGTCGATGCGTGATGACCAGCGCCTCGTCATCGTCGAGCACGAAACTGCCGTAGGCGTAGCAGGCGTCGCGGGCTGACCAGCCGAAGTTGGCGTCGGGAACCTGATAAGGATCAGCGAATTGGTTTGCGGCGTAGACGGTTTCGTGGCCCAGCCCGTGTTGATCGTCGACCCGTTGCCCGACGGCCAGCGGCACGATGGCGAACATGGTGCGCATCCAGGCCGCAGCTGCACGCAGGCTGGCCGCGGTCTCGGCGTCGCCATGCCGGATGGGCTCCGGCTCGTCGAGCGCCTCGATCTGCCATGTCACCGGGCGACCGGTCAACGGGTCGGCCTGGTAATCGCGGGTCATCAACACCACCGCGTCGGCCGTGGCCGGGAAGTCGAAGGCGAAGTTGCCGTCGGCGTCGATGTCGAGATCGGTGTCGCGGACGATCGCGACGATGCGATCCGACCACGCGCCCGGCGCGGGTTCGTTGTAGGCGGTTACCGAAAAGTACACGCTGTCACCCTTATTGCCGCTGATGCGATACCGCCGCTGCTCATCGACCGGGCAGATGAAGTAATACGCGTCGGTGTTGTCGCCACCCCACCGGCGATCGCGACGGAACGGGGTGTTCACGGCGACGAACTGCGGGCGACCCGGCTCGGGGAACAGGTAGGTGTCAAAGGCGACGCCCAGGGTGGTGGCCAACATGCGGTAGCCATCGGCAACGTGGCGGTCGTCGGTCACCTCGCGATCACCCTCCAGGAAGGAGCGGTCGAGGTCGCCGAGGGTGGCCAACAGCTCCTTCCACGCGGCCGTCGATTCGTGCGTCATGCGCTGATTCCTTTCAGGAGCAACGTGGTGGTGCGGTCTACCCAGTCGTCATCGAGTTCGTCGGGGCGGGTGAGCAGGCCCATCAGGGTGATGCCCGCGATGGCATCTGTTATTTGAGAGGCGAGTTCGGAAGCGGTTGCGTCGCTTCGCACTTCGCCGCGAACTACGGCGCGCTCGAACAACTCGCCGAGACCGCCGCCGGTGATGCCGGTGAAGCGCTCCAGCAGCGCCGAATGCAGGGTCGGATCGGCCGCCATCTCGCCGACCAGGCCCGGCAAGGCCGCCCGGGCGGCCGGCGTCGTCAGGAAAACCATTGCGCGACGCACCATTTCGCGTAGATCGTCGGGCAGCGACCCGGTATCGGGGATCTCGGTCGCGGCGCCGATCGGGAACACAGCCTCGTGCACCAGATGCGCCTTGCTGGGCCAGCGGCGGTAGATCGCGGGCTTGCTGGTGCCGGCGCGTTCTGCGATGGCCGAGACCAACAGCCCCGGATAACCGGTCTCGGCCAGCAGCTCGACGGTGGCGCGCAGCACCGCACCGTCGATGCGCGGGTCACGGGGCCGGCCAAAATCCACTACCATTACGAAACTCAGGGTAACATAAGTCGCCGTGACCGACGCCGTTCGCTCAGTTCGCCTCGAAGACCTTGACCAGCCTCGATTCAGTGCCGAGGGTCAGCAGATCCTCGACATGATGGCGATGATGGCCCCGGAGTGCCCGTTGGATGCCGACGCGCTGCACGCGAAGGCCAGCGCCGACACCGGCCTGCACGACTTCGGACCCGACGACTATCGGGAGCGGCTCGACGTCTACCTCGCGGCGCTGCGCGAGATCGACGGGCTGCACGACGCCGGAGTAGTGAACTTCTACGGGCAACTGCTGCAGCTGCTCAAGAACCGGCTGCTGCTGACCGACCTGTTGGGCCGGCATCCCGAGATCAACGACATCGAACTGCGTTCACCGGTGGTGATCGCCGGGTTGCCCCGCACCGGCACCACGCACCTGCACAACCTGCTGGCCGCGCCACCCACCTTCCGCACCATGCCGTACTGGGAAAGCAACGAGCCGTTCCCGTTGCCGAATGAGGTTGGCGCCGAGCCGGATCCGCGCCGGGCGCGCATGGACGTCGCGGTCGGGGTGGTCAACATGGTGATGCCACATTTCCCGCTGATGCATGAGATGACCACCGATCACGTGCACGAAGAGATCCAGTTGCTGGCCAACGACATCTCCACGATGCTGTTCGAGACGCTCGGCGAGGTGCCGCGCTGGCGCGATTACTACCGCGCCCATGACCAGACGCCGCATTACGAATACCTCGCCACTGAGCTCAAGGCGATGCAGTTCCTGCGCGGGGGCCGTCGCTGGCTGCTCAAGTCGCCTCAGCATCTCGAGCAGGTGCGGGTGCTGGATCGGGTGTTTCCCGACAGCATCGTCGTGTTCACCCACCGGGACCCGGTGCCGGTGGCGCTCTCGATGATCGCGATGATCACCTACTCCGCGCGCATGCACCGCTCACCGGTGCCGGTGGCACAGATCGCCCACTCCTGGATCGACCGCCTCGATGCGATGCTCACCGCACTGGTGCGTGATCGCGATGCCATCGGTCCGGATCGCTCAATCGACATTCGCTTCGACGACTTCATGGCCGACGAATTCGGTGTCGCCGAGCGGGTCTACGCCTTGGCCGGCGAACCGTTCACCGACCAGGCGCGACAGTCCATCGGCGACTACCTCGCCGACCACCAGCGTGGCCGGTTGGGGAACGTGCAGACATCGTTCGAAATGTTTGGTCTGCAGGAGAGCGCGCTGCGCGAACGGTTCGCTCCGTATGCCGAGCGGTTCCTGGATTAGGCTCAGTGCGCTAGCTTTTCAAGCATGGTCACCATGCCCGCGTTGGACGGAGTCGAACACCGCTACGTAGAACTCGGCGACGGAGTGACAATCCACGTCGCCGACGCCGGGCCGCCCGGTGGGCCGGCCGTGATGCTGGTACACGGCTTCCCGGAGAACTGGTGGGAGTGGCACGAGCTGATCGGTCCGTTGGCCGCCGATGGCTACCGGGTGCTGTGTCCGGATCTGCGGGGGGCGGGCTGGAGTTCGGCGCCCCGCTCGCGCTACACCAAGGTCGAGAAGGCCGAGGATCTCGCCGGCGTGCTGGACCATTTGGGCATCGATAACGTGAAGCTCGTCGCCCACGACTGGGGCGGGCCCACCGCGTTCATCATGATGCTGCGCCATCCGGAGAAGGTGACCGGATTCTTTGGCATCAATACCGTTGCGCCCTTTGTGAAGTTGAGTCCGTCGGGGGTGCTCAACCTGTGGCGGCTGTGGTACCAGATTCCGATAGCGCTGCCGGTCATCGGCCCCCGGTTGCTCAAGGATCCCAACTCACGGTTCATGCGAATGTTGGGTCCTTGGGTCGGTGGCGGGTTCTCGATTCCCGAAGAGAGCGCCAGCCTGTACCTCGAGTGCATGCGCGAGCCCGGCCACGCGGAGGCGGGCTCGCGGTGGTACCGCAGTTATCAGAGTGGAGAAATGCTGCGCTGGGTGCGTGGCCAGTACGCCGACGCTCGCGTCAACGTACCCGTTCGCTGGCTGACCGGTACGCAGGATCCGGTGATCACGCCCGCCCTAACCAATGGATACGAAGACCACATGAGCGATTTCGAGGTGGAGCTGGTCGACGGTGCCGGCCACTGGATCATCGCGCAACGACCGGACTTGGTGCTGGACCGGGTGCGCGCATTCTTGAAACTCTGAGTTACTCGACGCCGATCGTGACTGCGGTCGACTCGATGAACACCGTCGCGAGCTGACCGACCCCGAGGCCGAGGTCGAGCGCCGCGACGAGACTAGCTGCTAGTGGCGAGGGCCCAGCAGCGCGATGCACGCATCGACCGCCGGTTCGACGATCTCGCGGACGGCCTGTCCGTCTTCGACGGCGAGCGCAGTCAATTCACGCAGCCCGCCCAGCAAGATCACCGCCAGCGGGGCGGTCAGTGGCGGCAGTTCGGCGCGCCGGAACCCGGGGCTGGCGCTGAGGTCGATCAACAGGTCGGACAACAGCTTTAGGCCGCGGCGTTGGACCGGTCGACCGACGGGTCCCAGCGAGGGGAGTTCACGAATCCAGCTCAACGTAATCGCCGGCCGCGCTTCGATATAGGCGACGTAGGCCTCGACGGCCTGACGGATCTGGTCGTGCCAGCCGGTCTCCGGATCGACGGAGACGGCGATGCTCTCGCCGAGCTTTTCGATGTCGGCGGCCAGCAGCTCCAGGAAACACGCTTCCTTGCTGGCGAATTGGTCGTAGAACGTGCGCTTGGACGTGCGCGCGTGGCGCACCACGTCGGCGACGGTGCTGGCGCGATAGCCGCGTTCGCCGATCGACGTCGCAAGACCGTCGAGCAGCCGGAGCCGAAAAGGATCGTCGACAACCGTGTCTGTCACCGTCGTCGCGGATGTCATGGTCGGCGGCCCTTTCGGTGTTTACTCCCTTGTCAGGGTCGGTACCACAGAGTACCGTACACCAAAAGATCTGTGGTACACCGCGGTACCAACCCCGGACCGGGGGCCAGACGTTGGGAGACATAGCGCCATGAGCGAAGTCGTCACCGCCGCACCGCCGGCCTCCGCAGTCAGATTGCCCCCGGCGGCGCGGGCGCCAAAGATATTGCAGGGTTTGGGCTTTGCGATTTCACGACGAGTGATGATGCAACGACTGTCACGCCGCTACGGCAGCGTCTTCACGCTGAAGCTCCCCATGTGGGGGCGCGTCGTCGCGGTCAGCGACCCGCAGCTGGCCAAACAAATCTTCACCACCAGCCCAGACGAACTCGGCAACATCCAGCCCAATCTGAGCAGATTCTTCGGCTACGGGTCGGTATTCGGACTCGAGGGCGACGACCACCGCCGCCGTCGACGGCTGCTCGCGCCGCCGTTCCACGGCAGGAGCATGAAGAACTACGAGAACATCATCGAGGAAGAGACACTGCGCGAGTCCGCCGACTGGCCGGAGGGCAAGCCGTTCGCGACGCTGTCGCCGATGATGCGAATCACGCTCAATGCCATCCTGCGCGCGGTTTTCGGGGCCGACGGCGCCGAACTCGACGAGCTACGACGGCTCATCCCGCCGTGGGTCACCCTGGGCTCGCGCCTGGCCGCACTGCCGAAGCCGAAGCGCAACTATGGCCGGTTCAGCCCATGGCACCGGCTGGACGAATGGCGGCGTCAGTACGACCACGTCATCGAGAAGCTGATCGCGGCCGAGCGGGCCGACCCGAACTTCGCCGATCGGTCCGATGTGCTCGCGCTACTGCTGGGCAGCACCTACGAAGACGGTTCGACCATGTCGCACAAGGACATTGGCGACGAGCTCCTGGCGCTGTTGGCAGCGGGGCACGAGACCACCGCGTCGACGCTGGCGTGGGCATTCGAGCGGATCAGCCGGCACCCTGCGCTGCTGGCGCAGCTCGTCGAGGAGGCCGACGGCGACGGCAATGAGCTGCGGCAGGCCACGATCCTGGAGGTTCAGCGAGCAAGGACGGTGATCGACTTCGCCGGCCGTCACGTCTACCCGCAGACGTATCAACTGGGCGAGTGGTCGATTCCGCGTGGCTACTCGATCATCGTCGGCATCGCGCAGATACACGACAATCCGGACGTATTCTCCGATCCCGGGCGCTTCGACCCACAGCGGTTCATCGGAACCAAACCGTCGGCGCTGTCCTGGATTCCGTTCGGCGGCGGCACCCGCCGGTGTGTCGGGGCGGCGTTCGCCAACATGGAGATGGACGTCGTACTTCGAACGGTGTTGCGCCACTTCACCATTGAGACCACGGATGCCCCGGACGAGCGCTGGCACAGCCGCGGAGTCGCGTTCACCCCGAAGGACGGCGGCCGGGTTGTGCTGCGGCGGCGCTAAGCAGACGCGCGGCGCGGCAGCTTCCAGCCCGGGCGGATGAAGTGGCAGGTGTATCCGCTCGGGTAGCGCTCCAGGTAGTCCTGGTGTTCAGGCTCGGCCTCCCAGAAGTCGCCGGCGGGACTGACCTCCGTCACGACCTTGCCAGGCCATAGCCCCGAGGCCTCGACGTCGGCGATGGTGTCCAGCGCGATCTGCTGCTGCTCGTCGTCGACGTAGAAGATCGCCGACCGGTAGCTGGTGCCGCGGTCGTTGCCTTGGCGATTTTTCGTTGTCGGATCGTGGATTTGGAAGAAGAACTCCAGCAGCGTGCGGTAGTCGGTGGCGGTCGGGTCGTAGACGATCTCGATGGCCTCGGCGTGCGAGCCGTGGTTGCGGTAAGTCGCGTTGGGCACGTCGCCGCCGGTGTAGCCGACGCGGGTCGAGACCACGCCGGGCTGTTTGCGGATCAGGTCCTGCATGCCCCAGAAGCAGCCGCCTGCGAGAATCGCCTTTTGCGTGTCGGTCATGTCATTGCCTCGTTTCGCTCGGGCCCAATGGCCGCAATCTCCCTCCGATTATCCTGATCTTCCTCACCTGGTACACCCGCGAGGCAACGCTCTCGACAAATCACGGTAGAACGTGTTCTAGTTTTCGCGTGGACAGCCCGCAATTCTCCCGTAGCGAACTCGCTGACGCGTTCGCGCAATTCGAGGCGACCGTTGATGCGGCTGCGCGGTCGCATGACTGGGATGCCTGGGTCCAGCACTACACGCCCGACGTCTTGTACATCGAACACGCGGCGGGCACCATGCACGGTCGCGACGAGGTCCGCGAGTGGATCGGCGCGACGATGGGCAGCTTCCCGGGCAGTCACATGGTCGCCTTTCCGTCGCTGTGGTCGGTGATCGACGAGCCGACCGGGCGCATCATCATGGAGCTCGACAACCCGATGCGCGACCCCGGTGACGGCACCGTCATCGGCGCGACGAACATTTCGATCATCACCTACGCCGGCGACGGGCTGTGGCGTCAGCAGGAAGACATCTACAACCCGCTGCGCTTCGTGCAGGCCACGATGAAATGGTGCCGCAAGGCGGCCGAACTCGGCACCCTCGACGAAGCGGGCGCGGAATTCATGGCGCAGTACGGCGGCGCGCAGTGAGCGCCAAACCCAAACTTGGCCCCACATTGGTCATAGGCGCCAACGGTTTTCTCGGCTCGCATGTGACCCGCCAGCTCGTCGGCGACGGTGCGCAGGTGCGGGTGATGGTGCGCGAAGGCGCGAACACCCGCTCCATCGACGACCTCGACGTCACCCGCTTTCATGGCGACGTCTTCGACACCGCCACGGTGCGCGCAGCGATGGACGGTGTCGACGACGTGTACTACTGCGTCGTCGACACCCGCGCCTGGCTGCGGGACACCGCGCCGCTGTTTCGCACCAACGTTGAGGGGCTGCGCAACGTCCTCGACGTCGCCGTCACTCAGCCCTTGCGCCGGTTCATCTTCACCAGCACCTACGCGACCGTGGGCCGACGGCACGGTCACGTGGCGACCGAGGACGACGTGATCGCGTCGCGCGGGTTGACTCCCTACGTGCAATCCCGGGTCCAGGCCGAAAACCTGGTGATGCGCTACGTCGCCGACGCCGGGTTGCCCGCCGTCGCGATGTGCGTGTCCACGACCTACGGTGACGGCGACTGGGGCGCGACCCCGCATGGTGCCTTCATCGCGGGCGCCGTCTTCGGCAAACTGCCCTTCCTGATGAACGGCATTGAGCTGGAAGTCGTCGGCGTCGACGACGCCGCCCGGGCCATGATCCTGGCCGCCGAGCGCGGCCGCATCGGGGAGCGCTACCTCGTTTCCGAGAAGATGATGGCGCTCAACGATTCGATCCGGATCGCGGCCGACGAGGCCGGTGTCGCGCCGCCGCAACGGGCGATCTCGGTCCCGATGCTCTACGCACTGGCCGCCGCGGGCACCGTGAAGGCCAAACTCACCGGCACCGACGCCCAACTCAGCCTGGCGTCGGTGCGGATGATGCGCGCCGAAGCACCGGTGGACAGCAGCAAGGCGAAGCGTGAGCTGGGCTGGCAGCCGCGCCCGGTCGAGGAATCGATTCGCGAGGCGGCCCGGTTCTGGGCAGCGATGCGCACCCCTCGAACGGCCGCACAACCCGAATAGGCTCGGTCGAATGGACCGGATTCGCGTCGATCTGAACGGACCGCCGCAGACGATGCTGGCGACGTTGTACGCCAAAGCGTTGGACGCCGACGCGCCCAACTCGATCCTGAGCGATCAGTACGCCAAGGCCGCCGTGGACCGCATCGAATACGACTGGGCCGCAACGACTATCGACGCGCGGCGGGCTCCGTCGGTCGCGGTTCGCACCGCGCACTTCGACAACTGGGCTCGCCAGTTTCTGGCCGTGCACGACGAAGCCGTCGTGCTGCACGTGGGCTGCGGCCTGGACGCCCGGGTGTACCGGCTCGATCCGGGCCCGGGCGTGCGGTGGTATGACATCGACTACCCCGACGTGATCAGTCTGCGCGAACGCGTCTACCCGCAGCGGGCCAACTGCCGGATGCTGGCGGCCTCGGTCACCGAACCGGCGTGGCTGAACGAGATACTCCCCGACCGTCCGGTGCTGTTCCTCGGCGAAGGCCTGACCATGTATCTGAGCAAAGACGACGGGCTGGCGTTGCTGCGCCGCCTCGTCGATCGGTTCGAATCGGGCGAGTTGCAGTTCGACGCGTTCAACACGTTCGGCATTCGCACGCAGTGGATCAATGCCGTGGTCCGGCGTTCGGGCTCGAAGCTGCACTGGGGCATCGACAGACCCAGCGACATCGTCGACGCTGTTCCCGGGGTGCGGGTGCTGGCCTGGGAATCGGTCTTCGACAGCGATACGTTCGACCGGGTCTCACCGTATGTGCGCTGGATGGGCAGGGCGATGGCGGCGGTTCCGGCATTGCGCTACATGTCGCAATACCATCGCTACGCATTCGGGCCGGTCGAGGCGGGGAAGTCTTGACCGCCGGACGGTGTTGCAGTCATAAGTCTGAGGAGGAACAACATGGCCCACAAGGAAATCTTGGAACCCAACGCGGGGCACCCGATCACCATCAGCCCGACCAAGGGACGTGTCCAGGTTCGCGTAAACGGCGAGCTCGTTGCGGACACCACCGCGGCGCTCGAATTGCGGGAAGCGACAATCCCTGGGGTGCAATACATTCCGCTGGCCGACGTGGCCCAGGACCGGTTGACCCGCACCGAAACCGTCAGCTACTGCCCGTTCAAGGGCGACGCGAGCTACTACGCCGTCACGACTTCGGCGGGTGACACCGTCGAGGATGTGATCTGGACTTACGAGCAGCCGTATCCCGCGGTCGCCGAGATCGCCGGGCACGTCGCGTTTTACCCCACCAAGGCCGACATCAGCGTCACCGCCGAATAGGTCACCCGCCCAGCAGCTTGGCGTAGGCCCGGGTGTCGCTGTACTCGCGCATCGAGATGATCAGCCCGTCGCTGGTCTCGAAGATGCACACGAACGGGGTGTCGTACTGCTCGCCGTTGGAGTTGGTGCCGGTGGCATAGGCCTCCACGACGACCGTTTCTCCTTCGTTGATGCAGCGCAGCAGATCGATGGTGAGCTCGACGGACTGTTTGCGTCGGTCGGTCAGTCGGCGCAGGGCTTCCTTGTCGTAAGACTCCCGGGTGAACAGGCTCCAATAGCTGAAGTCGTCGCTGAGCAACGCGAAACCCTCGTCGAGGTCGCCGCCCTCGCTCAGACTCTGGAGGAACATCCAGGCCAGCTCGGCATTGGGAGCATCGAACGGCGTCATCACATCGCAATAGTGTCTTGGCAGGTAGTGGGCGGTCAATCAGAGTGGAAATCCGGAGTCGTCGGTGACGAGCACGCGAACGGTGACGTTTCCCGGGGCGGTCAGCTTCGGGCACACCCTGGCGCCCCTTCGCCGCGGCCCCCGGGACCCCTGCTTTCGCCTTCCGGGTGATGCCACCATCTGGCGCACCAGCCTGCTACCCAGCGGGCCGGTCACCGCATGCATCAGCCGCGCGGCCGCCGATGCGGCGCACTGCGAGGCCTGGGGCGGCGGCGCCGAGGAGTTTCTCGAGCGGCTACCGGCACTGCTGGGCGCCGACGACGACGCCTCGGAGTTCACGCCGACACACCCGACGGTTGCCGCGGCGCATGAACGCGTCCCGCACCTGCGCCTGGGCCGTACCGGGCAGGTGCTCGAAGCGCTGATACCGGCGATCATCGAGCAGCGGGTGCCGGGCGCCGACGCGTTCTCCTCGTGGCGGAAGCTGGTGTCCAAGTACGGCACGCCACCGCCCGGGCCGGCGCCGGCCGGCATGCGCGTGCTGCCGTCGGCCGAGGTCTGGCGAAACATCCCGTCATGGGAATTCCATCGCGCCAACGTCGATCCGCGACGGGCCCAGACCGTCGTGACATGTGCGCGCCGGGCGGCCTCGCTGGAACGGCTGGCGTCCCGGCCGGCGGCGCAGGTGCGCCAGGCGCTGACGTCACTGCCGGGAGTCGGGGAGTGGACCGCCGCCGAGACCGCGCAACGGGCGTTCGGCGATGCCGATGCCGTCTCGGTCGGGGATTACCACGTACCGAAGATGATCGGCTGGACGCTGCTGGGACACCCGGTCGATGACCAGGGCATGCTCGAACTGCTGGAGCCGATGCGGCCGCACCGCCACCGCGTGGTCTGCGTGCTGTATGCCAGCGGACTGGCCTACGAGCCGCGCCGCGGCGCGCGACTGCCGGTCCAGCAAATCCACACGCTCTGACCAGCCGGTGTTTTCGAGCTGAGTCATCGGGTATCCGTCGTGAATTGACGGATACGAAACGCAGGGAGCGATCGATGACGCAGTTCACCATTCCCGGATTGACCGACAAGCAGGGTGCGCGGCTGGCCGAGTTGTTGCAGAAGCAATTGAGTACTTACAACGATCTGCATTTGACGCTGAAGCACGTTCACTGGAATGTGGTGGGCCCCAGCTTCATTGGCGTACACGAGATGATCGATCCCCAGGTGGAAGCGGTGCGCGGTTTCGCCGATGATGTCGCCGAACGTATTGCGGCCCTTGGTGCTTCGCCGGAAGGAACTCCGGGCGCCATAATTCGGGACCGGTCTTGGGACGACTATTCGGTCGGTCGCGACACCGTCCAGGCGCACCTGGCGGCGCTGGATCTCGTCTACAACGGCGTGATCGAGGACATCCGTGAAGCCATCGACGAGACAGAAGAACTCGATCCGGTCACCCAGGACATGTTGATCGGTCAGGCTGGCCAGCTGGAGAAATTCCAGTGGTTTGTCCGTGCGCATCTCGAGAGCGCGGGCGGCTCGCTGACCCACGGGGGCAAGAAGACCGAAAAGGGTGCGGCCGACACCGCGCGGCGTAAGAAGTCGTAGGGCGGCTAGTCGGGCGCGGCTCTATGCGCGCGCTCGGCTTCGGCGGCTTCTCGGTTGAGCCGCTGTGCCTCGTAGATCGTGACGTTAGTGCGCGACATCAGCAACGACGCGATCCCCACCGCGATGATGGCTCCGGGCACCACCGAGAAGGAGCCGGTCATCTCCGCGACCAAGATCATGATGGCCAGCGGTGCGCGGGCGACGCTGCCGAAGCAGCTCATCATGCCGACCACGACGAAGATGCCCGGCCCGTTGGGTATGCCGGGCAGGCCGGCTAGCTCGCCGAGGCGCCAGACGGCGGCGCCGACGAAGGCGCCGATCACGATGCCGGGCCCGAACAGCCCGCCGGAGCCCCCGGTGCCGATCGACAGCGAGGTCGCGACGATCTTGGCCAGCGGCAGGACGAGGATGATCCAGAGCGGGATCTGCAGCAGCGCGGTGCGGTCGGCCGCCAGCTGGGCCCAGCCGTAGCCGCTGCTCAGGATCTGGGGGATCAGTAGGCCCAGCAGCCCGACCAGCAGGCCGCCCGCCGCGGGCTTGAGGACCGGCCCGCCCGGCAGTCGGCGGGTGAGCCGGACCGCGGCGTGAAAGGTCCAGGCGTACAAGTAGCCGACCGCCGCCGCGACCAGACCGATCACCACGAACCACAACAGCGGCCAGGACTTTTCGAAGCGGTACTCGGCGTCGATGTAGCCGAACAGCGGATCGAAGCCCAGGAACGCACCGAGCACCGCGTACGCCGTCCCCGAGGTGATGAATCCGGGCAACAGGCAGCGATAGTCGAAGTCGTCGCGGTAGGTGATCGACGCGGCCAGCACCGCCCCGCCCAGTGGCGCGGCGAAGATCGCGCCGATACCCGCACCGATGCCCAGCGCCACCGCGATCCGGCCGTCCTCGTCGGACAGGCCGAGGCGCCGGGTCAGCAGCGAGCAGAAGCCGGCCGAGATCTGTGCCGTCGGGCCCTCCCGGCCGCCCGAACCGCCCGAGCCGATCGTCAACGCACTGGCGACCATCTTCACCAGCACCGCCCGGAAGCGAATCGCGCGGGGATCGGTGTGCACCGCTTCGATTGCTTCGTCGGTGCCGTGCCCGGTGGCCTCCGGCGCGAGCTTGGCCACCAGTAAGGCCGACAGCAGCGCCCCACCCGTCGTGACCAGCGGAATCGCCCACGGACGCGTGAAGCCGGCCGACCCGTGGCTGCCACCCTCGCCCACCGGCGTCGGGATGCGGTAGTCAGCCAGGTAGCCGAGCAGAAATTCGCCGGCGTACTTCAGGGCCAGATAGAACACCACCGCGCCCAGGCCCGAGATCACGCCGATCGTGATGCCCAGTGCGAACCACTTGGGCAGGTAGCTGGCGTTCCTGATCGATGCCCCGAATCGCCCGCCGGCGGCCGAGGCAGGAGCGACAGCGGGCTGGGGGTCGTCCTCCGTCGGCTCCACCGCGCCATCCTATGTCAGGCCGGAATAATCGGACTGCGGTCCGGTTATATCGGTAGTTCTCGATGAAGTGAGGTTGATATGCCCGCCATTACCGCAGACACGTTGACGTTGCCCCGCGTCAGCGCGGCCACCCCGCAAGACACCGAACGCCCGGTCCGCTCGATCACCACGGGGCCGCGCGGATATGAGGGCGAAGGGTTCCCCGTCGTCCGGGCATTCGCCGGCGTCGGTGCCGCCGCGCTGGACCCGTTTGTGCACATGGACCAGATGGGCGAGGTGGACTACGAGCCGGGGGAGCCGCGGGGTACCGACTGGCACCCACACCGCGGCTTCGAAACCGTCACCTACCTGATCGACGGCAAATTCGCGCATCAGGATTCGCACGGCGGCGGTGGGCTGATCACCGACGGCGCGACGCAGTGGATGACGGCAGGGTCCGGGATCCTGCACATCGAGACCCCGCCCGCCGAACTGGTCGAAAGTGGCGGTCTGTTCCACGGCATCCAACTCTGGGTGAACTTGCCGAAGAAGGACAAGTTCGCAGCGCCCAGGTATCAGGCCATCGAAGGCGTCGACGCCAGGTTGCTGGCTTCCGACGACGGCGGGGCATTGGTCCGCATCATCGCCGGCGAGATCGACGGTCAGGGCGGTCCGGGCATCACGCACACGCCAATCACGCTGGCGCACGCCACAATTCAAAGCGGGGCTCGGCTCAACATTCCGTGGCGGCGCGATTTCAATGCGCTGGTTTATGTGTTGTCGGGCAGTGGGTCTGTCGGCCCGGTCGGTCATCCGATTCACCAGGGCCAATTGGTTGTGCTCGGACCCGGCGATCGGATCACCGTGACGGCTGACTCGAGTCAGGAATCATCGTCGGCCTCGGCAATTGATGTGTTACTGCTGGGCGGACAACCGATTCGCGAGCCGGTTTTCCACTACGGGCCATTTGTGATGAACTCGCGCGCGGAATTGATCCAAGCACTGGAGGACTACCAAGCGGGAAAGTTCGGCAACATTCCACCGAACGCTTTAATGCCTACCCGAACGGGTGGCACACTCTAACGGTGCCGTCAACGGCGAGGCGCCGGCCGGGCCGTCCACCCGCCGCGAAGGCAGACGAGACGCGTAAGAGAATCTTGCGCGCCGGTCGTCTGGTGTTCAGCGAACGTGGCTACGAGGGAGCCACGTTTCAGGCCATCGCGGTGCGTGCCGATCTCACCCGGCCGGCCATCAACCACTACTTTTCCAGCAAGCGTGTGCTGTATCGAGAAGTGCTGAGCGAAACCAGCGAGCTCCTGTTCGGGGCCGGTATCGCACAGGCGGACCGCGAGACAACCCTGATGGCCCGGCTGACCGGGTTCATCTCGGCGGCTGTGGCAACAAATTCCGAGCATCCCGCGGCCTCGGCGTTTCTGATCAGCTCGATTCTGGAATCCCAGCGCCACCCCGAATTGAGCCAAGCAGAAAACGACGCGATAAGGATTTGCCGACACTTCTTGACGCGGGTGATCAATGACGCAATCGAGCAGGGGGAGTTCACCGCCCGTATCGATGCCAATGCGTTGATCGAGACACTTTTGGTGGTGCTGTGCGGCGTCGGGTTCTATGCGGGCTATGTCCAGAGCTACCAGGAGATGCAGGCCGTCACCGGCATGCTGGGCCAGTTGCTGGAGGGCGCGCTGTTCAAGGGGCGGGACTGAGCCCGGTTCGGGTGCGAGTGAGATCGCGCACAAAGCGTATAGGCTAACTAACTTTTTCGGGTAGCATGACCCGTAAATGACTGATCTCGACGACTCCTCATCGTTGCAGCCACCGTTACCGCCCTCGCGCCGAACCGCGGGGGATTCGTGGGCCATCACCGAGCTCGTCGGCGCCACCGCTTTGGGTGTCGCGGCCGCGCGCGCCGCGGAGACCGCCGGATCCAACCCGCTCATTCGTGACGATTTCGCCCGGAAGCTGGTCTCGCCGGCCGGACCGGCGTGGGCCCGGCTGACCGACCCCGAGCTGGCCTGGCTGGACGGCGACGAGCAGGGCCAGCGGGGGCATCGCCTCGGCATCGACTACCAGGCCGTCCGCACCCACTTCTTCGACGAATACTTCGCCGACGCCACCCGCGACGGCATCCGGCAGGTGGTGATTTTGGCCGCCGGCCTGGACTCGCGGGCCTACCGGCTGGACTGGCCCGTCGAGACGGCGGTCTACGAAATCGACCAGCCGCAGGTACTGGAGTACAAAGGCAAGATTCTGGAATCGCACGTGCCGACCGCCAGCCGGCGCACGGTCGCGGTGGATCTGCGCGACGACTGGCCGGCGGCGCTGACGGCGGCCGGATTCGACCGCACCCAACCCACGGCATGGTTGGCCGAGGGGCTGTTGCCCTATCTGCCCAGCGATGCCCAGGACCGGCTTTTCGAGATGTTCACCGCGCTCAGCGTGCCCGGTAGCCAGGTCGCCATCGAGGTGTTCGGCGTGAACGCGAGCAGCAACACCAACCGCTGGCAGCGGATGAGGGACCGGCTCGGGCTGGACGTCAACGTTCAGGCTCTGACCTTCCACGAGCCCGACCGATCCGACGCCGCCGAGTGGCTGACCGACCACGGCTGGCAGGTGAACGTCGTGAACAACCGCGAAGAGATGGCCCGCCTGGGCCGCGCGGTCCCCGAAGACCTGGCCGACGATGCCGTCCGCAGCGCCCTGCTGCGTGCGCGCTTCGCCGGACCATCGCATTGACCCGACCGCACAAGACCTGGAGCACGCCGATGAGTTCACTTCGCACACATGACGACACCTGGGACATCAAGACCAGCGTCGGGAGCACCGCGGTCATGGTGGCCGCGGCCCGGGCCATCGAAACCGAGCAGCCCGACGCGCTGATCCACGACCCCTACGCCAAGCTGCTGGTGAACAACGCCGGGGCCGAGATCATCTGGGAGGCCATGCTCGACCCCGAGGTCGTCGCCAAGATCGAAGCCATCGACGAAGAATCCGCCGCCCGCATCCACCACATGCGCGCCTATCAGGCCGTGCGGACGCACTTCTTCGACGCGTACTTCGCCGACGCCGTCGCCGCCGGGATCCGCCAGATCGTGATCCTGGCGTCGGGACTGGATTCGCGGGCCTACCGGCTGGACTGGCCGGCCGGCACCACCGTCTACGAAATCGACCAGCCCCAGGTGCTGGACTACAAGTCCGCCACGCTGGCCGAAAGCGGCGCCACCCCGTCCGCCGATCGTCGTGAGGTGGCCATCGACCTGCGCGAGGACTGGCCGACCGCGCTGCGTGCCGCCGGCTTCGACCCGACTGCGCGCACCGCCTGGCTGGCCGAGGGATTGCTGATGTACCTGCCCGCCGACGCGCAGGACAAGTTGTTCACCCAGATCGGCGAGCTGAGCCCGGCGGGCAGCCGCGTCTCGGCCGAAACCGCACCGACGCACTCCGATGAGCGGCGTGAACAGATGCGGGAACGATTCAAGAAGGTCGCCGACGAGATCGGCATCGAGCAAAGCGTCGACGTCGGCGAGCTGATGTATCGCGACGACAATCGGGCGGACGTCGCCCAGTGGCTGAACCACCACGGCTGGCGGGCCACGGCGCAGAACTCGCTCGACGAGATGGAGCGTGTGGGCCGCAGGGTTGCCAGTGTCGAGCTGGACGACGACAAGGATTCGTTCTCCGATTTCGTGATCGCGGAGCGGTTGTAACCGGCGGCAAGTTAAGTCCCAGCCATGCCTCGCAGTGCGGACGACACTTGGGACATCGCCACCAGCGTCGGCTCGACGGCGGTGACGATAGCCGCAGCGCGAGCCGTCGAGACCGAACAGCCTGATGCGCTGATCCGTGACCCGTACGCCAAACTGCTGGTCACTAACGCCGGTGTCGGAGTGCTATGGGGGGCCATGCTCGACCCCGCCGTCGCGGCCAAGGTGGAAGCGCTCGACTCGGAGCTTGTGGCCGATCTCGCGCACATTCGCGGTTACGTGGCGGTGCGGACCCACTTCTTCGACCGCTATCTCGCCGATGCCGTGGCCGCCGGAATTCGGCAGGTGGTAATCCTCGCGTCCGGACTGGACTCCCGCGCCTACCGCCTGAACTGGCCCGGCGGTACCGCGATCTACGAGGTCGACCAGCCCCGGGTGCTGGCCTATAAGGCCACGACGCTGGCTGAAAACGGCGTGAGCCCGTCGGTGGATCGCCGCGAGGTGGGCATCGACCTGCGGCAGGATTGGCCGTCGGCGCTGCGCGCCGCGGGCTTCGACCCGTCGGCACGTACGGCGTGGCTGGTCGAGGGACTGTTGATGTACCTGCCCGCCGAGGCGCAGGACCGGTTGTTCACCCAGATCGGCGAGCTGAGCGCGACCGGGAGCCGCGTCTCGGCCGAAACCGCACCCGCGCGTGCCCAAGAGCGGCGCACTCAGGTACATGAGCGGGTGAGCAAGTTGGCCGACGAGATTGGCCTGGTGCCGAACCCCGATGCCGGGGAACTGATGTATTTCGACGAGCATCGGGCGGATGTCGCGGACTGGCTGAACGGGCACGGCTGGCGCGCGGAGCTGCAGCGATCGACGGACGAGAGGCGCAAGCTCGGTCGTTGGAACGACAATCACCCGCTTGCCGACGATCAGGACATCTTTTCCAACTTCGTGATTGGGGAGCGGTTGTAATGGCACGCACGGCAGACGACTCATGGGACATCGCCACCAGCGTCGGGGCGACCGCGGTGATGGTCGCGTTGGCCCGAGCCGCCGAGACCGCCAGCGCGGATCCGCTGATCCGCGACCAGTTCGCCGAGCCCCTGGTTTCCACGCCGGCACTCGAGGGCGTGCGCGAGCAGGTGACGGCGTGGTGGGCCGGGGCCGAGGACGACGATCCCGACGGCGCGGTTCGCGCCCAGGAGATGATCAACTACCAGGCCGTTCGTACGCATTTCTTCGATGCGTACTTCGCCGCCGCGGCCGCCGCGGGGATTCGCCAGGCGGTGATCGTGGCCGCCGGATTGGATTCGCGCGCGTACCGGCTGGACTGGCCCGCCGGAACGACCGTCTACGAGATCGACCTGCCCAAGGTGCTCGAGTACAAGGCCGAGACGCTCGCGGGCTCGACGCCCATCGCCGTGCGGCGACCCGTCCCCGTCGACCTGCGCCACGACTGGCCGAAGGCGTTGCGCGAGGCGGGCTACGACTCGGACCAGCCGACGGCGTGGCTGGCCGAGGGGCTGCTGCCGTTCCTGCCGGCGGCCGCGCAAGAAGCGCTCTTCGCCTCGATCGACGCGCTGAGCGGATCGGGCAGTCGGGTGGCCGTCGAGAATTTCGGAGTCGACGCCGAAAAGCGCCGCGAAGCCGAACAGCGGTGGGCCGAGCTGAAGGCCAAGCGCGAGGCGCGCGGCCAGGACACCTCGTTCAACCCGTTCGACCTCTGGTTCGAAGACGAGGGCCGACCCGACTGCGGCGAATGGTTCGCCACCCACGGCTGGACGGTGCAGACGGTCAATGCGCGCGCGGAGGCCACCCGGCTGGGTCGCGAGCCGCAAAGCGAAGCCCGACCTTTCGCGAACACCTTTGTCACCGCAACCAAGGGCTGACCAGGCGGTTCGCCGGATGTGCGCCGGCCAGGACCGGCTGTCAGCGCGGTATTCGGCAGCACCTGCCGGAGCTTTCTTTACTTCCCAACCGACCGGATGGTTAGGATCGCGGTTATCGCCCGTATGTGTCCGCGCGCACAGTCGTGGGCCTCTCCGGGAAGGTGCGAGAGGGGAAAGACAGCGATGACTACCGAATCGGTTGCACGCAAGACATCCGAGTCCACCAATGGGGCTTCGGCTCAAGTCGCGGATATCCCCGCGACGGTGGCCCGGCTGCGCCAGACCTTCGCCACCGGGCGTACCCGCGACGTCCAGTGGCGCAAGCGACAGCTGCTGCAGCTGGCGAAGTTGATGGAAGACAACGACGCCGCGATCAACGCCGCGCTCGCCGAAGACCTGGACCGCCACCCGTTCGAGGCATTCATCGGCGACACCGCCGGCACCATCGGCGAAGCGAAGTACGCCGCCAAGAAGGTGCACAAGTGGACGAAACGCAAGTACGCGCTCCTCGAGGCGGCCCAACTTCCCGGGCGGGGCTGGATCCAGTACGAGCCCTACGGCACCGTGCTGGTCATCGGCGCCTGGAACTACCCGTTCTACTTGACGTTGGGTCCGGCGGTCGGCGCGATCGCCGCCGGCAATGCCGTGGTGCTCAAGCCCTCGGAAATCGCGGCCGCGTCGTCGCACCTGATGGCCGACCTGGTGCCGCGCTACCTCGACAACGACGCGATCGCGGTGGTCGAAGGCGATGGCGCGGTAAGCCAGGAGCTGATCGCCCAGGGTCTGGACCGGGTGATGTTCACCGGCGGCACCGAGATCGGCCGCAAGGTCTACGAAGGCGCGGCGCCGCACCTGACGCCGTGCACGCTGGAGCTCGGCGGCAAGAGTCCGGTGATCGTCGCGGCCGACGCCGACATCGACGTCGCCGCCAAGCGGATCGCCTGGATCAAATTGCTCAACGGCGGGCAGACCTGCGTCGCGCCCGACTACCTGCTGGTCGACGCGAAGGTCCGCGACGAGCTCGTCAGCAAGATCGGTGCAGCCATCACGAAATTCCGGTCCCAGGCGCCGGCCGGAATGCGGGTGGCCAATCAGCGCCAATTCGACCGGCTCAGCGGGTACCTCAAGGGCTCGGGCGGCACGGTCAGCGTTGGCGGCGGCTGTGACGAGTCGACCCTGCGCATCGAGCCGACGGTGGTCGTCGATCCCGACCAGGACGGCCCGCTGATGACGAACGAGATCTTCGGCCCGCTGCTGCCGGTGGTCACCGTCCAATCCCTGGACGAGGCAATACGTTTCGTCAACTCGCGGCCAAAGCCGCTCTCGGCGTACCTGTTCACCAAGTCGCGTGAAGTGCGGGAAAGGGTGATCAGGGAGGTCCCGGCCGGTGGTCTGGTGGTCAACCACCTCGCCTTCCAGGTGTCGACGGCCAAGTTGCCGTTCGGCGGCGTCGGCGCGTCGGGAATGGGTGCCTACCACGGCAAGTGGGGCTTCGAGGAGTTCAGTCACCGCAAGTCGGTGATGACCAAACCGACCCGCCCCGACCTGTCCAGCTTCACCTACCCGCCCTACACCGACCGGGCCCTGAAGTTGGCGCGCAAGCTGTTTTGACAGACTAGCTCGGGGGTCGTCCACGACCGTTGGTTAATTGCAGAGAGGAACCTGATGCCCGGAGTGCAGGATCGCGTCATCGTCGTCACCGGAGCCGGCGGAGGACTGGGGCGCGAATACGCGCTCACCCTCGCCAAGGAGGGCGCCAGCGTCATCGTCAATGACCTCGGTGGAGCCCGCGATGGGACCGGGGCCGGCCACAACATGGCCGACGAGGTGGTCAAGGAGATCAAGGACGCCGGAGGCCGGGCGGCGGCCAATTACGACAGCGTCGCCGACCCCGAGGGCGCCGAGAACATCATCAAGACCGCGATCGACGAATTCGGCGCGATCCACGGGGTGGTAAGCAACGCCGGCATCCTGCGCGACGGCACCTTCCACAAGATGTCGTTCGAGAACTGGGACGCCGTACTCAAGGTCCACCTGTACGGCGGTTACAACGTCATTCGCGCCGCCTGGCCGCACTTCCGTGAGCAGAGCTACGGCCGGGTCGTCGTCGCCACCTCGACCAGCGGGCTGTTCGGCAACTTCGGGCAGACCAACTACGGCGCAGCCAAGCTCGGGCTCGTCGGTCTGATCAACAGCCTGGCGCTCGAGGGTGCCAAGTACAACATCCACGCCAACGCCGTCGCCCCGATCGCGGCCACCCGCATGACGCAGGACATCCTGCCGCCCGAGGTACTCGAGAAGCTCACCCCCGAGTACGTCGCGCCGGTGGTGTCCTATCTGTGCACCGAGGAAAACCCCAACAGCGCTTCGGTTTTCGTGGTCGGTGGTGGCAAGGTGCAGCGCGTCGCGCTGTTCCAGAACGACGGCGTCAGCTTCGACAAGCCGCCGACGGTTGACGATGTCGCCGCGCAGTGGGACCAGATCACCGATCTGTCCGCGGCGAAACAGGCCGACTTCAAACTCGGCTGAGTGAGCCCGTCGTCGTGGTCTGGTCGTGGTGCGACCGGTGCAACGGCCGGCCGCGACGTATTCGCTGTGCTCTGACTGCAACGTCAATAGTCCCGCTGCCTTTCGCGAAGCGTTCCAACCGCATTCGCCCTACAGTGGACGACGACCCAACCAACCCCGAGCCGCATCGCTACTGGACCTAACGGCTACTCGGGGGGGTCCAGGGAAAGGCAGCACAGTCATGCCTGAGGAGCTGACACCGCATTTCGAGGACGTGCAGGCGCACTACGACCTCTCCGACGACTTCTTCCGTCTGTTCCTCGACCGCACCCAGATGTACACCTGCGCCTACTGGCTCGGCGGCGACGACATGACGCTGGAACAGGCGCAGATCGCCAAAATCGACCTCTCGCTGGGCAAGCTCGGCTTGCAGCCGGGCATGACACTGCTGGACCTCGGCTGCGGCTGGGGCGCTGTCATGGTGCGAGCCATCGAGAAATACGACGTCAACGTCGTCGGCTTGACGCTGTCGAAGAACCAAGCCGTCCACGCACAAAAGGTGCTCGACGAAATGGATAGCCCGCGCTCCAAGCGGGTGCTGCTGGAGGGCTGGGAGCGCTTTCACGAGCCGGTGGACCGAATCGTCGCGATCGGCCCACTCGAGCATGTCGGCCTCGACCGCTACACGGCGTTCTTCGAGCGCGCGTACGAGCTCTTGCCGGCCGGCGGCACCTTCCTGCTGCACACCATCACCGTGCTGTCGGAGAAGGAAATCATTGCGTCCGGCTTGCCGCTGACTCCGGCAATCGTGGAGTTCAGCGACTTCATGAAGACCGAAATCTTCCCGGGCGGCTATCTGCCGACCATCGATATGGTCAAGGACTTCTCGGCGAAGGCCGGCTTCAAGCTGAAGCGTCGCCAGTCGCTGCAGCGGCATTACGCCAAGACCCTGGACGTATGGGCCGCGGGCCTGCAGGCGCACAAAGCCGAGGCCATCGAGATACAGTCCGAAGAGGTCTACGAGATGTACATGAAGTACCTGACCGGGTGCGCGAACCTCTTCCGCAAGGGCTACACCGACCTCAATCAGTTCACCCTGCGGAAGTAGTCAGGCCAGCAGTTCGCTGCGCAGCCGGTCCACGTCCGTCTGCGTGACACCCGCATCGCGCAGGTAGGCATCCAGCGAGCCGAACTCGCTGTTGATCGTTTGCCGTGCGGCGTCCAGGTATTCGGGACGCACGCCGAGCACACCGTCGGCCAGCCGAGCTTTGGTGAAAGTGACGACCTCCGGGGTCAATTCGACGTCGGAGCGCTGCTGGATCATTTCGTAGATGTGTTCGCGCAGTTGGGGTACCGCGGCGTTGCTGCGCAGGTAATCGGCGACGATGGTGTCCTCGTCGACGCCGATCGTCTCCAGCACCGTGGCGATCACGAAGCCGGTGCGGTCCTTGCCCGCGAAGCAGTGCGTGAGCACCGGGCGCCCCGCGGCCAGCAACGAAAAGACATGCTGCACAGCGCGTTGCGCCCCATTGCGGGTGGGAAATTGCCGGTACTCGTCGATCATGTGTCTGATGGCGGCCTCGTTGACCTCTTCGTCGGTCTGGTGAGCCTCGCCCTCGAACAGGCGCCGAAACGCGGTCTCGTGCGGCGCGTCGTCGTCGGTCGGCTCCTCGTCGCCGAGATCGGGAAACGGCAGCAGATGAATGTCGATGCCGTCGGGGACTAGTCCCGGACCGCGCCGGGCCACCTCACGCGCGGCGCGCAGATCGGCGACATCGGTAATTCCCAACTCGCGCAGCGTATCCCGACCCTGGTCGTCGAGGCGGCTCAGTTCGCCGGACCGGAAGAGCCGTCCGGGCCGCAGCGCGGACACGCCGTCGGCGACATCACGAAAGTTCCACGCGCCGGATAGTTCTCGCAATGCCTCAGTCATGCGGGGTCACCGCCGCGGCGAAGGCGGACTGTTCGCGGCCGAGCTCGCTGCGCGCGATGGTTCGCATGTGCACCTCGTCGGGTCCGTCGAAAATCCGCATGGCGCGGTGCCAGCCGTAGAGCCGGGCCAGCACGGTGTCGTCGCTGACACCGGCGGCTCCATGCACCTGAATGGCGCGGTCGATGACGTCGCAGGCCACTTGTGGCGCAACGGCTTTGATCTGTGAGACCAGCAGGTGAGCGGCCTTGTTGCCGTGCTGGTCGATCGTCCACGCGGCCTTCTCGCACAGCAGCCGAGCTTGGTCGATCTCGTTGCGGGACTGGGCAACTGCTTGCTGTACCAGACCCTGGTCGGCCAGCGGGCGGCCGAAGGCGATCCTGTTGTTCGCGCGGTGCACCATCAGGGCCAGGGCACGTTCGGCCCCGCCCAGCGCGCGCATGCAGTGGTGGATGCGGCCCGGTCCGAGCCGGGCCTGGGCGATCGCGAAACCGCCGCCCTCTTCGCCGAGCAGGTTGGTGGCCGGAACCCGGACGTTGTCGTAGATGATTTCGCAGTGTCCGTGCTGGTCCTGCCAGCCGAACACCGGGGTCGAGCGCACCACCGTCACGCCGGGGGTGTCCATCGGCACCAGGACCATCGACTGCTGCTGGTGGCTGGCCGCGTCGGGGTTGGTGCGGCCCATCACGATCAGGACCTTGCAGCGCGGGTCCGACGCGCCCGAGGTCCACCACTTACGGCCGTTGATGACGTAGTCGGCGCCGTCGCGCACGATGGCGGTTTGGATGTTGCGGGCGTCGCTGCTGGCGACCGCGGGTTCGGTCATCGAGAAGGCGCTGCGAATCTCGCCGGCCAGCAACGGCTCCAGCCATTGCTTGCGCTGCTCCTCGGTGGCGAACAGGTGCAGGGTCTCCATGTTCCCGGTGTCCGGCGCCGCGCAGTTGATCGCCTCGGGCGCGAGTTCCAGGCTCCATCCGGTCAGCTCGGCCAGCGGCGCGTACTCGAGGTTGGTCAACCCCGACTCGGCCGGCAGGAACAGGTTCCACAGGCCGCGTTCTTTGGCCTTGACTTTGAGTTCCTCGATGACAGGCGGAACGGTGTGGTCGTCTGCGCCGGCCTCGTGGCGGTAGCTGTCGTAGGCGGCCTCAGCCGGAAAGACAAACTCAGTCATGAAGTCGGACAACCGCTTGTGGTAGTCGGTGGCCTTAGCCGACATCGCGAAGTCCATGACCGTCACGATAGGACACCGCTCGCGGCGTCCAGTTTCAGGTCACCGGCGCGACCCTTAAGCCGTGGTGAATACCCGCCGAGTCGGCCCGTCTCGGCTTATCTTTCGCGGTCGCGATCCGCCACGATGGAGACATGAGCGACGCCGCCGAATCCCGTCCCCCATTCCCGCCATACACCCGCGAAACGGCGCTGCAGAAGGTCCAGGCTGCCGAGGACGCGTGGAACACGTGCGACCCCGAGAAGGTCAGCCTGGCGTACACGCCCGATTCGCAATGGCGAAACCGCGACGAACACGTCGTGGGCCGGGCCGAGATCGTGGCGTTCCTCACCCGTAAGTGGCAGCGCGAACTCGACTATTCACTGCGCAAGGTGCTGTGGGACTTCCACGACAACCGCATCGCCGTGCGGTTTCAGTACGAGTGCCACGACGCGAGCGGCCAGTGGTACCGCAGCTACGGCAACGAACTGTGGGAATTCTCGCCGTCCGGTTTGATGGCGCGCCGCGAGGCCAGCATCAACGACATCCTGATCGACGAATCGCAACGGCGCCACTTCGGGCCCCGGCCGGCGTCGGAACACGGCCAAGACATACCGCTTTGGTAGCGGCCGCTAGGGTGTTCAACTCAACGAGGTTCGCATTAACGCAGCTGAGCTAAGGAAAGTAGATGTACGCGCCATGACAGATGCGCAGCTAGAGCTCGTCAAGGTCGGGGTTGTCGCCGAATCCGGGACCGATGAGCGCCGCGTTGCACTGGTACCGAAGGCGGTGGCATCCCTGGTGAGCAGTGGTGTGGCCGTGGTGGTCGAGTCCGGTGCGGGTGCGCGGGCGCTGCTTCCCGACGAGCTGTACACCGAGGCCGGCGCCACCATCGGGGACGCGTGGTCCGCCGACGTCGTCGTCAAGGTCGCGCCGCCGACCCCCGACGAGGTGGGCAAGCTGCGCAGCGGCCAGACGCTGATCGGTTTCCTGGCGCCGCGCAATGCCGAGAACTCGATCGGCGCGCTCAAGGCGGCCGGTGTGCAGGCGTTCGCGCTGGAGGCGATTCCGCGGATCTCGCGTGCCCAGGCCATGGATGCGTTGTCGTCACAGGGCAACGTCTCCGGTTATAAGGCCGTGCTGCTGGCGGCGTCGGAGTCGACGCGGTTCTTCCCGATGCTGACCACGGCGGCGGGCACGGTGAAGCCGGCCACGGTGCTGGTGCTCGGGGTGGGGGTGGCCGGCCTGCAGGCGCTGGCGACGGCCAAGCGGCTCGGTGGCCGCACCACCGGTTACGACGTGCGTCCCGAGGTGGCCGACCAGGTGCGTTCGGTCGGCGCGCAGTGGCTCGACATCGGCATCGATGCGGCCGGCGAGGGCGGATACGCGCGCGAGCTGACCGAAGACGAAAAGGCCCAGCAGCAGCAGGCGCTGGAGAAAGCGATCAGCGGCTTCGACATCGTCATTACCACCGCGCTCGTACCGGGACGACCCGCGCCGCGGCTGGTGACCGCCGCGGCCGTGCAGGCGATGAAGCCCGGCAGCGTCGTGGTCGACCTGGCCGGGGAAACCGGCGGCAACTGCGAGCTCACCGAACCCGGGAAGACGGTCGTCAAGCACGACGTCACGATCGCCTCGCCACTGAACCTGCCGGCGACGATGCCCGAGCACGCCAGCGAGCTCTACAGCAAGAACATCACCGCGCTGCTGGACCTGCTGATCACCGACGGGAAGCTGGCCCCGGACTTCGACGACGAAATCATCGCGGCATCGTGCGTGACGCTTCAAAAAGAACGTGAGGACTCCTAGATGTACGACGAGCTATTAGCGAACCTCGCGATTCTGGTGCTGTCCGGATTCGTCGGGTTCGCGGTGATCTCCAAGGTGCCCAACACGCTGCACACGCCGCTGATGTCGGGCACCAACGCCATCCACGGCATCGTGGTGCTGGGTGCGCTGGTGGTGTTCGGGGAAGTCGAGCACCCGTCGCTGGCGGTGCAGATCATCCTGTTCGTCGCGGTAGTGTTCGGAACCCTGAACGTCATCGGCGGCTTCATCGTCACCGACCGGATGCTGGGCATGTTCAAGGGCAAAAAGGCTGCCCCGCAAGCTAAGACCGAGGAGCCGGCCGCCAAATGAACTACTTGGTCACGGTCCTCTACATTATTTCGTTCGCGCTGTTCATCTACGGCTTGATGGGCCTGACCGGTCCCAAGACCGCTGTGCGGGGCAACCTGATCGCCGCGGTGGGCATGGCCCTGGCGGTGGCGGCGACCCTGGTCAAGATCCGGCACACCGAATCGTGGGTGCTGATCATCGCCGGCCTGGTCGTCGGTGTCGCGCTCGGTGTTCCCCCGGCGCGGATGACCAAGATGACCGCCATGCCGCAGCTGGTGGCGTTCTTCAACGGCGTGGGTGGTGGCACGGTCGCACTGATCGCGCTGGCGGAATTCATTGAGACGAGCGGCTTTTCGGCGTTCCAGCATGGCGAGTCGCCGACCGTGCACATCGTGGTGGCCTCGTTGTTCGCCGCGATCATCGGCTCGATCTCGTTCTGGGGCTCGATCATCGCGTTCGGCAAGCTGCAGGAGATCATCTCCAGCTCGCCGATCGGCTTCGGCAAGGCCCAGCAGCCGGTCAACCTGCTGCTGCTGATCGCGGCGGTCGCGTCGGCGGTCGTCGTCGGCCTGCACGCCCATCCGGGCACCGGTGGAGCGTCGCTGTGGTGGATGATCGGCCTGCTGGCCGCGGCCGGCGTGCTGGGTCTGATGGTGGTGCTGCCCATCGGTGGTGCCGACATGCCGGTGGTCATCTCGCTGCTCAACGCGATGACCGGGCTCTCGGCCGCCGCGGCGGGTCTGGCGCTGAACAACACCGCGATGATCGTGGCGGGCATGATCGTCGGCGCCTCGGGTTCGATCCTGACCAACCTGATGGCCAAGGCGATGAACCGCTCCATCCCCGCGATCGTCGCGGGCGGCTTCGGTGGCGGGGGAGTGGCGCCCAGCGGCGACGGTGGGGGCGACAAGACCGTCAAGTCCACCTCGGCCTCCGACGCCGCGATCCAGATGGCCTACGCCAACCAGGTGATCGTGGTTCCCGGCTATGGTCTGGCCGTCGCGCAGGCCCAGCACGCGGTCAAGGACATGGCGACCCTGCTGGAGAACAAGGGTGTGACCGTCAAGTACGCGATCCACCCGGTGGCCGGCCGGATGCCCGGGCACATGAACGTGCTGCTGGCCGAGGCCGAGGTCGACTACGACGCCATGAAGGACATGGACGACATCAACGACGAGTTCGCCCGCACCGACGTCGCGATCGTCATCGGCGCCAACGACGTCACCAACCCGGCGGCCCGCAACGATGCCTCCAGCCCGATCTACGGCATGCCGATCCTCAACGTGGACAAGGCGAAGTCGGTGATCGTGCTGAAGCGGTCGATGAACTCCGGGTTCGCCGGCATCGACAACCCGCTGTTCTACGGCGAGGGCACCAGCATGCTGTTCGGCGATGCGAAGAAATCGGTGACCGCGGTCGCCGAGGAACTCAAAGCCCTCTAGGCGCGCGGTAGCGCCGCGACGACGGGACCGACCCACACGCCGAGCAGTCGGCGCAGTTCGGTCCCATCGCCGGTCGGCGGCGACAGGATGAACGACTGCAACGTGCGCAGCACGATCTGCAGGATGTCTTCGATCGCGGCGGGAGCATAGGCCGACCAGTCGACGTCGAGGCGGTCCAGAATCGAGCGTCCCAGCACGCGGGCGGTCTCGTTGGTGACGGTCACCTGCTCGGCGAACGCCCCGGTGCGCGACACCCGCAGCAACAGGCCGATGTAGGGGTCTTTCGGCAGGCGTTCCAAGGTCAGGCAGATGCCCTCGATCAATGCCGCCGCCGGGTCGGTCATCCCGTGTAGCGCCGTCGCCAAGTGGTCCATGAAATCGTCGGTCGCGCCCAGAGCGATCGCCTGGAGCAATTCGTCGGTCGAGGCGAAGTAGTGATAGATCGTCTGCCGCGTCACGTTCAGCGCGCGCGCCACATCGGCCAGTGTGGTCTGGTCGCCGCGCTCGTCGATGGTCCGGCGGGCGGCCGCCAGGATGCGGGCCACCGCCTCCTCGTCGGTGGCCGGCACGCTGCCACCCCATCCACGGGTCCGCACACCGCGACGATATCCGACCCGCGGCCGCCCGCCAGGTCATACGTCTAGTAGCCATATGTATGATCGGAGCACGGCTGTGAAGGAGACCACATGAACACGACGACGTGTCCGTTCGGAGAGAACTTCGATTTCACCGACCCCGACGTATTGCTGGCCGGCCTCCCGGTCACCCAATTCGCCGAGCTGCGCCGCACGGCGCCGGTCTGGTGGAACCCGCAGCCCGAGTCGATCTTCGATGACGGCGGCTATTGGGTGATCAGCCGCCACGAGGACGTCAAGGCGGTCTCCCGCGACGGCCACCTGTGGTCGACCAATCGCAAGGGCGCCGTCATGCGACTTCCCGAGGGCGTCACCGCCGATCAGCTCGAGCTGACCAAGGCCTTGTTGATCAATCACGATGCGCCCGAACACACCCGGCTGCGCAAGCTGGTGTCGCGACTGTTCACGCCGCGTGCGATCGCCCAACTCGAAGAGAAGCTGGCTGGGGCGGCGAAGGAGATCGTGCGCAACGCCGCGCTTAAGCGGGACGGCGATTTCGTCGACGACATCGCGATGAACCTGCCCCTGCTGGCGATCGCCGACCTGATCGGCGTGCCGGAGGCGGATCGTGCGAAGTTGTTCGACTGGACCAACGCGATCATGAACACCGACGATCCCGACTTCGACAGCGATCCCACCACCGCCAACGCCGAGCTGATGGCCTACGCCTACAACATGGCCGACGAGCGGCGCCGCTGCCCGGCGGACGACATCGTCACGCGCCTGATCCGGGCCGACATCGACGGGGATGCGCTGGGCGACGTCGAATTCGCGTTCTTCGTCATCCTGCTGGCCGTGGCCGGCAACGAGACCACCCGCAACGCCATGACGCACGGGATGAACGCGTTCTTCGACAACCCCGAGCAATGGGAATTGTTCAAGCGCGAGCGGCCGGCCACCGCGGTCGACGAGATCATCCGCTGGGCCAGTCCGGTGCACTGCTTCCAGCGCACCGCGCTCGCCGACGTCGAACTGGGCGGTGTCACCGTCCGCGAAGGCCAGCGGGTCGGGCTGTTCTACAGTTCGGCCAATTTCGATGAGGAGGTCTTCGACAATCCCTTCCAATTCGACATTGCGCGCAATCCCAACCCGCACCTGAGTTTCGGCGGCAATGGGGCGCATTTCTGCATCGGCGCCAACCTGGCCCGCATGGAGATCAAGCTGATCTTCGACGAGCTCGCCGAGCAGATCCCCGACATCACCAAGCTCGCCGAACCGCAGCGGCTGCGATCGGGCTGGATCAACGGTGTCAAACGCCTCGACGTCGCCTACGGGTCTGGGTAGGCGAATACGCGGGCGGCGGGTAGGACGCTAGTTTCTAGCGACGCGCCGTGCCACGCCGGGCCGTGCTCGGCGGACGGATGCCGCGGCTAGGGGTGCAAGCAGGCTAGGGTTCGGGACGCGAAAATGTCTGTCTAGACGGGCGGGTAGGCGGGCGGCGGGTAGCCGTTGCCGTCCTGCACCCCGCGCAAGCCCCAGGTGAAATACTTCATGAAGAATTCGATCTCGTCGCTTGCGTCGTAGTCCGGACTCGGATCCATCAGCGCTACCTCTCCCGTGCGACTAGTTCAAATAAAGAAGTCTAGTCGCATCCGTGCCGGTGCGACAGGCGCCCGAAACCTCCCGTGCCCTTAAACTGTCCAACCAGTTGATTGGTACTTTGCCTAGACGGGTTCCGAAACCAAGCCCATCGGGGGCCTGCACGCAGCGACGATAGTGAGTAGACATGTCATCCGACAGCATCACCCGCAACGGGTTGACCCGCCGCGAGGAGTTGCTGGCGGTCGCCACCAAGCTGTTCGCCGCCCGCGGTTACCACGGCACCCGGATGGATGACGTCGCCGATGTCATCGGCCTGAACAAGGCGACGGTCTACCACTACTACGCCAGCAAATCGCTGATCCTGTTCGACATCTACCGCCAGGCCGCCGAGGGCACCCTGGCCGCCGTGCACGACGATCCCTCCTGGACGGCCCGCGAGGCGCTCTACCAATACACGATTCGGCTGCTCACGGGCATCGCGAGCGATCCCGAGCGGGCCGCGGTGTATTTCCAGGAGCAGCCCTACATCACCGAATGGTTCACCGAGGAACAGGTCGCCGAGGTCCGCGAGAAGGAAGCCCAGGTCTATCACCATGTGCACGGGCTGATCGACCGCGGCATCGCCAGCGGCGAGTTCTACCAGTGCGACTCCCACGTGCTGGCGCTGGGCTACATCGGGATGACGCTGGGCAGCTACCGGTGGCTGCGGCCCAGCGGACGGCGCAGCGCTAAGGAAATCGCCGCCGAGTTCAGCACCGCGCTGCTGCGGGGGCTGATCCGTGACGAGACGATCCGCTCAGAGTCTCCGCTCGGGCCGTGAGGGCCCCCAAAAGGCTCTGGCCATGATCAGCTTGAGTAGAACTACTCAGCCTTAACGCGTAGAACTGCGCGGGACCTGGGGGTTGCTGCCCGGCAATGCTTTTCGGGTGCAAACACTTCCTAGCCCCGCCGAGCTGGCGGCCAATACGCCGGCCGATCGCGACCGCGCCCTCGACGTCATTCGCATCGTGTCGCTGATCGGCGTGGTGGCCGGTCACACCGTGATGGCCATCAGCGTCATCCGCAACCACGTGCTGATCTGGGACAACCTGCTGACCACCTCGGTGGTGTTTCAGGCGCTCACCTGGATCTTCCAGATCATGCCGCTGTTCTTCTTCGCCGGTGCCGCCGCGGGCCTGTCGTCCTGGCGGCCCGGGATCAACTGGGGCGGCTGGCTGATGAAACGCTGTACCCGGCTGTTCCGGCCGGTGTTCTACTACCTCGGATTCTGGGCGGTCGCGCTCACTCTGTTATATCCTGTTCTGCCCCAACACATTTACCAACCGGTCGCCGGTGTCAGCATCCAGCTGCTGTGGTTCCTCGGCGCCTACGTGCTGGTGCTGGCCGCGATGCCGGCCATGGCCCGGATCACCACCCGCACCCGTTTCGTTGTGGGGGTGGCCGCGGTCTACGGCGCGATCGCCGCCATCGACTTCGTCCGGCTGCACTACCCGGCCGCATCGGCGCTGGGCTACCTCAACATGGCGGTCTGGCTCATCCCTGCGATGTTCGGTGTCGCGTACCGGCGCGGCCTGCTGCCCGGGCGTGCCGCGCTGCTGACGGCCGCGGTCGCGTTCGCGGTCGACGTCGCCCTGGTGTGCTGGGGGCCCTACGAAGTCAGCCTGGTCGGCACCGGGCATCACGGACTGTCCAACACCAGCCCGCCGTCGCTGCTGCAGGCCGGCCACGCCATCGTCCTGAGTGCGCTGGCCATCGCGGCAATGCCCGCGATCACCCGATGGGTGCGACGGCCACGCGTGTGGTGGTGGACCGCGCTCGGCAACTCCGGGGCGATGACGCTGTACCTGTGGCACATGCCCGCCCTGCTCGGCATGCACCTGCTCTTCGATCTGACCGGGCACCCGCGCTACCCCGGCCAGTCCGACTACCTGGCCATCAGCGTGATGCAACTGCTCCTGATGATCGCCATGGTGGCGGTGCTGTTCCTGGCGCTGCGGCCGCTGGAGAACAACCCGCTGGCCGGCTGGGACGGCGCGCCGGCCATCACCTCGGTCGGCCGGGGTGTGGCGGCGGGCCTACTGCTGTGCGTCGCCGCAGTGGCGACCCTGGCCTCGATCAAGTGGGGGCTGAAGGACGATGGACTGATGTGCGTCACGACGATGGTCGTCGCCCTGTTGGGCGCTCGCGCGCTCGCCGCATCCGGCCGGGATCGGTCGTGAAATCCCTGCAGCAGTCGCCGGCCACCATCGTCGTCGGGTTGCTCGGCCTCGTCGGCTCCGCGGTGAACGGGCTGGGCTTTGCCGCCTGCGATCTCGAGCTGTCGAAACTGGTTCGCGGCCTTGGCTTTTTGTCGCCGCTGCTGTTGGTGGGGCCGTTGGGGGTCGGCCTGCTTGCGGTCGGCTTGCTCGAGGCGGTCGCCGCGGCGGGGCTCTTCATCGGCGCGGTCCTGGTGCTGTGCGGCCGCCGGGCCGGCATCTGGTTCACCCTGGTCGCCTCCGTTTCGGGCGTGCTGGCGGGTCTGCTGCTGGTGACACATCTCGTCTCCGCCACGCTGGTGTTCGGCAAAACCATGGCGGGGCTGCCCACCGATCCGGTGGCGTGGACCATCTTCGCCTGTGCCCTCGCTACGACGATATCGGCTGTGGGACTTGTTGTTTCGCGACCCGCACCGCGGCCGTACCCGGCCTAGGGCTCGCCGTCCAGCCCGTGCTCGATCGCGTAGCGGGTCAACTCCACGCGATTGGCGACTTGCAGCTTTCGGAAGGTCGCTTGGATGTGGTTTTCGACGGTGCGGTGGCTCAACGACAGTCGTTCGGCAATCTGCTTGGCCGACAACCCCTTTGCCACATGGCGCAACACCTCGGTCTCGCGCTCGGTCAGTCTGGGGCCGGCCGGCCCTGAGCCCTTGCTCCGGGCGATGCGCCGATACTCGCCGAGCACCAGTCCGGCCAGGCTGGGGGTGAACACGGCCCGCCCCGCCGCGGTGGCTTCGACGGCTTCTGCCAGTTCGGCTTTCGAGGCGCTCTTGACGAGGTAGCCGGTGGCGCCGGCCTTGACGGCCTCGAGGACGTCGTCGCGTTCATCGGATGCCGAGAGCACCAACACGCGCGACGAGGGTGAGACCGCCAACACCTCGGCCGTTGCCTGCGCGCCGTCGCCGTCGGACAGGCGCATGTCCATCACCACGACATCCGGCCTGACCACGGCCGCCCGCCGCCGGGCGGCGGCCACACTGTCCGCGGTGGCGACCACGTTGAATCCGCCCTCGGCGAGGTCGCGGGCCACCGCGTCGCGCCAGATCGGATGGTCGTCCACCACCATCACCGTCGCCGCGGTGTCCTCGGTCATGTGATCCCCCCGTCGCGCGGCACGCACAGTTCCCACTCCGCGCCTTCACCTGGGCGGCTGTGCAGCCGGGCACTGCCGCCCAGCGAAGCCAGCCGTCCCACAATCGATTTCGAGACCCCGAGGCGTCCCTGTTGGGCGGCTTCCTCCAGCCGGCCGTCGGCGATGCCTACGCCGTCGTCGCGCACGCTGACCGTCACCGCATCGCCCAGATCTTCCAGCAGCACGAACGCGTGGGCGCCCGCGCCCGCGTGCGCCGCCACGTTGTCCAAGGCATTGCCCACCGCGGCATCGAGCTCGGCGGCCACCCGGCGCGGCAACGCCACCGCGGTCCCCGGCACGCTCAGCGATACGCGATCGGATTCTCGGTGGCGCAGCAGCGTGCGCAGATCGATCGTCGCGCGGTCCCCGTACTCGTCGATGCCGGTGGAGGTGACCCATCGGCGCAGCGCGCGTTCCTGCTCACTGGCCAAGTCGGCTAATTCTGCTGTGGGACCGCCGATTTCGTGTCCGCGCTTGGCGACCAGCGCCAGCACCTGGATGGCGCCGTCATGCACCTCGCGGGACAGCCGCTCGCGCTCTTGAACCGCGGCGGACAGCTGAGCGGCGCGTTGCAGGTCGGCGTGGGCGCGTCGCGCGGTTTGAGCGGCCAAACCGATGGCCATGCCGATCGCCAGCTCGATGATGATCGTGGCGTTGTGGCTCATGTTGAGGTCGAAGTAATTCTTGACCGCGAAATTGGTGGCCATCACCACCAGCCCGGTCAGCATCCCGCGGACGGGACCGAGCTGGATCGCGGCCGAGATCGTCGGATTGCTGGCCCACAACGTCGTGGGCCAGGTCTGGTTTTCCGAGGCCCAGTGATCGAACGTGACCACCCGGTTAGACCACATCAGCGCTACGACGACCACGATCTCGGCGACCACCCACGCCGGCCTTCGGCCGAACCCGCGCAAGTAGGCGAACGCGCAGACCGCGCTCCAGCCGAGCAGCACCGCGAACAACACCCAACCCAGCGCGGGCCGGCGCAGGTCCGGGTTGATGGCGATCTGAAAGCCCAGCGCGTAAAGGCAACTCAGCAGCCGAAACACCTGCGCCGCGCGCCACAGCGGCGCCGTCGGATCGGGATTGGGGCGCGTCATCGCGCTCAGCATAAATCGGCGCGGGCGCGCCAGGGATCAGGTCGCGGCGGTGAACGGATTGTGTTCGGCGAACAGCTTCTCCATGCGCGCCTCATCCAGCCGCACCCGCACGGTCGCCGCCTCTTGCTGATCGCGGATCACCTTTGCCAGGGTGAACGCGCTGGAGACGAGGAACAACACGGTGATGCCGAGGAAGAGCCGCTGCCATGCGTCGAGCGGGAGATAGAAGATCCCGCCGAGCGCGCTGACGAAGCTGACTCCGAACGCGATCGCGGCCTGAATGAAAAAGGCGGGGGTGTTCTTCGAGATGCCATTGGGAATTTCCATGTGTCCCAGCATGCGAAAGCGCCCGCTGCCCCGGACAGGGTAGGACTACTCAGATTTCAGATGCTTGTCGAGGAAGGCGAGCTGATCGGCGACCACCCGCTCGAAAGCGTCGTCGACGTAGATCTCGAAATGGCCCTCGGGGTAGGTGTGCACCTCGCCGCGCGGCGCCTTGGCCGCGTGGCGCAGGGTCGCGTCCGCGGGCGCCAGCGAATCGTATTCGCACACGCAGAACAGGATTGGGCAGCTGACCTTCGGGGTGAGCAGGCCGGGCCGATAGGTGAAGACCTTCATCGTGATGCGCGCGGCGATCTCGTTGCGCAGTTCGACACCGTCGGGGACCAGCCGCAGGTAGCCCTCATACGAGTCGGGCGTATTCATCAACGCGACGTCTCCGGGCCTGCCCGCCGTGGCGATCATCACCGGAGGCCGGCCCAGCCGGGCGCCGACGACGTCACGGATCGCCCGCGCGGCAATGCGTCCGGCGGCTACCGGATTCGAGATCGCGCGCGCCGACGCGAGGCCGTCGGTGAACGGGCACTGCGCGACTACCGCGGCGATACCCGGCAGCCGGGCGGCCGTGGTTATCACATGACCACCAGCAAAAGACGTACCCCACAACGCGATTCGATCGTGATCGATACCGTCGAGGGTGCGGGCATAGGCCACCGCGGCGGCCCAATCGGCCAGCTGCATATCGATGTCGAGGACTTGCCGCGGCCGACCCTCGCTGTCGCCGAAGTTGCGGTAGTCGAAAACCAGGCAGGCATAGCCCGCTGCGCTGAACCGCTCGGCGTAGGCATCGAGGCGCATGGTGCGCACCCCGCCCAGGCCGTGCGCCATCACCAACAGCGGTACGTCGCCCACACCGGAGGGCCGATAGAGCCACGCGCTGATCCGGTCGTCACCGGAGGCGAATTGGACATCTTCGCGCTGAGTCATCGGCGTTCCATTCTCGAGGCGGCGACCCTTCCGCTCGTGAGCCTAAGCACACGGCGAGATTGCGCCCGAATTTTCGCACTGGGTTTACGCTCGCGACCGATCGCGCTCCCAGCCCCGCAAGACCCCGGTAGGCGGCCCAAAAATAGTGGACTAGTGTCTGGAAAAGTTTTCCAAGGCTGCATGGGACGGAGACTGAAGATGGCGATCCGCGTCGCGCACGTCGGTACCGGAAATGTCGGAGGCCTGGCCCTGGCCCAGCTGATCGCCAATCCGCAGTTCGAACTGACCGGCGTCAACGTGTCCACGCCGGAGAAGGTGGGCCGCGACGCCGGGGAACTGTGCGGCGTCGGCCTGGATACCCCCACGGTCACCGGCATCCGGGCCGTCAACGACCTGGACGCCATCATTGCCGACAAGCCCGATTGCGTCGTCTACTGCGCGATGGGCGACACCCGGCTGCCCGACGCGATGGCCGACGTGATGCGCATCCTTGCCGCCGGCGTCAATGTCGTCGGGTCGTCGCCCGGGCTGCTGCAATACCCGTGGGGCGTGATGCCCGACAAATACATCGCCCGTGTGGAAGATGCTGCCCAGCAAGGCGATTCGAGCATCTTCATCAGCGGTGTCGACCCAGGCTTCGCCAACGACCTGATCCCGTTCGCCCTCGCCGGGACCTGCCAGCGCATCGAGCAGGTGCGCTGCATGGAGATTCACGACTACTCGTCGTACAACGGGACCGAGGTCATGGACTACATGGGGTTCGCCAAGCCGATGGACGAGATCCCGATGTTGCTGCAACCGGGCATCCTCAGCATCGCCTGGGGTACCGCGATCCGTCAGCTGGCCGCCGGACTTGGCCTCGAGGTCGACGCAATCACCGAGTCGTACCAGCGCGAACCGGCGCCGGAGGACTTCGACATCGCGGTCGGCCACGTGGCCAAGGGCACGGTGGCCGTCCTGCAGTTCGAGATCCGCGGCATGGTCAAGGGCCACCCCGCGATCGTCATCGAGCACGTCACCCGGCTGCGGCCCGACCTGCGGCCCGACCTGCCCCAGCCCGCCTCCGGCGACGGCTCTTACCGTGTGGAGATCACCGGTGAGCCGTCCTACGCCGTCGACATCGTTCCGAGCAGCCGCAAGGGCGACCACAACCACGCCGCGATCGCCGGTGCCGCGGGCCGCGTCGTCAACGCGATCCCGGCCGTGATCGCCGCGCCGCCCGGCATCCGGACCACCCTCGATCTACCGCTCGTCACGGGCAAAGGTCTTTACGCACCAAGCACTTTGGTGACCACCTAACGAAAGGAGACCCTCCGTGGGTCGGGTAGACGGAAAAGTTGCACTGATCAGTGGCGCCGCGGGTGGCATGGGTGCCGAAGACGCGCGCCTGCTCGTCGAAGAGGGCGCCAAGGTGGTGATCGGCGACATCCTCGACGACCAGGGCAAGGCGCTGGCGGACGAGATCGGCGACTCCGCTCGCTATGTCCACCTCGACGTGACGCAGCCCGACCAGTGGGATGCCGCGGTCGCCACCGCGATCGGTGAATTCGGCAAGCTCAACGTGCTGGTCAACAACGCCGGCACCGTCGCGCTCGGCCCGCTCAAGAGCTTTGACCTGGCCAAGTGGCAGAAGGTCATCGACGTCAACCTGACCGGGACCTTCCTGGGCATGCGGGTGGCCGTCGAGCCGATGATCGCGGCCGGCGGCGGCTCGATCATCAACGTGTCCTCGATCGAGGGCCTGCGCGGTGCGCCCATGGTGCACCCCTACGTCGCGTCCAAGTGGGGAGTGCGCGGCCTCGCCAAGTCGGCCGCCCTCGAGCTGGCACCCCACAACATCCGGGTCAACTCCGTGCATCCCGGCTTCATCAAGACCCCGATGACCAAGCATCTGCCCGAGGACATGGTCACCATCCCGCTTGGCCGGCCCGGGGAGGTACGGGAGGTCGCGACGTTCATCCTGTTCCTGGCCAGCGACGAGTCGTCCTACTCGACCGGCAGCGAGTTCATCATGGACGGCGGGCTGATCACCGACGTGAACCACAAGGACTTGTTCTAGGGGTTCGGCCGGCGGGGCGTTGGCCGGCGCCGAGCGTAATGCCACAGCGAATATCTAATCCTCGACGAACACCACGTTCTTCTCGATTGGTTCGCGGCCCAGGCGAATCTTGTTGGCGGGAAAGTCCGGATCCGGGTAGCCGACCGATAAGCCGCACAGGATTGTGAACTGCTCAGGGATGTCCAGCTGCTGGTGGATGATCTCGG